>CAZLWS010000087.1:0-13148 GCA_964563205.1 uncultured Propionibacteriaceae bacterium | reverse complement strand
CGCGCATCTTGTCGGCCTGGGCGAGCAGGGTCTCGGCCTTGCGCTCGGCGTTGGCGCGCTCCCGTTTGCGGCGCTTCTCGTCCGTCTCGCGCTGCAGCAGGTAGCGCTTCCAGTCCATCGAGTAGACGTCGAGCTCGGCGCGGTTGGCGTCTAGGTGGAAGACCTTGTTGACGGTCGCCTCGAGCAGCCCGACGTCGTGAGAGATCACGATCAGCCCGCCGGAGTAGGTCGAAAGGTAGCTGCGCAGCCAGACGATCGAATCGGCGTCCAGGTGGTTGGTGGGTTCGTCCAGCAGCATGGTGTCGGCGCCGGAGAACAGAATGCGGGCGAGTTCGACCCGCCGCCGCTGACCGCCCGAGAGCGTCCGCAGCGGCTGGCCCAGCACCCGATCAGGCAGCCCCAGGTTGGCCGAGATCCGCGCCGCCTCGGCCTCGGCCGGGTAGCCGCCCGCCGCAGCCAGTTCAGCCTCAGCCCGCGAGTAGGAGCGCATCGCCGCCTCCTGGGCCTCGCCGGTCTCCTCGGCCATCGCCATGGTGTAGCGGGTGAGCCGCTGCAGAATCTGGTCGAGCCCCCGCGCCGAGAGGATGCGGTCCTTGGCCAGCTGCTCCAGATCCCCCGTCCGAGGGTCTTGCGGCAGATACCCCAGCTGCCCCGACCGCGTCACCTGACCGGACGCCGGCAGCCCCTCCCCCGCCAGAATCCGAGTGAGCGTGGTCTTCCCGGCGCCATTGCGTCCGACCAGACCAATCCGGTCACCGGACGCAACCTGAAAGCTCACCGGGGACAGCAACAGCCGGGCCCCCGCCCGTACCTCGACCTCTCGCGCAACCAGCACAATCAGCCATTCTCCCAGCCCGCGAGGCACACCCCAAACCACGTTCGCGGCCGGCTACGAGTGCAGCAACTCCTGGACCTCGACGCCCAGCGATTCCGCCAGACGCTCCAGGCTCTTCAGCGTGAGATTGCGCTCGCCGCGCTCCAGCCCACCCATGTAGGTCCGATGCACTCCGAGCTCATCAGCGAAAGCTTCTTGACTCAGGCCGCGGGCTTGGCGATGCGACCGCAGGTTCCGCCCCACGATCCGCTGCAAGTCTCCGACGGCCACATGAACGACCCTCGCGGCCTGCTACTTGTAAGTCTACAGACCTATAAGTAGCATCACGCCTGGGTGCGCTACGCCGACGCATCCGCTGGCTATCCGGGGGGAAATCGATGACCAGTTTCAACGGGAGCACCGCTGCACCCAGAAGTTCACTGACCCGGCGCGTCGCCGGCACGATCCTCGCGATGATCCTGCTGATCGCACCGATCCTGACTACCCAGCGGGCAGAGGCGACGCCGGGCGTCGACGACTACCCATACAAGAACGCGAACACCACCTGCCAGGTCGACGGCGGCTCCTATCCATGGTGCATCGGAACCAAGGCCTTCTCTGAATGGCTGTTCTTCTACCGGCAATGCACGGACTTCGTGGCGTGGCGGCTGAACAACGACAACAAGGTCGAGTTTGGCAACCCCTACAAGCAGCCGTCGGGCCAACGCTGGGGCAACGCCAACACGTGGAAAGCAGCGGCTGACCGCGCAGGCATCAGAGTCGACACCACGCCGTCAGTCGGCGCGGTCATGTGGTGGGATTCCAACCAGGGAGGCGCGGGGTCGGTAGGACACGTCGCCTGGGTGAAGGAGGTCAAGTCCAACGACTCCGTGGTGATCGAGGAGTACAACCTCGGCAACACGGGCAAGTACTCAAGCTCAACCGTGACCCGCGGCAGCGCCAGATGGCCGGCTTCCGTCCGCTTCCTTCACATCAAGGACATACCGGCCCACAACCCGTTCGGCCGCCTCGACTCAGTCTCCTCTCCTGAGGCGGGCGTGATCGCGATCAGCGGGTGGGCTGCGGACCCGGACCAGAAGAACGGACCGCTCACCGTGCATGTATACCGGGGCACGAAGTACCTCGGGCCGGTCAAGGCTGACAAGTCACGTCCTGACGTCGCGGCTGCATACCCCGGCTACGGATCCAGCCTGGGGTACAGCGAGCGTTTGTCTGTCGACGCCGCGGGCGAGCTTGAGATCTGCACCTATGCGATCAATGTCGGCCAAGGCAGCGTGAACAGCCAATTGGGGTGCAAGAAGATCCAGGTCGCCGACCCGAATCCATTCGGCCGCCTCGATGAAGTCACCGGATTGGCCGGGCAACGAGCGTATGTGCGTGGGTGGGTTGCCGATCCCAACCTCAAGCAGGGTCCGCTGATCGCGCACTTCTATGCGAACGACAAGTATCTGGGCCCGCTTACGGCGAACGTGTCCCGCCCAGATGTTGCAGCTGCGTACCCCGGCTACGGCAGCAACCTGGGCTACAGCGGCACCATAGATTTGCCCATGGATGGCACTGTCAAGCTGTGTTCCTACGGCATCAACGCCGGCGCGGGGTGGGCGAACAGTCAACTTGGCTGCAAGACGGTCACCGTTCCCCACGAACTGAGTGGCACCACCCCGACCATCTCAGGCTCTGCCCAGGTCGGCTCCAAGCTCACCGCCTCAACCGGGACCTGGCGGCCGTCACCGGTCACACTTTCCTACCAGTGGCGTCGGTCTGGTGTGGCGATCCCCGGTGCCAATCAGTCCAGCTACACAGTGGCCGATGCCGATCTCGGCGCCACCATCACGGTGACCGTCACAGGCTCGAAGAGTGGCTACAACTCAGTGAGCATGACCTCGGCCGCCACAGCAGCCGTGACAGGGCCTCCGGTGGCAAAGGAGCTCACGGCGACTCCGGTGCCTGAGATCAGCGGGACAGCGAAGGTCGGCAAGACCCTCACCGCCAAGCCCGGAACATGGAAACCCGCCGAGGTCGCGCTCGCCTACCAGTGGTACCGCAACGGCACAGCGATCCCCGACGCGACCGCGTCCACCTACACGCTGGTCGCGGGCGACAAGGGCACGACGACCACCGTGAAGGTCACCGGCTCAAAAACGGGCTACACCGCCGTTACCCAGACCTCCAAGAAGACCAAGAAGGTCGCCGCCGGCACCCTAACGACCGTGAAACCCAAGATCAGTGGCACCGCGAAGATCGGCGAGACGCTCACCGCCAATCCAGGGACCTGGAAGCCCGCGGAGGCAGTGCTCACCTACCAGTGGTACCGCTCGGGCAAGAAGATCAAGGGCGCGACGTCGAGCACCTACCTGCTGGTGTCGAAGGACAAGGGCAAGAAGCTCACCGTCAAGGTGACCGGGAAGGCCCCCGGCTACACCACCAAGTCCAAGACCTCCAAAGCCACCAAGAAGATCACCTGACACCACCACAAGCTGTGGCCGAACGTCCGACAACGGGGAATCGGCCACAGCTTGCGGCAAATCAAAGCCATTCGGCGACCAGCACGATTGCTGGTCGCCCATGAGGCGCAGCCCGAGCCGGAACGGGGTTCAGCGGCCGACAGTCAGATCCGGCAGATCGTCAGGCCTGAGCGCGGTGAAGTCGATCTCCATTCGCCTACTTGCATAGAATCCATTAGCCCATTTGCATAGCTTTCAGTCGCCCGTTTGCATAAGTTCCAGTCGCCAATATGCAGGTCGAGGTCGAGCTTCGCCCTAGCCACATGGACCTCACCGAGCAGCGCGCCCGACTCAATCGTGGCACGATGCGTGGGTGACCAGGACCCACCTCATCGATGCATCGGACGCGGAAGCGCTCGCCGCCGTCCTCGTCCGGAGTCGTGGGTTCCTCGAGCCGTGGGAGCCCGTGCGTCCGGACGACTACTTCACGGTCGAGGGGCAGCGGGAGGCGGTCGCGGACTCGCTGCGGCGGTGCGCGGACGACACCATGCTCCCACACGTGATTCTCGATGACGCCGGCGCCGTGGTCGGCCGGATCAACCTGAACAACATCGTGCGTGGCCCGTTCCAGTCGGCGAGCCTCGGTTACTGGCTCGCGGAGGAGGCCGGCGGACGCGGCCTGGCGACCCAGGCGGCAGCCGCCATCCTCGTAGTCGCGTTCGGAGAACTGGGCCTTCACCGGGTCGAGGCCGGGACGATCCGCGAGAACACGCGGTCGCAGGCCGTCCTACTGCGCAACGGCTTCCAGCAGTTCGGGTACGCCCCGCGCTACCTCAGCATCGCCGGGCGCTACCAGGACCACCTGCTGTTCCAGCGGCTCGCAGACGACTGAGCAGCCCTACCCGGCCGCAACCTGTTCGACCTTCCCGCGAAGGTACTCGAACGCGGCGGCCTTCCGGTCGATCTCGGTCCGCGTCAAACCGCAGTCCCGTGCGACGCTGCGCCAGCCGTCGGTCGCGCCCCAGATGCGACCTAGTTCCGCCCCTGGGTTGCGAACCTCGAAGTAGTCGGAGCACTCCACCAGAGCCTCAACCATGGATCCGCGGTCGAGGTGGCCGTTGATGGACGTCTTGCGTTCCAGGCTGTCACTGGGGACGACATCGAACATCTTCGACAGCGTCCAACTGTGGCCCTGCCACACGAAGCCGTGATTGCGCAGATGGTCGTCGGTGCTGTTGACGGCGACCTGGAATGCCATCCGGCGCCACAACTGCTGCAAGTCTGCGATCGGCGCGGCCCCATGATCGCGCACAGCGTCGGCGATATCGGCATAGTCGGCGGACTGTCGGGAATCGTGGCCGAGTAGTGACGCCGCAGACAGGTACGGCACCCGGCGAGCCCCGTCCCGATCGAACCGACGCGACAGGAACACCGCACCTTCGCTGGCTTCGATCAACCGGGCTTCGGGCACGTCGAGGCCGGCCCGTTCGGCCAAGTCGAAAGCGACCTTCTCCCACCGTCCGGTGTCCCCGGAATAGAACTTCGCGATCCACAGCGATCCGTCGTCGAACTCGACTGTGGCCTTCGGGACGGCACCTCCGGTGGCCTCAGCCCCACTGTCGAACAACTCCCGAACCAGTCGAGGATCGCCGGTGCGTTCAGCCTCGCGGGCGAGATGGGCCAGTTGACCGAGCTCGAGGTGATGCGGGATCCGCTGGTCGGCACGAACGAACTGCCCATCAACGCGAAACCGCAGTGAACCCTGCCGGGCTGCATCGGAGACGTTCAGCAGATAGTCGACCGCGTCGGCTTCACGCGGCTTGCCGGCGGAGCGTAAGGCACTACGGATAAGGAACTTGCCCCAGGCGTCCGGGGTGGCGTCCGCCAGGCAGCCGGGAGTCGTGTTGGCGACGTGAGTTCCGTCGTACAGACCGAATTCCGGGTCGATCTGGCGCACCCTGGGCGAGGCGAGGAAGTCTCGGTCATAAGTGAACTCGACCGCCATCCCGTCCCGGCTGGGATGTAGCCAGGCAGCGCCGGCAAGGATGTCGTCATCCCAGATCTCGACGCTTGCCTCAGCCATGGCGGATTCGCTTCGGGAGCTCGCGGGTGGCCTGGGCACGGCCGATCGCGGTGGCGTACGGGTTGAGGGAGCCGACCAGCATGTCGAGCACGCCGAGGGCTCGGCAGACCGACAGGAAGGAGGACATGGTGACGCTGTCGTCGCCGTTCTCCAGGCGAGCGACAGTGCCGCGGGTCAGACCGGCGCGCTCCGCGATCTGCTGCTGGGTGAGCTTCTGCAGCTTCCGGAAGACCCGCAACTGATCGCCGATGGTGTCCATGGCGGCACCAATGCGACGCTCTCGGATCAAGTCCTTTGTGCTGGCCATGGCGACCATCATAGTTCGTAATGCGCCATATCGCACCCATTAAGTCTGGAGCGGCAGTCGCTCCCCCGCGGTCAACCTGCCAGGGTGCTACCCGGTGGGGCCTCGATCTTGGCGTCCTGGCGGGGGATGAAGAGCTTCTGGATGATCATCAGCAGCGAGGCAGTCACCGGGACGGCGATCAGCGCACCGAGCAGGCCCAGCAGAGTGCCGCCGACCAGCGCGGAGATGATCACCAGCGAGCCGGGGATCTCGACCTGCTTCGACATCACCCGCGGGGTCATGACGTAGGCCTCGACCTGCATGTAGGCGAAGTAGACGATGCCGAAGACCAGGCCCACCCACCAGGACTGGAAGAGGCAGACCACCAGGGCGATGATCCAGAAGGTGACCGAGCCGATCATCGGGATCATCGTGATGAACAGCGCCAGAACGGCCAGCAGCGCGGCGAACTTCACACCGAGCGCAGTGAGCAGGATGAACGAGACGACGGCGTTGGCAACGGCCAGGATGAACATGCCGGAGATGTAGGCGCCCACCGAGGTGGTGATGTGATCGGTGATCTCCGCGACCTTGGCGCGCGCGTAGGCCGGCGCCAGCCGGTACATCGCGATCTTCATGCCGCGCAGCGAGGCGATGAAGTAGAGCGTGAGGATGAGGATGAACATGCCGCCGGCGATGCCGTTCATGATCCCGGAGCCGACCGCCAGCGCGCCGCCGCCGATGGCCAGCAGATTGGACGGGTTCGACAAGTAGACGCGAATCTGGTTCAGCGCGTCCGCCACCGCGGTCTGACTGCCAGTGTTGGCCAGGATGTTCTGGAACCACTCCGCATCCTGAATGGACGCAATCCAGCCCGGCACGGCCTGGGCGAAGAAGACCACCTGGCTGACCGCCATCGGGATGACGATCGCCAGCAGCCCGCCGAAGACCACCGCGAAGCCGACGAATACCACCGTGATGCTCAGCGCCCGCGACATGTTGCGCTTCTCCAGCCAGGCGACCAGCGGATCCAGCGCCATCGCAGCGAACAGCGCGACGCCGATGTAGATCCAGATGGTCGACAGCGCGGTGGCCATGCCGCCGAGCGAGAGCGCGGTCAGCACGCCCAGGGTCGCAAGGAGCCCGAAGCTGAACGGCTGCCCCAGGTGCGCGAGCACCCGCTGGACGGTGTTCTGGACGGGCGGCAGCTCGGGGACGATCACCTCGGCGCCTTCGGCCGCCAACACCTCCTCCACCGGATTGTCGACCGGGTCGGGCGTCTGGGTCTTGTCGCTAGCCACGGCGTCATCCTACGGTGCCGAGCCTGCAGCCGGACCACTTGCCGTCGCGCGTGGCCAGCCTCGGGCGCTCCCCTGGGTCAAAGCCCCCCGGCCTTGGGGGTCGCGCCCCCCGGATCAGAGGGGCTCCTCGTCGACTCCTGACGTGCGGGCCGGCCACGCTTCGGCAGCGGCCCCGCCTGCTTGGGGCTGCGTCCCGCGGCCGTGAGCGCCTGCCGCAGCAGCAGCTCGATGTGCGCGTTCAGCGAGCGCAGGTCGTCCGCGGCCCAGCGGGCGAGCGCGGCGTGGACGGCCGGATCGAGCCGGAGCAGAATCGGCTTCCGCTCGGCCCGACCGCCCACGGTCTCTTCAGGCATCGGCTAGGTGTACAGCGACCCGGCGTTGACCACCGGCGTGGCCTGGGAGGAGCCGCACAGCACCACCAGCAGGTTGGACACCATGGCGGCCTTGCGCTCCTCGTCCAGCTGCACCACATCGTCGGCCTCGAGCTGCCGCAAGGCGCTCTCCACCATGCTGACCGCGCCCTCGACGATCTTCTCCCGAGCCGCGATGACCGCGGCGGCCTGCTGCCGCTGCAGCATGGCGTGGGCGATCTCCGGGGCGTAGGCGAGGGTGGAGATCCGCGCCTCGATGACCTCCAGACCCGCGATGGCGATCCGGGCGGCGACCTCCTCGGCCAACTCCCGGGCCACCACGTCGGTGGAGCCGCGCAGCGACTCCTCCCCCGGACCGGCGTTGTCGTAGGGATGGGACGAGGCGATGTGCCGCAGCGCGGCTTCGGACTGCACCTCGACGAAGTCGGTGAACTTGTCGACCGCGAACGTCGCCTTGGCGGTGTCGGCCACCTGCCAGACGATGATCGCGGCGATGTTCACCGGGTTGCCGTCGGCGTCGTTGACCTTGAGCTCGCTGGTCTCGAAGTTGCGCACCCGCACGGAGACTTTCTTGCCGGTGGCGAACGGCACGGTCATCTTCAGGCCCGGGCTGCGGACGGTCCCGATGTAGCGGCCGAAGAACTGCAGCACCCGGGTCTGGCCGGGGGAGACGATCGTGATGGCCGTCATCGCGACGACCCCCAGGAGCAGAGCCAGGATGGCGCCGATCGCAAACGGCGCGCCGCCGCCACCCGTCTCGTCGGCCATTGCGGCGAGGACGAAGCCCCACGTCGCCAGGCCGATCAGGGCGACACCAGCGAGCAGGGCCAGGAAGCCGTTCACCGACCAGGCGCGGTGCTCGTCGATCTCGACCCTGGCCCCGGCATGCCCCACCGGCACTCCGGCGGGCTCGCCGCCCACGGTCTCCTGCGCGTCCTCGACCGGACGAAAGCTCTGATCGGACATGACCATCACCCTCTCTAAATCTGATAGCTAATTGATATCAGATTAACGGACAGAGGGTCAATGGCTCCTACAGGTTGTAGCCGATGGCGCGGAGCTGCTCGCGGCCTTCCTCGGTGATGTTGTCCAGGGTCCACGGCGGCAGCCACACCCAGTTGATCGTCACCCCGGTCACCAGGCCCTCCAGGGCCAGGTTGGTGTCGTACTCGAGCCGGTCCGTCAGCGGGCAGGTCGGCGAGGTGAGGGTCATGTCCAGGGTCGCCCAGTTGTTCTCGTCGATGTGGACGCCGTACACCAGGCCGAGGTCGACGACGTTCACCATCAGCTCCGGGTCGACCACGTCGAGCATGGCGTCCAGCACTTCCTCCTCGGTGGGGCGGGCGCGGCCCACCTCGTCCGGAAAGGTGTCCTGCACCAGGTCGGAGGGACGGGGCTGCTCACTCATCGTTACTCTCCTCCAGTTGAATCCCCGCGCCGGACTGGGCCACCGCGTCCTTGAACGCCGACCAGCCCAGCAGGGCGCACTTCACGCGGGCCGGGAACTTGGCCACGCCGACGAAGGCGACGGCGTCCTCCAGGCTGTCCTCATCGGGCTCGATCTCGCCGCGGCTGTGCATGAGCTCGGTGAACTCCTCGTGCCGGGCGAGCGCCTCGGCCACCGTCCGGCCGATCACCAGATCGGTCATGACAGAAGTAGAGGCCTGCGAGATCGAGCAGCCGACGCCCTCGTAGGAGACGTCAGCCACTTGGTCGCCGTCGAGCCGCACCCGCAGCGTCACCTCGTCCCCGCAGCTGGGGTTGACGTGGTGCACCTGCGCGCCGAACGGCTCCCGCAGGCCGCTGTGATGCTTCTCGCGATAGTGCTCCAGGATGATCTCCTGGTACATCGCCTCAACGCTGCTCATCGGCGCCCCTCAAAGAAGTCGCGAACGTACACCAGTCCGTCTGCCAGCGCTTCGATCTCCCACGGCGCGGTGTACAGGTAGACCGAAGCCCGGGTGGAGGACTGAATGCCCAGTCTGTCATGCAACGGCCGTGCGCAGTGATGCCCGCCGCGCACCGCCACCCCGCGGCTGTCGAGCAGCTGCATCGTGTCGTGCGGGTGAACCTCCAGCCCGTCGCGGGTGGCCAGGGTGAACGCCACCGCTCCCCCGCGGTCCACTGCTTCGGTGGGACCGAGGATGCGGACCCCCTCGATCTCGAGCAGCCGGCCCAGCAGCTGGGCGGTCAGCTCGTGCTCGTGGGCGGCGATGGCGCCCATACCGACGCCCTCCAGATACCGGACGGCGGCGCCCAGCCCGACCGCCTGCGCGATCGGCGGGGTGCCGGCCTCGAAGCGGTGCGGCGGCGGGGCGTAGGTGGAGCCGCGCATGGTGACGACCTCGATCATCTCGCCCCCGCCCAGGAAGGGCGGCAGCGAGGCGAGCAGGTCGTAGCGGCCCCACAGCACCCCGATGCCGGTCGGCCCGACCAGCTTGTGGCCGGTGAAGGCGATCAGGTCGGCGCCGAGGTCGGCGACCCGGGTCGGCAGCTGGGGGACGCCCTGCGACGCGTCGACCACCATGGTGGCGCCGACGGCGTGCGCCTGGGAGGCGAGCTGCGCGACCGGGTTGACCGTCCCGAGCACGTTGGAGACCCAGGTGACCGAGACGATCGCCGTCCGGTCGTTGATGAGGTTCTCGGCGGCTGCCCGGTCGAGGTCGAGCCGGCCCTCGGCGGTGATGTCGAACCAGCGCAGGGTCGCCCCGGTGCGCTCGGCCAGCAACTGCCAGGGGACGATGTTGGAGTGGTGCTCCATGACCGAGACCACGATCTCGTCACCGGGGCCGAGCCGTGCGCCCAGGCTGTGGGCGGCCAGGTTCAGCGCCTCGGAGGCGTTCTTGGTGAAGACGATCTCCTCGGGACGGGCGGCGCCGATGAACCCGGCCACCGCCGCCCGCGCCGCCTCGAAGCTCTCGGTCGCCTCGGCGCCCAGGACGTGCATCGCCCGGGCCACGTTGGCGTTGTGCTCCAGGTAGTGGGCGGCGATCGCGTCCACCACCTGGCGCGGCTTCTGCGAGGTGTTGGCCGAATCCAGGTAGGCCAACGGGTAGCCGTTGACCTCCCGGCTCAGGATCGGGAAGTCGGCCCGGACGGCGTCCAGGTCGTACCCTTCGACAGGCTCAGGGAGCGTCGTCTCAGGCATCAGCCTTCACGGCCTTGACGAAGCGGTCGTAGCCCTCGATCTCCAGGCTGTCGGCCAACTCGGGCCCGCCCTCCTCGGCGACCCGGCCGTCCACGAAGACGTGGACGAAGTCGGGCTTGATGTAGTTCAGGATGCGCGTGTAGTGGGTGATCAGCAGCAGCCCGCGATCGCCCTGGCCGGTGTACCGGTTGACCCCCTCGGAGACGATCCGCAGCGCGTCGATGTCCAGGCCGGAGTCGGTCTCGTCCAGGATCGCGAACTTCGGGTTCAGCAATTCCAGCTGGGCGATCTCGTTGCGCTTCTTCTCGCCGCCGGAGAAGCCCTCGTTCAGCGAGCGGGCGGCGAAGGCGGGGTCCAGACCGACCCGCTCCAGGGCGACGTTGACGTCCTTCACCCAGGTGCGGACCTTCGGCGCCTCGCCGGTGAGGGCGGTCTTGGCGGTGCGCAGGAAGTTGGCCACCGAGACGCCCGGCACCTCGATCGGGTACTGCATGGCCAGGAACAGGCCGGCGCGAGCCCGCTCGTCGACGGTCAGCTCGGTGAGCTCGACGCCGTCCAGGGTCACCGAGCCCTGGGTGATCCGGTACTTCGGGTGACCGGCGATCGAGTAGGCAAGGGTCGACTTCCCGGAACCGTTCGGCCCCATGATCGCGTGCACCTCGCCGCTGCGAATGGTCAGGTCGACGCCCTTGAGGATGGCCTTGGGGCCGCTCTCGGTGTCCACCTCGACGTGGAGGCCGCTGATACGGAGTTCTGACATTGTTGTTACTGCTCCTGGATGTCGATCGGATTGTCTGGGTCGATGAAAAGGTCGTCGCCGTCCACCCGCACCGGGTAGACAGGGACGGGGGTGGTGGCCGGCAGCTCCAGCGGGAGGCCGGTGCGCAGGTCGAAGCGCGAGCCGTGCATGTAGCACTCGAGGGTGGGGCCGTCGACCTCGCCCTCGCTGAGCGGGACCTCGCCGTGCGAGCATACGTCGCGGATCGCGAAGAAGCCCTCGGCGGTGTTCACCACGGCGATGTCGGCGTCGCCGCCGAGATCGACCGGGATCACGCCGCCAACCGGGATCTCCGCGGTCGAGCAGGCACGGACGAAGCTCACAGGGCCGCTCCGACGGAGCGGTCGGTCTCGACGGCGACGGGGTTGCCGACGATGATCTCCAGCTCCTTCTCGACGGCGGCCAGCAGCCGGGCCTCGACATCCGGGACGCCGACGCGGCGGATGATGTCGGCGAAGAAGCCGTGCACCACCAGGCGGCGGGCCTCGTCCTCGGAGATGCCGCGGGAGCGCAGGTAGAACAGCTGCTCGTCGTCGAACCGTCCGGTGGTCGAGGAGTGCCCGGCGCCCTCGATCTCGCCGGTCTCGATCTCGAGGTTCGGCACCGAGTCGGCGCGGCAGCCGTCGGTGAGCACCAGGTTCTTGTTCGACTCGTAGGTGGAGATGTTCTCGGCCACCTTGCGGATCAGCACGTCGCCGATCCACACCGCCCGCGCGCCCTCACCCTGCAGCGCGCCGCGGTAGTCGACGTTGCTGTGGGTGTGCGGGGCGTTGTGGTCCACGAAGAGCCGGTGCTCGATGTGCTGGCCGGCGTCCACGAAGTAGAGGCCGAACTGCTCCAGGGAGCCGCCCGGGCCGCCGAACTTCGCGGTCTCCGCGAGCCGGACGACCTTGCCGCCCAGGCTCACGGTGACCGTGCGCACCTGGGCGTCCCGGCCGACCAGCACGCTGTGGTGGCCGCCGTGGACGGCGTCGGCATCCCAGTCCTGGATGGAGACGAAGTTGACCTGGGCGCCGTCGCCGACGATCAGGTCGGTCTTGTCGGCCAGGGTGGCGGCGCCGGTGTAGCGCAGCACGATGGTCGCCTTGGCGTGGGCGCCGACGGTGATCACCAGGTGCTCGGCCACCGACGAGCCGGCGATGCCGGCGCCGTTGACCACGATCGGGTCGGTCAGCTCCAGTCCGGCCGGCACGCTCAGCCGGGCGGCGTAGGAGGCGTTGGCCGCAGCCAGCGCCGACACCCGGTCGATCGGGGCCTCGACGGCCAGTTCGCGCGCCTCCGCCAGACTGATCGGATCGAAGGAGACCCCCGCGGGCAGGTCGGTCACCCACTCCAGATTCTCGCCGGTCGGGCCGCCGTCGGTCAGCAGGCCGCGCAGGGCGCGCAGCGGGCTGAACCGCCACACCTCCTCGCGCCCGCTGGGCAGCGGGTGGTCGGCGAGCTCCCACGACGGGGTGGGATGCAGGTGCGACTCGAGGGCCTCCACGGCCTCCATCACGGGTGCGGCCATCAGCCGACGGCTCCTTCCATCTGCAGTTCGATCAAGCGGTTGAGTTCCAGGGCGTACTCCATCGGCAACTCCCGGGCGATCGGCTCCACGAAGCCGCGCACGATCATCGCCATCGCCTCGTCCTCACCCATGCCGCGCTGCATCAGGTAGAAGAGCTGGTCGTCGCTCACCTTGGAGACGGTTGCCTCGTGGGCCAGCGACACGTCGTCCTCGCGGACGTCCACGTACGGGTAGGTGTCCGAGCGGCTGATGGTGTCGACCAGCAGCGCGTCGCACTTCACCGAGGAGGCCGAATGGTGGGCCCCCTCCTGCACCTGCAGCAGGCCGCGGTAGGAGGAGCGTCCGCCGCCGCGGGCCACCGACTTGGAGATGATGGACGAGGAGGTGTGCGG
>CAZLWS010000086.1:0-13206 GCA_964563205.1 uncultured Propionibacteriaceae bacterium | reverse complement strand
GGCTACAGGTCGCTGCGCTGGGCTCCCGGGCCTCCGACCTCGAAGACTCGCAGGGAGTTGGTCTGGTGGGTCATTCGGCCGGGGTTGCCCGCGACGATCACCACGGAGTCGCCGGGTTCGACCCTGCCCAGTTCGGTGAGCGTGTCCTGGACGGACTGGACCATCTGGTCGGTGCTGACGAACTCCGGGGTGACGTAGGAGTTCAGGCCCCACACCAGGGTCAGCTCTTGAGCCGTCCTGGGCAGCGGGGTGAACGCCATGATCGGCACCTCGGAGCGCATCCGGGCGAGCCGGTGCGGGGTGTCGCCGGAGATGGTGAAGGCAACCAGGTACTTCGCGTTCGTCCGCTGCGCGACCTCGATCGCAGCCTTCGCGATGACCCCCGACATGGTGTGCGGGTTCCAGTCGAGCCGGCGGATCTGGTCCAGGCCGTCACGCTCGGTGTGGGCGACGATGCGGGCCATGGTCTTCACGGTGTCGATCGGATAGGCCCCGACGGCGGTCTCCCCGGACAGCATCACGGCGTCCGCGCCGTCGAGCACGGCGTTCGCCACGTCGGAGGCCTCCGCGCGGGTCGGACGATAGGCGGTGATCATCGACTCCAGCATCTGGGTGGCGACTATCACCGGCTTCGCCCAGCGGCGGGCGGCGTCGATGATGCGCTTCTGCACCAGCGGGACGTCTTCCAGCGGCAGTTCCACGCCCAGGTCGCCGCGGGCGACCATGAAGGCGTCGAAGGTGTCGATGATGGCGTCCAGGTTGTCGATCGCCTGCGGCTTCTCCAGCTTGGCGATGACTGGGACGCGGCGGCCCTCCTCCTCCATCACGCGGTGCACCGGGACGATGTCCTCCGGCGACCGGACGAAGGAGAGCGCCACCAGGTCCACCTCGTGGCGCAGGGCGAACCGGAGGTCGCGCTCGTCCTTGTCCGACAGCGCTGGGACGCTGACCGCGACCCCGGGCAGGTTGATGCCCTTGTGGTCGGAGACGACGCCGCCCACGATCACCTCGGTGACCACGTCGACGTCGGTGACCTCGACCGCGCGCAGCACGATGGCGCCGTCGTTGATCAGGATCTGGTCGCCCGCGCTGACATCGGCCGTGAGGGTCTTCAGCGTGGTGCCGGCGCGCTCCGCGGTGCCCAGCACGTCCTCGGTGGTGATGGTGAAGCTGGCGCCCGGCTCCAGGAAGGCCTGGCCGTCCAGGAACTTCTCCAGCCGGATCTTCGGGCCCTGCAGGTCGGCGAAGATGCCGACCGGGCGGCCGGCGGCACGGGCCGCGTCGCGCACCCACTGGATCCGCTTGGCATGCAGGACGTGGTCCCCATGGCTCATATTGAGTCGGGCGACGTTCATGCCCGCTTTCACCAACTCGACGATCTTCTCCGGGGAATCTGTGGCCGGACCGATCGTGCACACGATCTTCGCTCTACGCACGGGGACGACCTTACTCGGATCGTCCGGCGGGCTGGACCGGACCGGGCCGATTGGGACGGATCGGCCCACGAATTCACACGGTTGTTACCGGCTAGCCGCTCACCAGTTCCAGGGCGTGCGTCAGATCGGCCGGGTAGCCGGAGTGGAAGTCGACCCAGTCTCCGCTGCCCGGGTGGGTGAAGCCGAGTTCGACCGCGTGCAGCCATTGCCGCTCCAGTCCGAGCCGGGCCGCCAGGACCGGGTCGCCGCCATAGGTCGGGTCGCCGACGCAGGGGTGCCGGATCGCCTGCATGTGCACCCGGATCTGGTGGGTGCGTCCGGTTTCCAGGTGCACCTCGAGCAGGGTGACCGCGGGGAAGGCCTCGATCATGGCGTAGTGGGTGACCGAATGCCGCCCGCCGTCGATCACCGCCATCCGCCATTCCGCCCCGGGGTGCCGTCCGATCGGGGCGTCGATGGTGCCCTCGAAGGGGTCGGGGTGCCCTTGGACGAGGGTGTGGTAGATCTTGCGGACGGTCCGCGCCTTGAACGCCCGCTTCAGCGCGGTGTAGGCCGGCTCGCTCTTGGCGACCACCATCAGCCCGGAGGTGCCGACGTCCAGCCGCTGCACGATCCCCTGCCGCTCGGCCGCCCCCGAGGTGGAGATCCGGAATCCGGCAGCGGCCAGGTGCTCGACCACGGACGGCCCGTCCCAGCCCAGGCTGGGGTGGGCGGCCACGCCGGCGGGCTTGTCGACCACCACGATGTCGGCGTCGTCGTGGACGATCCCGATCCCGGCCACCTCGCGCGGCGTCACCGCCACCCGGGGCTCGGCGGGGATCTCGATCTCCAGCAGGTCGCCGGCGCGCACCCGCTCCGACTTCGCCACCGGACGGCCGCCCAGCCACACCGCGCCCTCGGCGATCAGCGTCTCGACCCGGCTGCGGCTCAGCCCGCTCATCCGGGCCGCGGCGGCGTCCACCCGCTCGCCGTCCAAGCCGTCCGGCACCAGCCAGACACTAGCCATCAGCGGGCTTCTCGACCTGCTTCAGCCGGACGCCGGCCACGCTCACCTGGGTGATCAGCGAGAGCCAGATCACGAGCACGGCGGCCGCGGTGATGAACATGTCGGCCACGTTGAAGATCGCGAAGTTCGGCAGCTGCAGGAAGTCGATGACATGGCCGTGAAAGGGCTCGGGCTCGCGGAACAGCCGGTCGAGCAGGTTCCCGACGATGCCCGCCAGCAGGCAGCCCGTGGCCACCGCCCAGCCGACGTGCCGCACCCGCGGCAGCAGCCAGCCCGCCACCCCGATCAGGGCGACGATGGCGATTCCGGTGAAGACCACGGTGAACTGCTCCCCCATCGAGAAGGCCGCGCCCGGGTTCCGGATCAGCTGCAGGGTCAGCAGGCCGCCCAGCAGCCGGATCGGCTCGGCGGGGTCGAGGTGGGCGATCGCCAGGGCTTTGGTGATCTGGTCAAGGGTGACGCCGACGACCGCGACGCCGGCCGCGAGCAGCCGGAAGCGCAGCGCTGAGCCGGTCGCGACCGGCTCGTCCTGGGTGGCTATCGCCGTTCCTCCCGCTGCTTGCAGGCGACGCACATGGTCGCGCGCGGGAAGACCTGCAGCCGATCCTTCCCGATCGGGTTGCCGCAGGATTCGCACCAGCCGTACTGGCCGGACTCGAACAGCCGCAGCGCGAGCTGGGCCTGCTCCAGCATGTCGCGGGCGTTCTGCGCCAGCGACATCTCCTGGTCGCGTTCGAAGTTGGACGAGCCGACGTCGGCCGGATCGCGCCCGGCGCCGTCGGAGCCTTCCTGGAACAGGTCGGCGAGCCCGGCCTCGGCGATCTCGATGGCCCGCTCCATCCGCTTGATGTCGGACAGCAACTCCTCGCGGATCTCCTCGACCTCCTCGGCCGTCCAGGGATCCTCACCCTCGGCGACGGGGAACGACGTGGCGTCGGCCGTCCGCGCTCGATCCGAATCGAGAGTTGCCATCGCTGCCTGACTCCTTCGTGATGGTCGTGAGCAGGGAGAGTATCACTTGGCCGCAACAAGGCAAGGCGCCCCTGGCGGACTCGCCGGGGGCGCCTTGTCGTGAGCTGTCGCAGGCTCAGTCGCCGAGCAGCGCGTCCAGTCGCGGGGTCGCCGACTCGGGGGTCGGCTCGTCCAGCAGATCGGGGGCGTCCTCGGGCTCCAGCACGGCCTCCTCAAGGGAGCGGATCTGGCTCTGCAGCTGAGTGGTCAGGTTGGTCCGGAAGGTCGACTCGAAGCCGCGCAGCTTGTCGACCCGGTGGCGCAGCACGTCCCGCTCCTGCTCGAGCTGGGTGAAGAGCTCGCTGCGACGCTGGTCGGCCTCGGTGTTGACCGCCTCGGCCCGGCTCAGCGCGTCGGTGGTGACCCGCTCGGCGTTGACGCGCGCCTCCGACTCGATCTGGTCGGCCCGGGTGCGGGCGTCGGTGAGGGCCTCGTGAGACTTGCGGCTGGCGTTGTCGATGACGCTCTCCGCCTCGGCGCGGGCGTCGCCGACGAGCCGCTGCGCCTCGACCTGGGACTCGCCGACCAGGCGCTCGGCCTGTTCGGTGGCCATCTGCAGCAGCCGCGCGACGGCGGGGGACGCGTCGGCGGCGGCGGTCACCACGATGTTCTCCACGCTCGCCTTGGGCGCCTCGCCCTCCGCCGGCGGCTGCAGCCGCGACAATTCGGCCTGAGCGGCTTCGAGTTCGCGGGTGCGGGCGGCCAGCTCGGCGCGCAGCTGATCGGCCTCGTCGTCCTTGGCCTGGAACTCGGCGCGCAAGGAGTCAGCCTCGCCGCGGGCCTGCTCCAGCTCACTCTGACGCGCGCTGAGCTCGTCACGAAGACCGTCGGCGTCGCCCTCGACCGCCGGCGCCGGGCCGGGGACGAAGATGCTGGACGGCTCGCTCGAGCTGAGCGCGTCCACCTGCTGACGCAGCGTGTCGTTCTCCTCGGTCAACTGCGACAGGGTCGCCTCGACCTTGTCGACGAAGTTGTCCACGTCGACCGGCTCGTAGCCGCTGCGGCGAGCCAGTCGGAAGCGAGTCTGTCGGACCTGCTCGAGGGTCAGGGTCATCGTCCACCTCATGTCGTTACGGCCGTCCTCGCCGCATCCGGCGGGACGATTCGGCCATCAGGCTAATGCAGGGTCGCGCGCGAATCCAACAAACGAGAGACCCGGACCCCTAGGACTGGTTGAAGAACCCTCCGGCGATCCGCTGCTTGTCCTCGGCGGCGACGCTGACGTTCTGCGGGGAGAGCAGGAAGACCTTGCTGGTGATCCGTTCGATGCTGCCGTGGAGGCCGAAGATGAGGCCGGCGGAGAAGTCGACCAGCCGCTTCGCGTCCGCGTCCTCCATGTCGGAGACGTTCATGATGACCGGGATGCCGTCGCGGAAGTTCTCTCCGATGGTGCGCGCCTCGTTGTAGGTGCGCGGGTGGACGGTGACGATGCGGCTGAGGTCGGCGGTCCTCGCCACCGGGGTGACGATGCGGCGGGACTCCAGGTCGGTGACGGTCGCCGGCGCGCTCGACTCGGCGGTCGGCACCTCCTCGGTGACGTCGTCGCTCGGCGCGGCGGCCTCCTCGCGGTAATCCTGGTCGGACACCAGGCCCAGCCACACCGCGGCCTTCTTCAACCGGTCAGCCATCTCGTCACTCCTCGTCACAGACTCCCCAGAAGGCTAACCGGATGCCTGCGTCTGGCTGTGGACGACACGCGCAGGTCAGTCAGGCAACCAGATGACGCCGGCCTGTCGGCCGGCTCGGTCGCCGTCGCGGCGGTGGGAGTGCAGCGACGGCGTCTCGCGGGTGCACGGATCCCGCCGGATCACGGCGCAGCCGGCTTCCGCCAGCTGGGCGGCGGCGGCGCCGGCGAGGTCGAGGGCGGGCGTCCCCCAGGAGGTGGTCGCCCAGGCGGCGGGCAGCGAGGCGGAGACCTCGTCGCGCATGGCGGACGGGACTTCGTAGCAGCCGGCGCAAACGTGCGGGCCGATCCAGGCGGTGATCTTCTCCGCGCCCAGCGCGGTCATGCGGGCGAGCGTGGCGGGCAGCACCCCGGCCGCAAGCCCCACCCGGCCGGCGTGAGCGGCGGCCGCCACCCCGGCGGCGGCGTCGGCGAGCAGGACGGGCAGGCAGTCGGCCACCCGGACGGCGAGCGCCACGCCTCGGCGAGCGGTCACCAGGGCGTCGGCCACCGGAAGCGGCGGGGCGCCCGGGACGGCGTCGCCCAGCCAGGAGTCGGGACCCCAGCCGGCCAGCAGCGCGTCGTCCACGTCGAGCACGGCGACCCCGTGGACCTGGTGGACGGCCACCACCTGGGAAACCCCCAGCGCGGCGCGGACGGCAGCCAGGTTGGCGCGCAGCGCGTCCAACTCGTCGACGTCGGTGCGTCCCAGGTTCAACGGGCCGAGCGGGGCGGCCGAGCAGCCGCCTTCGCGGTCGGTGAAGGCGACGCCGACGCCGTCCGCGGCGGGATCGTTGCGGTGGGAGAACACTCCTGCCCCAGGAGCCCGGCGCCCTTTCTACTTCAGGAAGTCGGGGACGTCGAGGTCGTCGTCGCCCCACTGCGCCGCCGGGGCGGGAGTCTCGGCCACCGGGGCCGGCGTCACCGGAGCTTCCGGCTTGGCGACCGGAGCGACCGGTGCCACCGGCTCGCGGGCGATGACCGGACGCGGACGCTGCTTGGGCAGCACCCCGCCGTCGAAGCCGGCGGCGATGACGGTGATCCGCACCTCGTCGCCCAGCGAGTCGTCGATGACGGTGCCGAAGATGATGTTTGCGTCCTCGTGGGCGGCCTGCTCGATGAGCTGGGCGGCTGCGGACACCTCGAAGAGGCCGAGGTCGGAGCCGCCGGCGATCGAGAGCAGGACGCCGTGGGCGCCGTCGATGCTGGCTTCCAGCAGCGGCGAGGAGACCGCCATCTCGGCGGCGGCGCGGGCGCGGTCCTCGCCGCGGGCGGAGCCGATGCCCATCAGCGCCGAGCCGGCGTTCTGCATGATCGCCTTCACGTCGGCGAAGTCGAGGTTGATCAGGCCCGGGGTGGTGATCAGGTCGGTGATGCCCGAGACGCCCTGCATCAGCACCTGGTCGGCCTGCTTGAAGGCGTCCAGGATCGCCACCTGGTGGTCGGTCATCTCCAGCAGCTTGTCGTTGGGGATGACGATCAGGGTGTCGACCTCTTCGCGCAGCGCGGCGATGCCGTCCTCGGCCTGGGTGGAGCGCCGCTTGCCCTCGAAGGAGAACGGGCGCGTCACCACGCCGATGGTCAGCGCGCCCAGCGAGCGGGCGACGCGGGCCACCACCGGCGCGCCGCCGGTGCCGGTGCCGCCGCCTTCGCCGGCGGTCACGAAGACCATGTCGGCGCCGCGAAGCACCTCTTCGATCTCGTCGGCGTGGTCGTCGGCCGCCTGGCGTCCCTTCGCCGGATCGGCGCCGGCGCCGAGCCCGCGGGTGAGGTCGCGGCCGATGTCGAGCTTGACGTCGGCGTCGCTCATCAGCAGCGCCTGGGCGTCGGTGTTGACCGCGATGAACTCGACCCCCCGCAAGCCCGCTTCGATCATGCGGTTGACGGCGTTCACTCCGCCTCCGCCGACCCCGACCACCTTGATGACCGCCAGGTAGTTCTGAGATGCAGTCGCCACCGGATTAACCCACCTTCTGTTCCAGATTCAGGTGCCGCGGCGGAAGAGCAGTCGAATGGGGGAAGGCGCAACCCATCCCGCTCGGCGCTCGAAAGGCTATGAGACCGCCGAGGTGTTCACCAAGCACCCCGGCATCCCTCGGCGTGTACCTCAACCAATGGTTCAGGGTTGAGACTTCCGCGACTCTCACCTGCGGGTCGGACGCGAGGGCGCCGACACGTCGATGTTGCCGCCCTCCTGCTCCAGCATGAGGTCGACGACCTCGGCCTTCAGCTCCGACTGCTCGGCGCTTCCCCAGAACACCCGGGTGCCGTCCTTCAGGCGCAGCGTGATCGAATCCCGGCCGCGGGCCTGGATCACCGACACCTTCTCCTGGGTCTTCTCGCTCAGGGACGAGAAGACTGTGCCGGCGTCGGCCAGGGTCTGCTGGTCGCGCGGGTCGCCCACCACTTCGATCAGCCCCTTGGGACGGGCGGTGGCCGAGTCGAAGACCACCCCGCCGGCGTCGGCGATGAGGTAGCCGCTGCCCGACGGGATCATCAGCCGAGCCTCGCGCTCGGTGACGGCGATCACCACCTGGTCGGGCCAATCGCGGGTGACGCTGACCTCCGCCACCGGCGGCAGTCCGGCCACCCGCTGGGCGATGCCGGCGACGTCGAGCCGCACCAGCGGGGTGCCGAGCTCCACCGCCGCCGCCTCGGTGACCTCACGTTTGGAAGCCACCTCCGCGCCGGTGACCTTGACCTTGGCGACTGCGAGCACCGGTGAGAAGCCGACCAGGTACACCGCCCCCGCCAGCACGGCGACGGCCAGGCCGAGCCACAGCCACTGCACCCAGCGCCGTCGGCGCTGGGTACGCCGGCGGACAGCCAGCCGGGTGGTGGCGTCCAGCGTCATCCGCGCTCCCGCAGCCGTTCCGCGAGCGCCGGGCCCACCACGGTGACGTCACCGGCGCCCAGGGTGACCAGCAGATCTCCCGGCTGCACCAGGGCTGACAGTTCAGCCGGGGCGTCGGCGACGGACTCGACGTAACGCACCCGCTCGGCCCCGAGCAGATCGCGGGCGGCGTCGGCGACCAGGCGGCCGGTCACTCCGGGGATCGGATCCTCCCGGGCCGGGTAGACGTCCAGCACGACCACCTGGTCGGCCAGGGTGAGGGCTTGGGCGAGTTCGGCGGCGAAATCCCGGGTGCGGGTGAACAGGTGTGGCTGGAAGCAGGCCACCAGGCGCCGCTCGCCGGCGTAGACCCGGGCGGCGGTGAGGGTGGCGACAACCTCGGTGGGGTGGTGGGCGTAGTCGTCCACGATGGTGACGCCGCCGACCTCGGCCACCTGCTGGAACCTCCGGTGGGTGCCGTTGAAGGCGGCCGCGGCCGCCCGCAGCCGCGCGCCGTCCACCCCCAGCGCCCGGCCGGCGGCGTAGGCCAGCGCCGCGTTGTGCAGGTTGTGGCGGCCCGGGACGGCCAGCTCCAGCGGCCCGAGGTCGCCGTCGGCCTGCAGCAGGGCGTGCGCTCCCCCGCCGGCGAACCCGAACTCTCCGATCCGGACGTCGGCGTCGTCCGCCTCCCCCACCAGGACGACCTGCTTTCCAGAGCCTTCCAGCGCCGCGGCGAGGGCGCGCGTCCCGGGGTCGTCGGCATCGAGGATCACCGTGTGCACCGTCGGCTGCAGGGCCAGCCGCAGGAAGCCGTCGGCGTAGGCCTGCGGGGTCCCCCAGTTGTCGAGGTGATCAGCCTCGATGTTGGTGATCACGACGAGTTGCGCGGGGTACTGCAGGAAGGAGCCGTCGGATTCGTCGGCCTCGATGACGAAGGCGTCGCCGGCGCCCAGCCGGGAGCCGCGTCCGCTGGCGGTCAGCGGGGAGCCGATCACATAGGACGGGTCGGCGCCGCACTCGGCCAGCAGCACCGCGATCATGGCGCTGGTTGTGGTCTTGCCGTGGGTCCCGGTCACCGCGACCCCGGTGCGGTCGAGCATGAGCGCGCCCAGGGCCGCGCTGCGGTGCCAGACCCGCAGCCCGCGGCGGCGGGCCTCGGCCAGTTCCGGGTTGGTCTCCCGGACCGCGGACGACACCACGACCGTCCCGGCGTCGCCGAGGTGGCCGGCGTCGTGGCCCAGATGGGCGGCGATGCCCTGCTCGCGGAGCTGTCGCAGGGTGGCCGAGTCGGCCTGGTCGCTGCCGGTGACCGGCACCCCGAGTTCGGCGTACAGGGCGGCGATCGGGCTCATCCCCGTCCCGCCGATCGCGATGAAGTGGACGCCGCCCAGCTCGGCGACGGGTTCGAGCGGAACCGGTGGGACCAGGGGCATGTCAGGCCCCCTTCGCGGCGTCCAGCACCAGCCGGGCGAGGGCTTCCGCCGCCCCGGAAGGGACGAGTTCCCGGCAGCGGGCGGACATGGCCGCCAGCCGTCCGGGGTCGCCGGTCAGGCCGAGCACAAGCTCGGCGAGGGCCTGCGGGGTGAGGTCGGCGTCCGGGACGAGGACCGCCGCCTCCGCCTCGACCAGGAAGCCGGCGTTGCGGGCCTGCTCGCCGTTGCCGTGCGGCAGCGGGACGAAGACGGTCGGCAACCCGACCATGGCGGTCTCCATGACGGTGCCCGCGCCGGAGCGTCCGACCATCAGGTCGGCGGCGGCGTAGGCGTCCTGCATCGCCGCCGCGTAGGCCAGCGGACGGTAGACCGCGCCGCTGGGATGGTCGCGAGCCAGGTGTTCGTCGGTGAAGTTCGCCCGGCCAAGCACGTGCAGCACGCTGACTCCGGCCGCCAGCAGGTCGTCCAGGGCGCCGGCGAGGGCGAGATTGATTGACCGGGCGCCTTGCGATCCGCCGCTCACCAGCAGCACCGGCCCTTGCGGCGGCAGCCCGAAGCCGGCGCGGGCGGCGGGGGCCGCGGCGGCGCGGTCGAGGCCGGCGATCTCCTCGCGCACCGGCAGGCCGAGGTGCTGGGCGTGCGGCAGCGCGGTGTCGGGGAAGGAGACCGCGACATGCTCGGTGAACCGGGCGGCGACCCGGTTGGCCAGCCCGGGGATGGCGTTTTGCTCGTGCAGCACGATCGGCAGCCTCGCCTTGCGGGCGGCCAGGTAGACCGGCAGCGACACGTAGCCGCCGAAGCCGACCACCGCCTCGGCCCGGTGCCGGCGCAGCACGCCGCCGGCCTGGCGCACTGCGTCCCCCAGCCGCCACGGCACCTTCAGCAGGTCGAGGGTGAGCCGGCGCGGCAGCGGCACCGGCGGGATCAGCGCGAGCTCCAGCCCGGCGGCGGGGATCACCTGGGTCTCCAGCCCGCGCGCGGTGCCCACGCACAGCAGTTCCGACCCGGGGTCGAGCCGGGAGAGCTGCTGGGCAGTGGCGATCAGCGGCGAAGTGTGGCCGGCCGTCCCGCCGCCCGCGAGGACGATATTCACGCCCGACAGGCTACCTGGCGGCGCCGACGACGGCCGTCACCCGGGTCGCGCGGCCGCGCTTGCGGCGTCCGGTCAGCTTCCTGGCCTCCGGCTCCAGCCGGGCGCAGGCCAGCAGGATGCCGACCCCGCAGAGGTTGGCGATCAGCGCCGACCCGCCGTAGGAGAGCAGCGGCAGCGGGACGCCGATCACCGGCGCCATCCGCAGCACCACGGCGATGTTGAGCAGGGCCTGGATCATCAGCCAGGAGGAGACCCCGCCGGCGGCGAACCGGCAGAACAGGATGTCGGAGCGCATCGCGATCCGGAACCCGCCGAAACCCAGGATCAGCAGCAACGCCAACACCGAGAGGGTGCCGACCAGCCCCAGTTCCTCGCCGATGACTGCCAGCACGTAGTCGGTGTGGGATTGCACCAGGCCGCCCCACTTCTGCCGGCTGGCGCCCAGGCCGAGGCCCCACCAGCCCCCGGAGGCGAGCGCGAACATGCCCTTGATCGGCTGGTGGTTGACGCCCAGCGGATCGGCGTCGGGGCTCAGGAAGCCCAGGATGCGGGTCATCCGGTTGCCGGAGGTGAGCACGAGAGCGCCGACGGCCGCCGCGACCGCGGCGAGCATCGAGCCGAGCACCTTCCAGGGCGCGCCGACGAACCACAGCACGGCCATCACGATCGCGCCCAGCACCATGCCGGTGCCCAGGTCGCGTCCCAGCACCACCAGGCCGATCAGCAGACCGGAGACCGGCAGGAAGGGCACCAGCAGATGCTTGGGCTCGTCCAGCTTGTGATACTTGCGAGCCAGCACGTCGGCGCCCCACAGCACGATCGCGAGCTTGGCGAACTCCGAGGGCTGGATGCGGCCCAGCGCGCCCAGATCGACCCAGTTCTGGTTGCCGTTCTTCGACCACCCCAAGGGGGTGAAAGTCAGGATCTGCAGGCCGGCGGCGCCGACCACGGCCAGCCAGGCCAGCACCTTGAGCCGCTGTGCGGAACTGCTGGCCAGGAACCAGGCTGCCAGCCCGCCGACCCCCAGGAAGATCAGGTGCCGCTTGACGAAGTAGTAGGCGTCGCCGAACTGCACCTGGCCGTAGACGCTGGAGGCGGAGAGCACCATGAGGCTGCCGAGCAGCAGCAGCAGGACGGTGGGGGCCAGCACCAGGTAGAAGCTGGCCTGCGGATGTCCCAGCCATTCGACCACGAGACTGCGGCGGCGCTCGGCGCGGGCGCCGGGCTTGGAAGTCTCGCGGCGATCCTTGAGCGGGGAAGTGAGGATCGCCATCTGGCTCGGGGCCTCCTCTCAGGTCTGAAGGGCGGCGACCGCGGTGGCGAAGGCGTCGCCGCGGGCCGCGTAGTCGGGGTACATGTCCTTGCTGGCGCAGCCCGGGGCGAGCAGCACCACGTCGCCGGGGTTCGCCCGGCCCGCCGCCCACGTCACCAGCTGTCGCATTGCCCCATCATCGACGGCATCGGTGACGAAGACCGGGACATCCGGGGCGTGTCGGGCCAGCGCGTCGGCGATCACCTGCCGGTCGATCCCCAGCAGGGCGACGGCGCGCAGCTTGCCGGCGAACCGTTCGACCAGGTCGTCGAAGCTGGTTCCCTTGGCCTGCCCGCCCGCGATCCACACCACGGAGTCGAAGGCTGCCAGCGAGGCGGCGGCGGCGTGCGGGTTGGTCGCCTTGGAGTCGTCGATGAAGCGGACGCCGGCCCGCTCGGCCACCTGCTGGATGCGATGGTCGCCGAACCGGAGCCGCTTCAGCCCCTCGGCGACCGCCTGCGGCGGCACCCCATAGGAACGGGCCAGGGCGGCGGCGGCCAGCGCGTTGGCGACGTTGTGCGGCGCCGCGGGGACGACGTCGGAGAGCTTGGCCAGTTCGACGGCCGAATCCCGCCGCTGCGGGATGAACGCCCGGTCGACCAGCAGGTCGTCCACCACGCCCACCATGGACGGCGCGGGGATGCCCAGGGTGAAGCCGATGGCGCGGGCGCCCTCGACCACCTCGGCCTCCTCGACCATGCGCTCGGTGGCCGGGTCGTCGACGTTGTACACGCAGGAGTGCCGGATCCGTTCGTAGATCAGCGCCTTGTCCGCGGCGTAGGCCGCCATCGGATTCGCGTCAGCCCCGTACCACTCCAGATGGTCGGGGGCGAGGTTGAGCACGGCGGCGGAATGCAGCGAGAGGGAGTTCGTCCAGTGCAGCTGGAAGCTGGAGAGCTCCACGGCCAGGACGTCGTAGCGTTCCTCGTCCAGCACCGCCTCGACGATCGGGCGGCCGATGTTGCCCACCGCGGCGGTCTTCAGGCCGGCGGCGGCGAGCATGGATTCCAGCATCGAGGTGGTGGTGGTCTTGCCGTTGGTGCCGGTGACCGCCAGCCAGGGGACGGCGCGGTCGGGCAGGCTCATCCGCCAGGCGAGTTCGACCTCCCCCCAGATCGGGAGGCCGCGCAGCGCCGCCTGCCGCAGCAGCGGGGCGGACGGGCGCCAGCCCGGCGAGGTCACCACCAGGTCGGCGTCCTCGGGCAAGGCGGCGGTGGAGCCGGGGCCGAGTCTCACCTCGGCGTCCAGGAACTCCAGCAGGCCGGCCTTCTCCAGGTTCTCCGGGGTGTCGGACTCGTCCAGGACGGTCACCTTGGCGCCCAGGTCGAGCAGCCCGTCCGCGGCGGCGAACCCGGAGGCGCCCAGCCCGGCCACCACCACCCGGGCCTGCGGCCAGGGCGAGAGCCGGTCGGCGGTGGC
>CAZLWS010000085.1:10304-13281 GCA_964563205.1 uncultured Propionibacteriaceae bacterium | reverse complement strand
GTGCCCGCCTGGGACGCGGGTCTCGCCGGGGACACCGACCGGCCGGTGTACTGAGCCTGCACAAATATGATGTCTCGGTGAGCATCACCCCCGCGAAGTCGCGGCCGGCGAGGATCGGCATCGTCGACGACCATCCCGCCGTCCTGCTCGGCGCGGCGGGCATCCTGCGCGCCCAGCCCGACCTGCAGGTGGCGGCGGCCGCCGAGACGGTCCCGCAACTGCTGGAGCTGACTGGCCGCCTCGATCTGGTGCTGCTCGACCTGGTCCTGGCTGACGGCTCGACGCCGACCGAGAACATGCGGCGGCTCAACCGTCTGGACGTGCCGGTGCTCGCGTTCACCAGCGGCGACCGTCCGGCGGCGGTCCGCGAGGCCGCCCGCGCCGGCGCGATCGGGATGATCCGCAAGTCGGAGCGTCCGGCCGCGATCGTCGCCGCGATCCGGCAGGCGTTGCGGCGGGAGGTGGTCGCCACCTCGGACTGGGCTGCGGCGCTGGACGACGACGCGGCCTTCGTCTCGGCCCACCTGAGCCCCCGCGAGGCCGAGGTGCTGGCCCTCTATGCCTCCGGGGAGACCGCTGAGCGGGTGGGCGCCCAGCTGTTCATCACCGGCGAGACGGTCTTCGATCACATCAAGCGAATCCGGGCCAAGTACGCGGCCGTGGATCGGCCCGCCCGATCGAAGGTCGACCTCTACAAGCGCGCGGTCGAGGACGGGATCCTCGCCGACGCCGGGGACGATCATGCCGCTGCGGACTGAGCCCGGCGCCGCCGCCCCTGCACGCCACTCACACCGGGATCCAGCGGATCGGTCCTTCGCGACCCGCTGGGGACGTGCCCTGGAGGACAGCCGCTGGATCGACGCCGAGGCGGCCGATCGGACCGACCGCCAGGTCAGCCAGCTGATCTCGCTCGGCGGCGTGGCGCTGATCCTCGGCCAATCGGCGTCGATGGCAGCCTCTGCGGGCGAGTTCGCGACCTGGTGGAATTGCGTCGCGCTGACCCTGGTCGTCCAGATCGTGGGGTTCGCGGTGTTCGGCGGCGTCCTTCCCGCCCGCCTGCTGCGGGCCGGCTGGATCGCGGCCCCGATCCTCGGCGCGGTGCTGCTGTTCCTCTCCTACGCGGCCTATGCCGGTCCGCTCCCGGCCGGGGTCTCACCCTGGCCGTGGGCCTTCGAGGCGGCCCTGGTGTCGTACCTGGTGCTGACGCTCCGCCCCCGCTGGGCCACCGCCGGCACGGTGGCCTCCGCCCTGCTGCCGCTGCTCTCCGCGGCCGTGTTCCTGGGCGAGGCGCCCCACGTCGTCCTGGTCGAGACCCCGATCCACCTGGCCAACGTCATCTACATGGCTCTCTTCACCGGCATCCGGGCCCGGCTGAACCGATTGCGGGACGCGGAAGCCCAGGCCCTGGCCGCCGAGGCCCAACGGGTGCGTGCGCAGGTCTCGGCCCGCGACAAGGAGCACCTGGCCCGGCTGATCCACGACGAGGTGCTGTCGGTGCTGGTGGCGGCAGCGCCGTTCCGCGGCGACCCGCCTGCTGAACTGCGCAGCGACGCCGGCCGCGCCGCCGCGCTGTTCGAGCAGCCCGCCCGCGAGCCGGAAGCCGGACTGCTGGCCGCCGACCTGGCCGCCGACCAGGTGCTGAGCGCGCTGCGCCGGGTCGATCCACGGATCGACGTCGAATGCACCCAGGGCTCGGGCGAGGTCCCCTCCGGGGTGGTCGAGACGGTCGCCGCCGCGGCGGCGGAGGCGCTGCGCAACTGCGTGCGGCATGCCTCCGGAGCACACCGCGAGGTCGCCGTGTCGGTCGGCCCCGAGCGGGTAGCCGTCCTGGTCCAGGACCGCGGGCCCGGCTTCGACCTCGACCGGGTGGACGCACGCCACCTGGGCATCCACAACAGCATCATCGGACGGATGCGGGCGCTGCCTGGCGGCGACGCAGCGGTGGAGTCCGGACCGGGCGGCACGAGGGTGCTGGTGTCATGGCGGACCTGACCTCGGCCAGCACCGGCGCCGGCGGCCTCGGCACTCCCGCCGCCCGGTGGGCGCTGACCGTCACCTGGGCGCTCGGCCTGGTCTCCGACGTCCTGAGCGGGGCGGTGGCCCCGCCCTTCGGCACCGAATTGCTCGCGCTGCCGTTCGGGCTGGTCGCCGCGGTGGTTCTGACCACGCGAGGGGACGACGCGCTGCCTGCCGTGCGCGCGGCCGCCGTCGCCACGGCCACAGTGGTGTCGGCGATCGGCGCGCTGACCTCCGGGGCGCCGCTGGGAGCCACCTGGTCGTTCAACTTCGCCGCCTACACCGCAGCCCTGCTGCTGCCGCGCGGCAACCTCCGCAGCGGGATCGCCGGCGGCGCGCTGATCGGTCTCCTCGGAACGGTCTGGGCTGTCCGCTTCGGAGCCTCGCCCACCCAGTTCCTCGACCTGCTCGCCTTGCCGCTGCTTGCGCTGGCCGTCGGCGGCACCTGGCGCGGCTTGCTCGGCCGGATCGTCCGCCGCGAACTGGCCTATCACCGGGAAGTGGAGCGAGCGGCCGTCGCCGCCGAGATCGCGGACGCCTCCGCCGCCGCGACCCAGACTGAACTGGCCGACATCGGCGGCGAAGTCGGCGGCCTGCTGAGCGCGATCAGCGCCGGAAGCGAACTCGACGACGAGCTGGTGACCGAGATCGTCCTGGCCGAAGCCGACCTCCGCGACCGCCTCCGCTCCCCCGACCTGCGCGCGCCCTTGCTCCGCGCCGCGATCGACCGGGCCCGCCGCCGCGGGGTGCAGGTGCTGCTGCTGGGCAACCCAGCTCAGGAGGCAGCCGTCACCGGCGCTCTCCCGGAGAACCTCGCCGCGGCCGTCGACGCCGTCGACTCCGGCACCGTCACCCTGCGAACCATCCCGCCCGGACGGACCGGGGCGGTGTCGGTGCTTCACGCCGACGACGAGACCCAGGAACGCCTGCTGTTCGAGGCGGACGGCCGGCTGCTGTCACG
>CAZLWS010000085.1:0-10204 GCA_964563205.1 uncultured Propionibacteriaceae bacterium | reverse complement strand
ACGACGAGACCCAGGAACGCCTGCTGTTCGAGGCGGACGGCCGGCTGCTGTCACGTCGTTGACCGGAGCCGGAAGCACGGCATCCCCGGTTGCGGGGAATCGAGCGCGAAAGGCTTCCGCCGCCACTCCTCTCGCTGATTGCATGAGTGCGGCCGGGCCTGACTCGGCCGATTGGCGCCTTTCGCTCACGAGGAGTACCCATGTCCGACGCTTCCAGCACCGACTCCGGCCGCGGCCTGGATCTGGCTGCCATCCGCAAGGGGGCGACGATCACCGCCCTCGTGCTGGCCTTCATCATGCCGCCGATCGGCCTGGTGCTGAGCATCGCCGCCTTCATCTGGGGCAAGCGCTCCGGGGAGGGCGCGAAGCTGGCGCTGGCGGGCATCGTGGTCGGCGTGGTGATGCTGATCACCATGGTGATCGTCGGCTTCTTCATCTTCACCCAACTGGTCGCCGCCGCCGGCGACGGCGCCCTCAACCTGGAGGCGCTCTGCGCGCACCGCGACCGCTGGGGCTGGCTGCTCAACGGCCTGCGCTACGTCTGCCGCTGACCGATCCCGTCGATTTCCCTCCGGGGCCTTGGATGACTACAATCAGAACCCGTCGCTAAGACGCGGGGCTATGGCGCAGTTGGTAGCGCGCTTCCATGGCATGGAAGAGGCCAGGGGTTCGAATCCCCTTAGCTCCACAGATCCACTAGGGGAAATGCGCCCGCCATTCGGCGGGCTTTTGTGTCCCTGTCGTGTCCTGTGGGGGCCTAGCCCCCACACCCCGGCCGGGGAGCGCCCCGGACCCCCTCAGTAGTCGGGGTTCGGAGTTCGGGTGGCACCACAACGCCGGGTTCCATGGTTGACTGGGGGTCCCCGCTTCCCTCGAAAGAGACACCATGGCGCAACGACGGCTCCGCCCCGCGACCTGGCTGGCGGCCCTCGCGACCACGCTCGGGCTCGTCCTCGGGCCCTGCGTCTCGCCGGCCGCGGCCCAGACCGTGGGCGGCGACGGGAAGCCGATCACCAACGCCAAGGGCGTCCGGTTTGGCGTCATCTCGCACCGGGGCGGGGCGGGCGAGCGTCCGGAGAATTCAGTCGAGGCCTACGAGTTCAGCGTCGCGCAGGGATTCGACGTGATCGAGACCGATCTGCTGTTCACCAGCGACGGCCGCGGCGTCATGACGCACTACGACAAGCTGCCGGAACGCTGCAGCCATGCCGGCGAGCAGATCCACCTGATGACCCTGGACGAGGTGCGCCAGGTGCGCTGCGAGGACTTCCGGACCAACCGGAAGACTGTCCCGATCCCCACCTTCGAGGAGTTCGCCGCCGCCGTGAAGGGCTCGGACGTCCGGCTCTACCTCGACATCAAGACCTTCTCGGGCCAGCCCGGCTCCGGGGAGGCGGAGTACGCCCGCCGCGCGATCGGGCTGCTCAAGAAGCACGGCCTGCTGAATCGCACCACGATCTTGAGCTTCCGCTGGGCGACCGCGCTGCCGACGATCCGCAAGCTCGCCCCGAAGATCCCGGTGGTCGCGCTCGACAACAAGCCGATGGACCTGGGCCGGGTGCGGCTGGCCGACAAGCTGGGCGCCACCGGGTTCGGCATAAAGGCCGCCAACAGCCCGGTGAACCTGCTGAAGTACACCAAGTCGCTGGGCATGGACCCCATCCCGTGGGAGGTCCTCGGCGCCCAGGCGCGCAGCTATTCGATCTACTTCGGCGGCAAGGTCCAGTACTTCAGCTCCGACCTGCCGACCACGACCACCGCCGATCTGGTGAACGGCCGGATCAACCTCGACCCGGTGGCCACGAAGGCCGTCACCAAGCTGGCCGCCCCGGTCACGGTCGCGAAGAAGGCCGCGTACAAGGCCAAGAAGCGCAAGTACCCGGTCGTGCTGGGCGTCGCGGTGCCCGCGGAGAAGATCGCGGCGCTGGAGACGGTGACACTGAAAATCACCGTGACCAAGGGCCCCGGCAAGGGCTACCTCTATGTCGGCGCCGCCAACTCGCCCACCTCGTCCTCGGTGAAGGTGAAGCTGCCCAAGGGCACCAAGACCGTCACCGTGAAAACGCCGGTCGGGGACGGCGGCAAGATCCGCCTCTACACCTCCCGCAAGGCGACCCTCACTGTGAAGGTGACCGAGTACACCAACCTGAGCTTCAGCTGACGAGCCGGAGTCGAGTTCAGCCGGCGGCGACCCGGTTGTAAGCGATCATCCGCCACCGCTCACCAGGGTCGCCCGCCCAGCCGAAGGCCCCGTCCGGCGGCCGCAGCTCGATCCAGCCGCAGTTGGCCATGCCGCCGAACAGCCGGGCATAGGAGTAGTCCAGGCCCATCAGCAGCAGTGCGCCGACCCGCAGCGACAGGCCGTGGCCGACCACCAGCAGCACCTCGTCGGCGGCAGCCTCGGCCGCGTGCTCCCGCAGCGCGGCGGCGACCCGCTCCCCCGACTCGGTGGCGGTCTCGCCCTGCGGCGACCGGCGGAAGTCGCGTCCCTGCTGCAAGGCGGGCCAGAAGTCGGGCTCACGTTCGCCCACGGTCGCCATGTCGAGCCCGGCCCAGGAGCCGACGTCGACCTCGCGCAGCCGAGGGTCGACCTCCACCTGCCGCCCGGCGACCGCCGCGATCGGACGGGCGGTCTGCAGCGCCCGGGAGAGGTCGGAGCTGATCACCCGCGCCGGGCGGCGTGCCGCCAGCGCGTCTGCCGCCCGCTCGGCGAGCGCGACCCCGCGGTCGTTCAGCGGGACGTCGGCGTGACCCTGGAAGCGTCCGTCGTCATTCCAGTCGGTGGTGCCGTGGCGCAGCAGCAGGACGCTGCCGGCGGTCATGCCACCTCGGCCGGCAGGTCCAGGTCGATCGCCGGGCAGTCCTTCCACAGCCGCTCCAGCGCGTACAGCGCCCGCTCCTCGGCGTGCTGGACGTGGACGACCGTGTCGAGGTAGTCCATCAGCACCCAGCGGTTCTCCCGGTCGCCCTCGCGGCGGACGGTCTTCAGGTCGTGCTTGAGCAGTTCCTCCTCGATGCCGTCCACCACGGCGCCGACCTGGCGCTCGTTGGTGGCCGTCACGATCAGGAAGACGTCGGTGATCGCCAGCCGCTCGGAGACGTCGAACGCGACCGGATCCTTCGCCAGCTTGTCGAGCGCGGCCTTCGCGGCCAGGCGTGCGATGTCGATGGCGTGATCGGTTGCCGTCATGAGACTCCTAGATCGAGGTAGAGGCCGCGCTTGGCGATGTACTGAACGATACCGTCCGGCACCAGGTACCACAGCGGCAGCCCTGCCGCGACCCGTTCGCGGCAGGCGGTGGACGAGATCGCCAGCGCCGGGATCTCCAGCAGGTCGACCTTGTCCTCCGGCAGGTGGGCGATGTCGTTCTCCCCCAGCGGCACCCCCGGACGGGAGACGCCGACGAAGTGGCCCAGGTCGAAGAGCTGGTCGGCACCGCGCCAAGTGAGGATCTGGCTGAGCGCGTCCGCGCCGGTGATGAAGTACAGATCCCAGTCCTGGCCGCGCTGCTCGCGGATGTCGCGCAGGGTGTCGACGGTATAGGTCGGCCCCGGCCGCTCGATGTCCACCCGGCTCACCGAGAACCGCGGGTTCGAGGCGGTCGCGATCGTGGTCATGAGGTAACGGTCCTCCGGCTGAGAGACCTTGCGTCCGGCCTTCTGCCAGGGCTCACCGGTGGGGACGAAGACCACCTCGTCCAACTGGAAGCGCGCCTGCACCTCGCTGGCTGCGACGAGGTGGCCGTGGTGGATCGGGTCGAAGGTGCCGCCCATCACCCCCAGTCGCAGCCGCCGAGTCCCCGGATCCGGCAGCGCGAGGGGGGTTTCACTCATCCGACTTGCTGTGCGGCCGGAACTTTCCGACCTGCCGGACGAACAACAGCCCGGACAACAGGATCAGGAAGAAGATGACCCCGATAACCACCGGGCCGGTCACGTCGATCTGCATGGCCGCGATGATACGGGACGGCACCGCCGGCCCGCGAGCCTCACGCGCGGGTTTGGCCGTCGCCTTCCATCACGTACTTGGTCGAGGTCATCTCGGCCAGGCCCATCGGGCCGCGGGCGTGCAGCTTCTGGGTGGAGATGCCGATCTCGGCGCCGAAGCCGAACTCGCCGCCGTCCACGAACCGGCTGGAGGCGTTCACCAGCACCGCGGCAGCGTCCACCTCGGCGGTGAACCGCTCCGCGGCGCGACGGTCCTCGGTGACGATGGTCTCGGAATGCCCGGTGGTGTGGCGGCGGATGTGGTCGATCGCCTCGTCCAGCGATCCGACCACCTTGGCCGCCAGGTCGAGCGAGAGGTACTCCCCGTCGAACTCGTCCGGGCCGGCCGGCACCACGCCCTCGTAGGCGGCGACCTCGGGCGCTCCGTGGACGGTGACGCCGGCCTCCTTCATGGCGGCAAGCGCTACCGGCAGGAAGCGGTCGGCGATGTCGGCGTGCACCAGCAGGGTCTCCACGGCGTTGCAGACGCTCGGGCGCTGGGTCTTGGCGTTGCGCAGAATGTCGACGGCCATCTCGACGTCGCCGGTGGCGTCCACGAAGAGGTGGCAGTTGCCGGTGCCGGTCTCGATCACCGGCACCTTCGAGCTGTTCACCACCGCGTTGATCAGTCCAGCCCCGCCGCGCGGGATCAGCACGTCGAGGTAGCCGCGGGCGGCCATCATCTGGTCGGTGACCTCGCGTCCGCCCTCGACCAGCTGGACGGCGTCGGCCGGCAGCCCGGCCGCCTCCAGCCCGGCGTGCAGGGCCGCGGTGACCGCCCGGTTCGAGTTCAGCGTGGACGAGGAGCCGCGCAGCAGCGCGGCGTTGCCCGACTTCAGGCAGATGCCGGCGGCGTCGGCCGTCACGTTCGGCCGCGCCTCGTAGATGATGCCCACCACCCCCAGCGGCACCCGGAGTTGCCGCACCCGCACCCCGTTGGGGTTGGTCCAGCCGCGCACAACGTCGCCCACCGGGTCGGCCAGCGCAGCCAGCGCGCGCAGGCCGTCCGCCATCCCCGCGACCCGGCCCGGGTTGAGCGAGAGCCGGTCGATCAGGGAGTCCGAGGTGCCCGCCTCGCGCGCCGCCGCCACGTCGAGTTCGTTGGCGGCCAACACCTTGTCGGTCGCGGCCAGCAGGGCGTCGGCCATGGCGTGCAGGGCGGCGTCCTTGGCGGCCCGGTTGAGGGTGGCCAGCACGCGGGCGGCGTCCTTGGCGCGGGCGGCCTGGGCGAAGAAGGTCTCGGAAGCGAGGTCGGTCACCCCCGCAGAATACCGGTTGGGCTCAGCGCGCCTTGCGCCCCTTCAGCACCAGGTCGTCGCGGTGGACGACCTCGCGGTCGAACTGCGGGCCGAGCTCCCGGGCTAGGTCGCGGGTGCTGCGTCCGATCATCACCGGGAGTTCCTCGGCGTCGTAGTTCACCAGACCGCGAGCGATCACCGACCCGTCCTCCGCCACCAGCCGGACGGGATCGCCGGCGTGGAAGCTGCCGCGCACCGCTACGATACCGGCCGGCAGCAGCGAGGCTTTGCGCTCGGCCACCGCGCGGACGGCGCCGGCGTCCAGCACCAGCTCGCCTTGGGACTTGGAGGCGTAGGCCAGCCACATCAGCTTGCGGGCGCGACGCCTGCCGGTGGGGTGGAACAGGGTGCCGACCGGCTCCCCGGCCAAAGCGGCGGCGACGTCCGAGGCGGCGGCCAGCACCACCGGGATGCCGGACGAGGTGGCGATCCGGGCGGCCTGCAGCTTGGTCTCCATGCCGCCGGTGCCCACCTCGGCGCCCTTGCCCGAGACGTCGACGACCAACTCCTCGACGTCGGCGACCTCGAGAATCCGCTCGGCGGCCGGGTCGGAGGGGTGCGCGGTGTAGAGCGCGTCCACGTCCGAGAGCAGGACGAGCGCGTCCGCCCCCACCAGGTGGGCGACCAGCGCGGCCAGCCGGTCGTTGTCGCCGAACCGGATCTCGTGGGTGGCGACGGTGTCGTTCTCGTTCACGATCGGCACCACACCGAGTTCGAGCAGCCGGGTAAAGGTGCGCAGCGCGTTGCGGTAGTGGTCGCGGCGGGCGACGTCCTCGACGGTCAGCAGCACCTGGCCCACGGTCAGGTTGTGGCGGGCGAAGAGCGTCCCGTAGTGGCCGACCAGCAGGCTCTGCCCGACCGCGGCGGCGGCCTGCTTGCTGGCCAGATCCCGCGGCCGGTGCTTCATCCGCAGCGGACGCATCCCCGACGCCATCGCGCCGGACGAGACCAGCACGGCGTCCACGCCGCGGCGGCGCAACCCGGCCAGAGCGTCCACCAGTGCCTCCATCCGCACCGGGTCGAGCGCGCCGGCGCGGTCGGTCAGCGAGGAGGAGCCGATCTTGACCACCACGCGATGAGCACCGGTGAGCTCCGGACGCAGCTCACTCATCGTCGGCCTCGAACCCCTCGGCGGCCAGCCGGGTCAGCTTCTCCGCCTCGCGCTCGGCATGGTAGGCGGCGTCCCGCTCCCGGCGGCGGGCCACGGCCGGACGCGGCGCGGTGAGCCGCTGGTCCTCGCCGCGGCGGGCCAGGATCTCGGCGCCGATCTCGATCTGCGGGGCGAAGTCGAAGACCACCGGGTTGTCGGCGCCGATCGCCACCGCGTCGCCGGCCAGCGCGCCCAGGGCCAGGAGCTCCTCCTCGATGCCGAGCCGGGCGAACCGGTCGGCCAGGTAGCCGACCGCCTCGGGGTTGTTAAAGTCGGTCTGCCGCACCCAGCGTTCCGGCTTGACGCCGCGCACCCGCCACACGAAGCCGCCCTCGCCGTCGCCCTGCTTGGCGATGGTGAACTCGGGCCCGCCGGCCACCGGGGCCGGACGGATCACGATCGGCGCCGGCTTGGGCGGCGGCGCCGCGGCCCGCCGGGCGGCGACCAGTTCGGCCAGCGCGTAAGTGAGCGCGTTCAAGCCGTCGCCGCTCTTGGCGGAGACCTGATAGACCGGCAGCCCGCGGGCGATCAGGTCGGGGGTGACGAGCTCGGCGAGCTCCGCGGCGTCCGGGACGTCGATCTTGTTGAGCGCGACCAGCCGTGGGCGGTCCTCCAGCCCGCCGTGGGCGGCGAGCTCGGCCTCGATCACGTCCAGGTCGGAGACCGGGTCGCGTCCCGGCTCGTAGGTGGCGCAGTCGATCACATGGACGATGGCCCAGCAGCGCTCGATGTGGCGCAGGAAGTCGTGGCCGAGCCCTCGCCCCAGCGACGCCCCCTCGATCAGCCCGGGCACGTCGGCGACCGTGTAGGTGGTCTCGCCGCGCACAACGACGCCCAGGTTCGGCACCAGGGTGGTGAACGGGTAGTCGGCGATCTTCGGACGAGCGCGCGAGATCGCCGCGATCAGCGACGACTTGCCGGCGCTCGGGAAGCCGACCAGCCCGACGTCGGCCACCACCTTGAGCTCGAGGACGATGCTGCGCGCCTCGCCCTCCTCGCCGAGCAGCGCGAAGCCGGGGGCCTTGCGGGCGGCGGAGGCCAGCGCGGCATTCCCGAGCCCGCCGCGTCCGCCGGCGGCCACCACCACTTCGGCGCCGGGGCCGAGCAGGTCGGCCAGCACCTGGCCGGTGTCGGCGTCGCTCACCACGGTGCCGTCGGGCACCGCCAGCACCACGTCCGCGCCGTCCGCGCCGTTGTTGTAGTCGCCCTTGCCGGGCTGCCCGTTCGGGGCTTTGCGCTGGGACTGGCGATGGAACTCGACCAGCGTGGTGAGGCTCGGGTCGACCCGCAGGATCACCGAGCCGCCGTCGCCGCCGTTGCCGCCGTCCGGGCCGCCGAGCGGCTTGAACTTCTCGCGGTGCACCGAGGCGCAGCCATGCCCGCCGTTTCCGGCCGCGACCCGCAGGGTCACCCGGTCGACGAAGGAAGGGATGGCCATGACAAACTCCTCAATACCGAACCCGACGATCCTATCGGCCGGACGAGACGGGCCATTCCACGGCATCGCGTTCCCAGGTCTGCGGCAGCCCGATCCGGCGCAGCGAGGGCAGACAGGCCAAGGTCGCCGTGATCACGGCGATGGCGATCGCGAACGCCCACAGCGCCGGCGCCACGCCGGCCCCGGCCAGCAGCGCGGCCCCGACGACCGGGGCGATCGGCGCGGCCACGAAGGCAGCCAGCCCGAGCACCGAGCTCGCCCGCCCCTGCAGGTCGGGCGGCGTGATCGCCAGCGTGTAGCCGCCCAGGCCGGCGTTGACCGCCGGGATGAGCGCGACCGACACGGCCAGCATCACCAGGTAGCCGAGGTAGCTGTGCAGCATCGCCATCCCGGCCACGCCGAGCGCGGAGAGACCAAGCCCCGCGACGATGAGCGCGCCCAGCCGAAGCCGCTTCAGCAGGCCCGGCGCCGCCAGCGCGCCCAGCACCATGACTCCGCCCGCCACCAGGTCGAGCAGGCCGATCAGCACGGGATCGGTCCCGGTCTGGACGAGTTCCAGGTTGACGGTCGTCATCAAGGCGATGAAGGCGACGTTGACCGCGACGAACAGCCCGAGCGCCATCCGGAAGAACCGGACGTTCCAGATGAACCGCAGCCCCTCCCGCAGCGCCGCCACCGGACGGGTCGCGCGGGCCGCGTCCAGGTCTCCGTTCAGCGGTTCGCGGACGAAGCCCGTCGCCACCGCCATCACCAGGTGGCCCGCGGCACTGGCCAGCAGCGGGACGGCTTGACCGGCCCCGTACAGGAACCCGCCCAGCGGTCCGGCCACCATGGACGCTGCCGCCGAGCGCCCCTGCACCACCGCCATCGCCGCGCCGAGCTGTTCGCTGGGAACCACCGCCCGGATCGCTCCGGACTCCGCGGGGTTGGCGAACACCCCTGCCACCGACGAACCGAACAGCACCGCGGCCAGGTGCCAGCCGGTCAGCTGCCCCGTCCACCAGGTGACGGCCAGCGCGAGCCACAGCAGCCCGCCTGTGACGGAGGACGCCAGGATGATCCACCGGCGGTCGAATCGGTCCGCCACCACTCCGCCGGGCAGCGTCCCGAGCAGCGCGCCGACCTCGCCGACCCCGGCGATCACCCCGGCCTGCGCCACGGATCCGGTCACCTGGAAGGCGAGCAGCGGCACCGCGAACGCACCGACGCCGAGCCCGATGATGTGCGCGGTCTTGCCGGACTGCAGCAGGGTGTACGACCGGTTGCGCCACAGCGGCGGCAGCGTGGCGTCGGGCGCCGTCATGATCTCGGACTGGTCGCTCGGGTTCTCGGCGGGCACGGTGCGGCTCGGTCAGCGCAGGTAGGGGGCGCGCAGGCTCTCCCCCACCGCCCTGGTCAGGTCGGCGTGGTCGGCAGTGGCGCGGAAGAGGTAGTCGTAGAGACGCCCCCAGCGGGTGGGCGCCTGACCGTCCGGGTGTTCGTCGTAGAGCATGCCCTCAGCCTAGAAGCACAACATCACTTGCGCAATAGATCTTGCGCATTGATTCTTGCGGATGCCTGTTAGGCTGCCTCCATGGTCGATTCTGCGACTCCCCCCCATGCCCAAGCGGGGACGAAGCCCGACAGCTTCCTGATCGATGACCCCGTCACCCTGCGCGCGATAGCGCACCCCGTCCGCCAGCAGATCCTCAGCGCGCTCGGCGTGCAGGAGTTCGCCCGCGCCGCGGACCTCGCCCAATTGCTCGGCGAGCCGGCGAACTCGGTCAGCTTCCATCTGCGCACGCTCGCCAAGGCGGGCTTGATCGTGGAGGCGCCCGAACTGGCACGCGACCGGCGGGACCGGGTCTGGCGCCGGACGGCCGGACGGCTTGAGATCCCCCGGAAGCTGCCCGGCACCATGGCGGTGCTCACTCCGATGCTCGACTGGCTGCACGAGATGCTCGAATCGGAGGCCGACGACACGGTCCATCAGGAGTTCAGCGCGGGCCCGGCGATGCTCACCAAGGACGAGGCCAAGGAATTGGGCGCCGAACTGCAGGCGGTCCTCGAACGGTGGCAGGAACGGACGGTCAAGGCCGGCCAGGACGACGGACCCGAGCCCGAACGGATCCACTACCAGGTGCTCTACGCGCTCGGGCCCCGCCGGCTCGGCCGCACGCGCTGACCGCTTCCCAGGCGCCGCACGCACACGAGGGCCGCCCCATCCGGGACGGCCCTCGTGCGTTGCTTCTGGTTACTCGGCCACCGCGATGTTCACCACGCGGCGACCCCGGCGAGTGCCGAACTCGACCTTGCCGGCGCGGAGCGCGAACAGGGTGTCGTCGCCACCGC
>CAZLWS010000084.1:6073-13303 GCA_964563205.1 uncultured Propionibacteriaceae bacterium | reverse complement strand
CAGACGAAGGCGCAGTTGCCGCACTGGATGCAGGCCTCCGGATCCCACTCGGCGATGATGTCGGAGATGTTCCGCTTCTCGTACTTCGTGGTGCCGGACGGGTAGGTGCCGTCCACCGGCAGCGCGCTCACCGGCAGCTGGTCGCCGGTTCCGGCGAGCATGGACGCGGTCACCGTCCGGACGAACTCCGAGCGGGCGCCGATCACCGAGGGGATCATCGGCAGGTCGCTGACCGGGGCCGCGGGCACCTCGATGCGATGCAGGTCGGCCAGCGAGGCGTCCACCGCCGCCTCGTTCTTGGCCACCACGTCGGCGCCCTTGCGGGCGTAGGTCTTGCGGATCGCCTTCTTGACCTGCTTGATTGCCTGCTCGGCGGGCAGCACCTTGCTGATCGCGAAGAAGCAGGTCTGCAGCACGGTGTTGGTGCGCCGGCCCATGCCGGTCTTGCGGGCGACCAGGTTGGCGTCGATCACCCACAGCTCGATGCCGAGGTCGATGATCTTGGCCTGCATGGGCTGCGGGAGGCGGCCGAAGACCTCGTCGATCGGGTAGGGGGTGTTGATGAGCAGGACGGTGCCTTCTTTGGCGAACTCGAGGACGTCCACCCGCTCCAGCACCGACCAGGCGTGGCAGGCGATGAAGCTCGCCCGGTTGATGAGGTACGGCGCCTCGATCGGCTTGGGACCGAACCGCAGGTGCGAGACGGTCCGGGAGCCCGACTTCTTGGAGTCGTAGACGAAGTAGCCCTGGGCGTAGGTGCCCGGCACCTCGCCGATGATCTTGATGGTGTTCTTGTTCGCGCCCACCGTGCCGTCGGAGCCGAGGCCGTAGAAGACCGCCGAGACGGTCGCCGGATCCTCGATGTCGAGGGTCGGGTCGTAGCTGAGCGAGGTGTGGGTGACGTCGTCGTTGATGCCGATGGTGAACCGCGGCCGTGGATTCGGCTTGGCGAGCTCGTCGAAGATCCCCGCGACCATGCCCGGGGTGAACTCCTTGGACGACAGTCCGTAGCGCCCCCCGACCACCAGCGGCATCGCTCGGCGGCCGGTGGCGGCGGCCTCGCCCAGCGCGGCGGTGACGTCCAGGAAGAGGGGTTCGCCGCCGGAGCCGGGCTCCTTCGTCCGGTCGAGGACGGCGACCACCCGGGCGGTGGCGGGGATGGCGGCGAGGATCTGCTCGACCGGGAACGGACGGTAGAGGCGCAGCACGACGACCCCCACCTTCGCGCCGGCGGCGTTCAGGTGGGCGACGGTCTTCACCACGGTCTGGGCGCCGGAGCCCATCACCACGACCACCCGCTCGGCCTCGGGGTCGCCGTGGTACTCGACCAGCGAGTACTGGCGTCCGGTGAGCTCGGCGAAGCGGTCCATGGCGTCGGTGACCAGGCCGGGGACGGCGGCGTAGAACGGGTTCACCGTCTCGCGGGACTGGAAGTAGGTGTCGGGGTTCTGCGCGGTGCCGCGGATGTACGGGTGCTCGGGGGAGAGCGCGCGGCGGCGGTGGGCGCGGATCAGGTCCTCGGGCACCAGCTCGAGCAGCTGCTCGTCGCTGAGCAGGTCGACCACGTTCACCTCGTGCGAGGTGCGGAAGCCGTCGAAGAAGTGGACGAACGGAATCCGCGACGTCAGGGTGGCGAGCTGCGCGATCGCGGCCAGGTCGTGGGCCTCCTGCGGCGAGTTCGAGCAGAGCAGCGCGAAGCCGGTCTGCCGCACCGCCATGACGTCCTGGTGATCGCCGTAGATACTCAACCCCTGCGCGGCCAGCGAGCGCGCCGCGACGTGAAAGACCGTCGAGGTGAGCTCCCCGGCGATCTTGTACATGTTCGGGATCATCAGCAGCAGGCCCTGGCTGGCCGTGAAGGTGGTGGAGAGCGCGCCACCCTGCAAGGCCCCGTGCAGCGCCCCGGCGGCGCCGCCCTCCGACTGCATCTCTACAACTGTAGGAATCGTCCCGTACACGTTCTCACGGCGCTGCGCGGACCACTCGTCCGCCAGTTCGGCCATGGTCGAGCTGGGCGTTATCGGGTAGATGCTGCACAGCTCGTTGAGCCGGTAGGCCGCCGAGGCGGCGGCCTCGTTGCCGTCGATGATCGTCCGCATGGTCACTTCTCCTGGATCATGTCGATGGCGTGGACGGGGCACTGCTCGTAGCAGGTCGCGCAGCCGGTGCAGCGGTCGTAGTCGAAGCGGTAGCGGAAGCCGGCGCCGAGCTTGATCACGGCGTCCTCCGGGCAGGCGCCCAGGCAGCCGTCGCACTCGAAGCAGTTGCCGCAGGAGAGGCAGCGGGCCGCCTCGACGTGGGCCTGGTCGTCGCTCAGGCCGCCGACGATCTCGCCGAAGTCGACCACCCGCTGCTCGGGTTCGAGCTCGGGCTGGGAGGAGCGCCGGGCGTCCCCGAAGTACCACAGGTGCAGCTTGTCGAAGTCGGCCAGGTCGTGCTTGGGCCGGACGGGCGCCTCGCGTCCGGCCAGCCACGCGTCGATCTGCCGGGCCGCGCGCTTGCCGTGCCCGACGCCGACGGTCACCGTCCGCTCGCTGGGGACGGCGTCGCCGCCGGCGAAGATGCCCGGCACGCCGGTCATCAGGGTGCGCGGATCGACCTTGAGGACGTCGTGGTCGAAGGCGATGCCGGGGATGCGGCGCAGGAAGTCGGAGTCGGTCTCCTGGCCGAGGGCGAGGATGACGGTGTCGGCCTGCAGCTTCTCGAACCGGCCGGTGCCGACCGCCCGCCCGTTCTCGTCGAGTTCCATGATCTCGACGGTCAGATCCTCGGAGTCGACGCTGGAGATGGTGCGCAGCCAGTTCATGGTGACGCCCTCGCTGCGGGCGCCCTCGCGCTCCTCGTGGTGGGCGGGCATCTGCTCTTCGGTGCGCCGGTAGATCACGATCGACTCCTCGGCGCCCAGCCGGCGGGCCACTCGGGCGGCGTCCATGGCGGTGTTGCCGCCGCCGTAGATCGCGACCTTCCGTCCGATGATCGGACGTTCGCCGCTGGCCACCCCGCGCAGGAAGCTGACCGCGTCGACGATGCGGCCGGCGTCCATGCCCGGGATGTCGACCCGGCGGGAGAGGTGGGCGCCGATCGCCACGAAGCAGGCGTCGAAGCCGCCCTCGGCCTGGTCGGCCAGCAGGTCCTTCACCCGGTAGTCGGTGACGATGCGGACGCCGAGGTCGACCAGCCGCTGCACCTCGGCGTCCAGGACGTCGCGGGGCAGCCGGTACTCGGGGATGCCGTAGCGCATCATGCCGCCGGGCAGGTGGGAGGCGTCCCGGATCTCGACCTCGTGGCCGGCCATCGCCAGGTGGTAGGCGGCCGACAGCCCGGACGGGCCGGCGCCGACGACCAGCACCCGGCGTCCGGAGGAGAAGCGGGGCTTGGCGAAGCCCCAGCCGTGCTCGATGGCGAGGTCGCCGAGGTAGCGCTCGACGGAGTGGATGGAGACCGAGCCGTCCAGCTCGATGCGGTTGCAGGCGGTCTCGCAGGGGTGGTAGCAGACCCGTCCGTGGATGGCGGGGAAGGGGTTGTTCTTCACCAGTTCGCGCCAGGCGGCCTCGTCCTGGCGGGCCTTGACCAGCCGCAGCCACTCCTGGATGTTCTCCCCGGCCGGGCAGGCGTTGTTGCACGGCGGCAGCAGGTCGACGTACACCGGCATGCGCGAGCGCACGGGAGCGACCCGGCCGCTGCCCGCGGCGAGATCGGGCAACTGGGTGATGTCACGTGCCATGGCGAACCTCTTCGACCGCTGATTTCTTGTCAATGTAATGCGGTCGATGAGCCCCCGCAGGCAGTTCGGGAAACTCGCATGACAAGGCGATTTCGGTGAGGCCCAAAGGACGAAAACCTCCCGCGCCGACGAAATGCGAACGGTTCCATTCCCGTCCAGCGGAACGTCGCCACCACCCTGTTTCTGCTGGGGCAGGGGAGGGATATCCCCTGACTACGGGGGACTCGGGCAGGAGCCTTGGGTGAGGCTCGTGGATGGAGAGTGGGCATGGATAGGATGCGGGTGCGCCCCCAGGGGCGGATCTCCGTCGATGGGGGAACCGATGTCGAAGTCGTCCGGCCAGGGATTCCGGCGCTGGCTGCCGATCGCCGCGCCGCCCGCCTCGCGGCCGCGGCCGGCCGGTGACCGCGCCGAGGCGCTGGCCCGGTTCGAGGCGCTCTGCGCGGCCGACGACGAGCGGGTCGGCGAGTCGACCCGCACCCAGCTGTTCGAGCCCGAGGGCGCCGCGAAGGCCACGATCGTGGCCTGGCACGGGTTCACCAACGCGCCCAGCCAGTTTGTCGCGGTGGCGGCCGCGCTGGCCGAGCAGGGCTACCGCGTGCTGGTGCCCCGGCAGCCCTACCAGGGGTTCACCGACGTGCTGAACCGGTCGCTGGCCGACCTCACCGCGCAGGATCTGGTGGCCCACGTCGACGCCTGCATCGACATCGCCGCCGGGTTCGGCGACCCGGTGTGGGTGGTCGGGCTCTCAGCCGGCGGAGTGCTGGCGGCCTGGGCCGCCGCCAATCGGACGGAGGTGCGGCGTGTCATTCTGTTGGCGCCGCTGCTGGCGCCCAAGGGGGTGCCGATGCCGGCGGTGCGGATGCTGGTGAAGTTCCCACGGATCGTGCCGCGGATCTACTACTGGTGGGATCCGCGGGTGAAGGAGAACCTGGGCCACAGCCCGCACGCCTACCCGGGCTTCCCGGTGCCGGGGCTGATGCCCTACCTGCAGCTCTCGGAGGCCATGTTCGACGCCGGGACGTCCCACCAGCTCACCCGGATGGTGCTGGTCTCCAACCCGAACGACTTCGCCATCCGCCGGGACGCCGCCCGCGCCTTCGCCACCGGCGTCTTCGCGGGCCGCAGCGACTACTACGGCGAGGCGACCGTGGATTCCGCGCTGGGCTGGTGGCATGACTTCGTCGACCCCTGGTCGCCGCACCGCGGCACCACCGAGCAGGTGGTCGCGGTGCTGCTGGCCGGCTTCGGCGTGGACGACCCGACCGCCGCCGGCGTCCTCGTCCCGCCCCTGGTGCAGCGGCAGCCGTAGTCTCGCCGACTCATCTCACTGCCGTCCTCCACAACGCACAAGGTGTGGCTTCCGGCCCGAGGTCGGACCAGAAGCCACACCTTGCCGGTTGGATCAGCGGTACGTGGGCTGGGAGAGCGGCGCGGGGTTGCGGTACTGGTCGCTGCTGAAGCCGAGGATCAGCATGCCGATCACGTTGAGCAGCACCAGGAAGACGACCGACCATCCGGTGCTCTTGCCGAAGGCGCGGCCGAGGCCGAGCAGCACCATGATGCCGAAGACCACATTCACCAGCGGGATCAGGAAGAGCAGGAACAGGATCGGGTTGTAGCCCGAGATCTTCGTCAGCACATAGGTGTTGTAGATAGGAACGATCGACGCCCAGCCGGGCTCGCCGGCCTTGGTGAAGATCTTCCACATCGCGACGATGGCGAGCACGCCGATGGCGAGTGAGAAGAGGTAGAAGGGCAGCATCGCGGCCATCAGGGCAGCGGAATCGACCTGGTTTTCCATGATTGTCTCCGGTGGTAGGTGGGTTCTTCCGGCAGGCAGCGTACCCAAACCCGGGTCGCGCCCTATCGGGCGCCACGCGGGCGGACACCGGAGTGCGCCGCCGGCGATCTGCAGGTAGGCCTGTTCACGGGAGTAGGGCAGAGTGGGGGGATGCAGACTCCGGCCGCGCTCGTCCTGCGCGGGCAGCGCTTCGACGCCGCCCGTCCGGCGGTGATGGGCATCATGAACCGCACCCCGGATTCGTTCTACGCCCCGGCTCGGTTCACCGAGCTCGAGACGGCGCTGGCCGCGCTCGACCGGCTGGTGGCCGATGGCGCCGACCTGGTGGACGTGGGCGGCGTCCGGGCCGGCCAGCAGGGCGACTGGGTGGAGCCGGCCGAGGAGATCGAGCGGGTGCGGCCCTTCCTGGTCGCCGCCCGCGAGCGTCACCCCGACGTGCTGCTGAGCCTGGACACCTGGCGCAGCGAGGTCGCCCTGGCCTGCGCCGAGGCACGCATCGACCTGGTCAACGACACCTGGGCCGGCGCCGATCCCGAGCTGGTCTCGGTCGCCGCCGAGCTGGGCGCCGGCTACGTGGTCTCCCACACCGGCGGACTGCCGCCGCGCACCGACCCGCACGGCGTCAGCTACCCGCCCGAGCCGGACGGCGTGGTCGCCGCGGTGCTGGACGGACTCGCCGTCGGCGCCGAGCGCGCCCTGGCCGCGGGGCTGCCCGCCGAGCGGATCCTGCTCGACCCGACCCTCGACTTCGGCAAGACCACCCGCCACTCGCTCCGCGTCCTGCGGGCGACCGACCAGCTCGTGGCTCTGGGATTCCCGGTGCTGCAATCGCTCTCCCGCAAGGACTTCGTCGGAGAGACCCTCGACCTCCCCATCGACGATCGGCTCGAAGGCACCCTCGCAGCCACCGCTATTGCAGGCTGGCTAGGGGCGACGGTGTTCCGCGCGCATGACGTCCGCGCGACCCGCCGAGTGGTGGACATGGTGGCATCCATCCGTGGCGACCGTCCCCCGACCCTGACCGTCCGGGGCGAACCTGCGGTCTGACTGCCCAGCGGTCGGCCTATGCTGCCAGGGTGGATCTGAGGAACCTGCGCACCGACTATGACCACCCCGACTTCACCGAGTCGGCCGACGCTCCGCTGGAGCAGTTCGAGAAGTGGCTGGCCGACGCCGTGAGGTCGGGGATGAGCGACCCGCACGCGATGACCTTGGCGACAGTGGGGGCGGACGGGCGTCCGTCCACCCGGATCGTGCTGCTGAAGTCGGTGGACGCCGCGGGGCTGGTGTGGTTCACCAACTACGACTCGCGCAAGGGGCGGGAACTGGCGGCCAACCCGTTCGCCGCCATCCAGTTCCACTGGCCGGGCGCGGACCGGGTGGTCCGGGTCGAGGGCCGGGTGGAGAAGACCAGCGAGGCAGAGTCGGACGAGTACTACGCCATGCGTCCGCTGGATTCCCGGATCGGTGCCTGGGCCTCGCCGCAGAGCGAGGTGATCTCCTCCCGCGGGGTGCTGCTGGCCAACGCTGCCGCCGCGTCCGCGAAGCACGGCCTGCACCCGCCGCGTCCCGACCACTGGGGCGGCTACCGCCTCGTCCCCGACTATTGGGAGTTCTGGCAGGGACGCCGCAGCCGGCTGCACGACCGCATCCGCTACCGCCTGGCCGACGGCCGCTGGATCAAGGAGCGCCTCGCGCCGTA
>CAZLWS010000084.1:0-5973 GCA_964563205.1 uncultured Propionibacteriaceae bacterium | reverse complement strand
GCTCTGCAGCTGGTCGCGACGGTCGCGTAGTGACTTGATCTCGTCATCCCCGCGGGGGCGGGGGATCTCTAGACCCCCGGCACCCCGAGAGCGTGCAGCCGATGGCGAAGGTGACCGTGCAGGTGCAGCCACGGGAAGTGGACGGCCTGCAGCCCGGCCTCGCGGGCGCCCCGGACGTTCGCGGCCAGGTCGTCGACGAAGACTGCCTCGCCAGGCTCTACCCCGAGGGCCTCGACGATGTGCCGGAAGAAGGCCGGGTCGGGCTTGGCCAACCCGATCTGCCAGGAGTGGAAGAGGGCGTCGAAGTGCTCGCCATAAGGGAGGTTGTCGAGCATGTAGCGTCCCCGGATCGGGTTCTGGTTGGTGCCCATCGCGGTGACGACCCCCGCCGCCCGCACCCGGTCGACCAGCGTCAGCATAGGCTTGGACACCTCGACCCGGCACCAGTGGGCCACCACCTGCTCCACTGTGACGTCGAGCCCGCGCTCGGCCAGCACCTCGGCGATCAGCGGCTCGAACTCGACGCCACCGGTGAGGGTGGGCTTCTCGGCCCGGCTGAGCGCGGGGAGCAGCCCCGGGCCGCCCAGGGCCAGCCAGCCCGTGATCGAGCTCAGCTTCGGAGTCTGGGTGACGCCGTCCGCATCCAGGATCAGTGCTTTGACCGGGCGAGTCACCGGTGCAAGGCGGGAATCAGCCCGAGTTCGGCGAAGGCCTGTGCCACGCCGGCGCCCTGCGGGCCGGGGACGATCAGCTGAGCGGCCGCCTTCACCAGGTCGGGGGATTCCTCGACGGCCACGCCGATGCCGGCGTACTGCAGCATCTCCAGGTCGTTGAGGCCGTCCCCGATTCCGATGATGTCCTCGCGGCGCAGGCCGAGGTGGGCCTCGACCACCCGGATCCCCGCGGCCTTGTCGACGCCGATTTGGTAGAGCTCTCCTGAGCTCCCGCTGGCGTGGGTCATCGAGTTCGGCAGCGCGCCGACCGCCGGACCGAGCTGTGCGGCCAACTCCTCGACCGGAACCTCCGAGTCGAAGATGGCGACCTTGCTGAACGAGCAGTCGCTGAGGTCGTCCGAGGTCCGCAGGGCGCGCAGCAACTCGGCGGCGCCCTCCGCGCCTCCGGCCCGGTGGAAGGTGGCTACCGCCGCCGCGAGCCGGTCGACCGCTCCGGTCGTGCTGAACAGCTGATCGGGCGCCTCGAGCAGGAAGGCGGCGTTGGCCGCGATGAGCGCTGCGGCGGTGCGGGCGCCGAGTTCCGCCGGAAACCGGACGTCGGCGAGCACCTGGTCGTCGATCCGGACGTAGCCGCCGGCCGCGCAGACGAGCCCGTCGAAGAAGCCCTCGCGGACGCTGGCCGGCACCATCAGCCACGGACGTCCGGTGCACAGGAACACCCGGTGTCCGGCGGCTCGTGCGGCTTGCACGGCGTCGAGGTGTGCGGGTGGGATGCGTCCGAAGTCGGCAAAGGTGCCGTCGAAATCGATGAAGACGGTTTTGTGGTTCATGGGTCCTTTGACGGTATCAGACCCGCCTCGATTCGGTTTCAGCGGAGCGGGGCGAGGGCGTCGCTGAGCTTGACGATCTCGTTGAGCTGGGAGGTCAGCACCAGGCGCTGCTGCTCGTTCGGCTCGAAGACGCCTTCATCGGTCAGCTGGCGCTGCGGGAAGTTGATCTCGACGCTGCCCTTGGTGATGACCAGGCCGAGCGCGGTGGCGACCGGACGGAAGGCGGCCTGGGCGCGGGTGCCGCCGGAGTTGCCGCCCCAGTTCACCAGGCCGACCGGCTTGCGGTTCCACTCGTTGTGCAGGTAGTCGACCGCGTTCTTGATCGGCGCGGAGTAGCTGTAGTTGTACTCCGGGAACAGGAAGAGGAAGCCGTCGGCCGCCGCCACCCGCTTGCTCCAGGCGAGGGTGTGCTCGTGGGTGTACTTCTTCAGCCGCGGGTGGTTCGGCTCGTCCATCAGCGGCAGCTGCAGCTCGGCGAGGTCGGCGTAGTCGACGGTGAAGCGTCCGTCCGCCTCGGCGGTCTGCTTCACCCATTCGCCGATCGAGCCGCCGATGCGGCCCTCACGCACGCTGCCGTTGACGATCAGAAGGTTGGCCACGGGAACTCCCACGAAATCGAGTAGTTGATTGCGAAACTACTTTACTCCTTCCCAGGGAAGGTCAGCCCCCGCGTCGCAGCTCGGACGGGGTGCGACGAGGTGCGATCATGACGGGATGCGGCATTTCTCGGACGAGCAGCGGCGGGTCAGGCTGGCGCGGCGGCACGGCATCCACCCCGGGCATCGCCACCCCGACGTGCTCACGGCAGCCACCGCGATGACCGTGCTGCACGCCACCGAGCCGCCGACCGTCCACCTCTCGGTGGCGGCCCGGGTCGACGGCGCGTCGATCGCTGACGTCGAGGCCGCGCTCTACGACGAGAAGACCCTGGTCAAGCAGCTGGCGATGCGCCGCACCCTGTTCGCCTTCCCGCGCGACCTGCTGCCCGCGGCCTGGGGGAGCGCCTCCGCCCGGGTCGCCGAGACGGAACGTCGCCGGCTGGCGGCCGCGATCGGCAACGCCGGCATCGCCGACCCGGAGGCCTGGCTGGAGGACGCCGCCCGGCAGGTGCTCGATCAGTTCGGCCAGGGCGCCGACTTCGACGCCCCGACGATCCGCGCCCGCGTGCCGGTGGCCCAGACCCGGCTCACCTGGGGGTCGGGCAAGTGGTCCCAGGAGTTGCCACTGGGTCCGCACCTGCTGACCCTGCTCGGCGCCCGAGGGGCGATCGTCCGCGGACGCAACGGCGGGCACTGGCGGATCTCGAAGCCGCGCTGGACGGCGATGGGCGACTGGCTGGGCGACCGGGCGCCCGCCGCCGAATCGGCCGCCGGCTACGCCGAACTGGTCCGCCGCTGGCTGTGGAGCTTCGGCCCGGGCACCGAGGCCGACCTGGTCTGGTGGCTCGGCGCCACCAAGGCGGCCGTGCGTCACGCCCTCGCCTCGGTGGCCGCCGAGCAGGTTCGGCTCGACTCCGGCGACACCGGCTGGGTGCTCCCGGGAGATGCCGAACCCGAGCCCGAGACGACTCCATGGGCGGCCCTGCTGCCCACCCTCGACCCCACCACCATGGGCTGGCGGCAGCGCGAGTTCTACCTCGACCCGGCCGACGTGCCCTTCCTCTTCGACAGCGTCGGCAACGCCGGCCCGACCGCCTGGTGGAACGGCCGGATCGTCGGCTGCTGGGTGCAGGAGCCGGACGGACGGGTGCGCGTCGTCCCCCGCGGCGACCCGGGACGCGAGGCGCTCCGGGCGCTGGATCGCGAGGCCGTCCGCCTCACCGGGTGGTTTGGCGGCGAGGTGGTGTCGTCCGTCTTCGGCCCGCGCCAATCCCGCGGCGAGCGGCTGGGTTGAGGGCTGCTGGGTTCAGCCGGCGGTCGCGTAGCGGCCCGAGCGGACCGCTCGCTCGCGGGCCTTGGCGGCCTCCTCCTCGCGGTTCTTCGGCGGCGCGGTGGTGACCAGATCCTCCAGCAGGTGCTGGGTGGCGTGGGCGATGGCTTCGACCGCGCGGTCGAAGGCCTCCTGATTGGCCTTGGACGGCTTGGTCGTCCCGGCGATCTTGCGGACGTACTGCAGCGCGGCCGCGTAGACCTCCTCAGAGGTCGCCTCCGGCTCGAAGTTATGCAGGGTGTGGATGTTGCGGCACATGCACCGAGCTTACGTTCCGCGCATTCCCGCCGGATACGCCCGGCCTGGCAAGCCTTGGCGGCCGCTCTCGCGCATTGGCGCCGGATACGGAGCCTCCCCAAGCGCCGGTACGCGGTGGGAATGCGCGGATCGCGAGGCGGGACGGTCCACCCCGGACCGTATGCGGCGTGGATGCACGGAAACGTGCGGAGCGCCGGCGGATTCAGGTCAGGAGCGGGCGGACTCGCCGGGCATCTCAGCCGACCCCAAGCGGGCGAGCAGTCCGTCCCGGACCCGGGGCCAGTCGGTGGCGATCACGCTGAACACGACGGTGTCGCGGAAGCTGCCGTCCTCGCGGCGGCTGTGGCGGCGCAGCACACCCTCACGGGTGGCCCCGAGCCGCTCGATCGCGGCGGCCGAGCGGGTGTTGAGGGCGTCGGTCTGGATCTTCACCCGCCCGTAGCCGAGATCCTCGAAGCAGTGCCGCAGCAGCAGGTACTTGGCCTCGGGGTTCACCACCGAGCCCCACACCCGCGGGTGGTAGAGCGTCCAGCCGAGGTGCAGCCGCTCGTGGGCGAGCACCGCCTCGCCCAGGGAGGAGGTGCCCACGACCTCCCCGGCCGCGCCCAGCGCCGAGTCGTCCAGCAGCCGGACGGCGTAAGGCAGGAACCCCTGACCTTTCCCGTCGCAGGCGGGTCCCTCCAGGTAGTGGCTCCGGGCGGCGGCCAGCGCCGCTTCAGGAGTCTGGGGCCGATGCCGCATCACGTACCCCGACGCGTACACCACCGGGTCGGCGAGGATCGCCGCCAGCGACGGCAGGTCGTCCGGGGTCACCGGATCGAGCCGCACGAACCGTCCGATCAACGGAGCCCCGGTGGGTAGCGTCGCCATGCCCGCCATCCTCCCACTCAGGTCGGAGATCCCCGCCTTCGCGGGGATGAGGGAAGGGAGGCGTGGCAGTCGTCTAGGTTGAGACGCCGTCCGCAACGCATGGTGAGCCAGTGGCGGGGGCGCTACAGTGGCGGCAGGCGGTGGGGCTCGCCTCGTACTGAAACCGTCGCTCTCGCGACCAACAGTCCCTACCTCGTGCACAGTCCGGCTGGGCACGGAGGTGGGGCTTTCGCTCACTTTCCGCCCAGCCTTCGCGCCCGGCCGGGCTGTGTCACCACCGGGCTTCAAAGCGGAGCCCGCGTGACCGGAAAGGTGACGGCGATGGCTTTCGAGATCACTGCGTTGCAGGCGCTGGAGATTCTGGACTCCCGCGGACGACCCACCCTCAACGTGTCCGTCGCGCTGGCGGACGGAACCCGCGCCGAGGCCGGCGTCCCGTCCGGGGCGTCCACCGGAACCCGGGAGGCGGTCGAACTGCGGGACGGCGACCCGGCCCGGTTCGGCGGCGCCGGCGTGCTGACGGCGGTGGGCAATGTGAACGGCGAACTGGCGGCTACCCTGACCGGCCGCAGCTGGGGCGACCTGGCCGAGGTCGACCGCGCCATGCGTGAGCTGGACGGGACTCCGAACAAGGCGCGGCTGGGCGCCAACGCGCTCATCGGCGCTTCGATGGCGCTGGCTCGGGCGCTGGCCGCGTCCGAGGGGAAGCCGCTGTACGAGTGGCTGCCCGGATTCGGACAGCCGGCGCGCCTGCCCGTCCCCTGCTTCAACGTGCTGAACGGCGGCGCCCACGCCCCCAACCCGCTCGACTTCCAGGAGTTCATGGTCTGCCCGCTGGGCGCCCCGTCCATGGCTGAGGCGGTGCGGGCCGGCGCCGAGGTCTACCAGGCGCTGCGGAAGCGGCTGGCGGCCGGCGGCCACGCCACCGGGCTGGGGGACGAGGGCGGCTTCGCCCCCGACCTGGCCGAGCCCGAGGAGGTGCTGGAGCTCATCGTCGCGGCGATCACCGACGCCGGCTACCCGCTGGGCGTCGAGGGGGTCGGGATCGCGCTCGACCCGGCGGCCTCCGAGTTCTACTCCGACGGCGGCTACACGGTGAACGGCTCGCGGCTCTCCAGCGCCGAGATGATCGACCGGTACGCCGCGATGCTCGACCGGTTCCCGATCTGGAGCATCGAGGACGGCCTGGGCGAGCAGGATCCGTCCGGTTGGAAGGCATTGACCGCCGCCCTGGGCGAGCGCGTGCAGCTGGTCGGGGACGATAACTTCTGCACCAACCCGGCCATCATCGCCGCCGCCATCGCGGGCGGCATCGGCAACGCCGCCCTGATCAAGGTGAACCAGATCGGAACCGTCACCGAGACCCTGGAGGCGATGCGGATCTGCCATGAGGCCGGCTACGGCCAGATGGT
>CAZLWS010000083.1:10637-13317 GCA_964563205.1 uncultured Propionibacteriaceae bacterium | reverse complement strand
CGAGCGCGGGAGCGATCCCCGACGACGGTGAGCCGGGCGGCCTGGACGGCGCTCGGCGACGGCTTCGCGGCGCGGACCGAGGCGACCGGGGCACCCTCGGCGCGGACCTGGCGCAGGTGGCGCTTGACGGTGGAGAGCGAGCAGCCGAGCCGCTCGGCGATGGTCTCCAGGGTGGCGTCCGGGTCGGCGCGGCGGGCGCGGGCGACCTCGGCGTGGGTGAGGCGTCCGCCCTCGCGGGTGGTGCCGGCGAAGTCGCTGAGATCCTCGCGGTCGACGCTCACACCCAGCAGGCGGCGGATCCGCGTCCGCTGCAGCGCGGTGGTGCCGCCGGCGACTCCGGCGACGTCGTGCTCGACGACCGCGTCGTAGAGGCACTTGTCCATCAGCGGGCAGGATTCGCACAGTTCGACGGCTCGTCCGGCGAGCCGGACGGCGAGGTCGTTGCGTCCGGTCGGGGGCTCTTCGACGAGAGGGTTCTGGAAGATCTCGCTGGCCTGAGTGCAGGGCGTGGGGTGTGAGCTCATCGGAAGCCTTTCTTGGTAGTGCTTGGCCTTTGACGCAGCAGGGGTGGTTCCGGTTCCATGCCGCCGCTACTGTGAGAAGTCCGCTGCCCGGGGGGTGGCACGGACGCGAGGGAGGGTCATGCTGCAGCCACTGATGCGGGAGCCGGACTGGATCACGCAACTGCCGGACGGAACCGTCAAACAGTTGAATCCATTCACCGGCACCGAGGTGTGGACGGTGGCCGGACGGGGCAACCGTCCGCTGGGGGTGCACCTGCCCGACCCGGTGCCGCTCGACCCCGCCCAGCACGGCCGCCACTGCGCCTTCTGCGAGCACCGCTACTTCGACACCCCGCCGGAGAAGTCACGGGTGATCCGGCATGAGGACGGCAACTGGGAGACCCGCTACCGCACCCCGGCGGCGGAGCTGGAGAGCACCGTGGCCGAGTTCCGGCGGATCCCGAACCTCTTCGAGATCCTCTCCTACGACTACTGGCACGTGAACTACGGCTACGTGCTGCCCACCTTGGTGCGCGAGCGCAAGGAGGCCTACCTGGCCTCCGAGGCGGGACGGGCGCACGTCCTCGCCGTGGTGCGGGCCAAGCTGCGCGCCGGCGGACGCACCGACGAGCAGATCGACGCCCTCGGCGAGGACGGCCAGCTGCAAGCGGCGTCCGGCTTCTTCGGGGGCGGGCACGACGTGATCGTGGCGCGGCGGCATTTCGTGGACGGGGCGACCGACAACACCCAGCTGGCTTCGTCCGGCACGCTCACCCCGGACGAGCACGAGCGCTTCATCGCCTACACCGCCGAGGCCACCCGCGGGCTGTTCGAGCTGAACCGCTATGCCCGCTACGTCGCGGTCTTCCAGAACTGGCTGCGGCCGGCGGGGGCGTCCTTCGACCATCTGCACAAGCAGCTGGTCGCGATCGACGAGCGCGGGACGCAGCACGAGCAGGCGATGGCCCGGCTGCGGGCCAACCCGAATGTCTTCAACGAGCACGCCGCGAATTACGCCGCCTACAAGAACCTGGTGATCGCCGAGAACTCCCACGCGATCGCGTTCGCGGGGTTCGGGCACCGGTACCCGACGGTCGAGATCTACTCCAAGTCCGAGCACTGCGACCCGTGGGAGCATGAGCCGGACGAGCTGCGCGGCATGTCCGACATGATCCACGCCATGCACGCCGCTACCGGGGTGGCCGTGCCCTGCAACGAGGAGTGGCACTACCGTCCGATCGACACCGACCTGGCCATGCCGTGGCGGGTGATGCTGAAGTGGCGGATCTCGACCGTGGCCGGCTTCGAGGGCGCCACGAAGATCTACCTCAACACCATCGACCCGGTCGCCATCCGCGACAAGCTGGTGCCGAACCTCTACCGCCTCCGCGACGAACGCAAGATCGCCAACCTGCAGATCGCCACCGAGGCCGCCTGCCGTCCCAACTCGCTGCGCTACCGGCAGGGCCGCTGAAGCTGATGGGGCGGCTGGAGTACGACCTGACCAACGACGACTACATCGCGTTCAACAGGCACCTCGCGCGTACGTCCCCTACGATCCAGGCACAGCTGGTGCGGGCGCAGCGGATGGGCGGTTTCGTGACGCTCGGGGTCGGGGCGGCGCTCGTCTGGCTCCTCACACGCAATCTGATGATCACCGTGATCGCGGTGGCGGCCGTGACGGTGACAACGTGGTTCATGTGGAGCTCGTTGTACCGGCGGACGCTTGATGCGCAGCTCAAGCGGATGGCTCGGACCGGTGATCTTGGCCGGTTGGGCGCGACCGTCCTTACCTGGGACGAGAACGGTCTCACCGAGTCGGCCGCCGACAGTCAGGCGATCGTGGGCTGGCCGCGCCTGCAGGGGGTCGAGGAGACCGACCAGCACCTGTTCCTGATGCTCGGCGATCTGGAGGCGCTGGTCGTCCCCAGGCGCGCTGGTGCTGAAGTGGCAGCCCTGGCGGCGGCCGCCCAGACTAAGCTCGCCGTCGGCTGAGCCCGGACACACGAGCGGGAGAGACATGCTGCACTACGTCCTGACCAATGACGACTACCGGGCGTTCAATCACTACGCCTACGACCACGCCCCGGGATTCGCCGCTGTCATAGCCAGGCAGCGGGTGATTTACACGATTCTTTTCGCGCTCATCACCCTGATCGCGACCCTGCCGCTGGAAC
>CAZLWS010000083.1:0-10537 GCA_964563205.1 uncultured Propionibacteriaceae bacterium | reverse complement strand
CAGGCGGGGCGAAGCCCGCCGGCAACAAGGTAGATGTGCTCAGGAGTCGCAGCGCACCGGGCGCGAGCGCCCCGCCGAGCGCCGCGAAGGCGGCGAGAGTGATCGCTCGTCGACGAGAGATTTCAGGTGGGGCCATGCTCGTTCCTAATGCGTCCTGGCGCAGTCGGAGTGACTGGGTGGCGTCCAGCCCATGCTCTCCCTGCTTCGCTGCACGATAGTCGTTCTGACAGGGGTCAGGACGCTTGCGGGGGTGCTTCGCTGCAGGATGGTTGTTGCCAGCCAGAATCCGGGCGTCAGAACCGCCATCCTGCAGCGAGCCCGCGAGTCGGCCCCACCACCCCTGTCACAGCGACAATCCTGCAGCGAAGCGTCACGGCGGGAGGAACTCACGCGCAGGCCCACGCTTCCGCGTTCGCTGCGGCGGGCGTTGTTAAGCTGCGCGCCATGTCTCTGGGACTGGATCGCGTGATCGTCCTCCACGGGTACCTTTCGAATCCCGCGGACAACTGGTTCGGCTGGCTTAAGGACGAACTGGAGGCGTCCGGAAATCGCAGTGGAGGTGCCTGCTCTGCCGCAGTCTGACGCGCCGGAGCTGGAACCTTGGGTCGCCACCGCGGTGGCTGCGATCGGCAGGCCGGACGAGCGGACCGGGATCGTCGGCCACAGTCTGGGGGCGGTGACCGCGCTGCATGCGCTCGACCGTATTGGCGGCGACTGGGCGCTCGGTGCGCTGATCGCCGTCTCCGGGTTCGTCGAGGTGTCTCCGGAATTGCCCGAGCTGGCGGCGTTCACCGCCACCCGTCCTGATCTGGAGCGCACCGCAGCTCGCACCCGCAGCCGGGTCGCTGTGCTCTCCGACAACGACTACCTGGTGCCGCCCTCGCTCAGCCGTGACCTTGGGGCGGCGCTCGGTGCCGAGATCGTCACGGTGCCGGACGCCGGGCATTTCATCGTCGCGGACGGCGTCACGTCGTTGCCCCTGGTCGCGGACCTACTGCGGCGCGGTTGAAGCTTGCTGGGACGTCGACCACCCGGCTGGCGCCTGCGACGGGGACGACGGCCCCGGCGGTGAAGGCGGCCAGGTCGTCGGCGAGAGCGGGGAGCGCGATGGGCGGGACGAACAGCTGGAAGCGGGCGACCGCCGTCCAACTGGGTGCTTCCCAGACGGAGTCGTGGCCGGTGGCCCAGTCGCGCAGCCAGTTGTCGAGGCGTCCGGCGTCGGCGTGCGGAACGTCCACGGTGACCTCCGTGAGTAGTCCGCGGCGGACCAGCCGGGCGCGGTCGAGGGCCTCGGCGACCACGCCCGAGTAGGCGCGGACAAGCCCGCCGGCACCCAGCAGGACTCCGCCGAAGTAGCGGGTGACCACCGCCACCAGGTCGGTGAGGTCGCGGTGCCGCAGCACTTCGAGCATGGGAACCCCGGCGGTGCCCGAGGGCTCCCCGTCGTCACTGGAGCGCTGCTGCTCGGCGTTCGTCCCGACGATCAGGGCGGTGCAGTTGTGGCGCGCGTCCCAGTACTGCTTGCGCAGCGCCGCGATCTCCACGTCCGCCTCTCCGATGCTTCGCACCGGCACGAGAGTGGCGATGAACCGCGACTTCTTGATGACGATCTCGTGCACCACCCGCCCCGCGATGGTGGACGGCAGATCGGGGCTCACCCCCGCAGCCTAACCGCCGGTCATTCCTGTCGTTGGGCGCGAGTAGGGTTGCGCGCGTGTCTGTGATCGAAGCCCGGGAACTGACCAAGGTGTACGGGGAGCTGCGTGCGGTCGACGCGATCTCGTTCGAGGTGGCGGCGGGGGAGTCGTTCGGGCTGCTCGGGCCGAACGGGGCGGGGAAGTCCACCACCATGCGGATGATCGGGGGGACGAGTCTGCGCACCTCGGGGACGCTGCTGGTGAACGGGCTCGACCCGGAGGTGAACGGGCCCGAGGTGCGGTCGAACCTGGGGGTCGTCCCGCAGACCGACAACCTCGACAGCGAGCTGCGGGCGCGGGAGAACCTGGTGATGTACGGCCGCTATTTCGGGCTGCCGTACTCCTATCTGAACCCGAAGGCGGACGAGCTGCTGGCCTTCGCGCAGCTCACCGAGAAGGCGAACGAGAAGGTCGACAACCTCTCCGGCGGCATGAAGCGCCGCCTCACGATCGCCCGCGCGCTGGTCAACGAGCCCCGCGTCCTGCTGTTGGACGAACCCACAACCGGGCTCGACCCGCAGGCCCGGCACATCCTGTGGGATCGGCTCTTCCGGCTCAAGGAGCAGGGCGTGACGCTGATCGTCACCACCCACTTCATGGACGAGGCCGAGCAGCTCTGCGACCGGCTGATCGTCATCGACCACGGCCGGATCGTCGCCGAAGGCTCCCCGGCCGCGCTCATCCGGCAGTACGCCACCCGTGAGGTGCTCGAACTGCGGTTCGGGTCGGAGCGCAACGGCGCCCTGGTCGAGCAGCTCAACGATCTCGGACGGATCGAGGCGCTGCCCGACCGCGTCCTGCTCTACACCGAGGACGGCGAGGCCGCGCTCGAGGCTGTCCGGCACCGCGGACTCGTGCCGGTGACTTCGCTGGTGCGCCGCTCCTCGCTGGAGGACGTCTTCCTCCGGCTCACCGGACGGAGCCTCATTGACTGACCTGGTCGACAGCAACGCCCTGGCCTACTCGGGCCAGGCGCTGCCGCCTGCGGTGCAGGCCGAACGGGCGCGGCGCTGGGGCTGGTGGTACCAGGCCGAGTGGCGGCTGATCTCGATGAAGGCCTACTGGACCTCCGCGGTCGGCAGTTCGCTGCTCACCCCCGTCCTCTACTTGGTCGCGATGGGCGTGGGCCTGGGAACCCTGGTGGACGCCGGCTCCGGCGGGGTGGCGGGCGTCCCGTACCTCACCTTCGTGGCGCCGGGACTGCTGGTCAGCACGGTCGTGATGTCGGCCGGCAGCGAGATGACCTTCCCGGTGATGGACGGGTTCAAGTGGAGCAAGCTCTACTTCGCCCGCTCCGCGACCGCGGCGTCCGCCATGCAGGTGGCGGTCGGCGAAGTGGTGGCGGTGGGCGTCCGGTTCCTGGCCGAGGCCGCGATCTTCTGGGTGATCCTGGTGACCGCCGGGGTGGCCGGGCTCGCGTCCTGGCCGATGATCGCCGTCGCCGCGCTGGCCGGCATGGCGCTGGGCACCCCGCTGATGGCCTACGCGGCGACTCTGGAGAACGAGGGGTACCAGTTCGCGCTGGTGCAGCGGTTCGTCATCGCGCCGATGTTCCTCTTCGCGGGCACCTTCTTCCCGCTGGAGTCGATGCCGATCTATCTGCAGTGGATCGGCTGGGTCTCGCCGATGTGGCACGGCACCCAGGTCGCCCGGCTGCTGGCTTTCGGGCTGCCGGTGCCGGGCTGGATGGTGGCCGTCCACCTCGGCGTCCTGGTGCTGTACGCGGTCGGCGGGACGGTGCTCGCGGCCCGGTTCTTCACCCGGAGGCTGGCGACATGAGCGTGACGGGGTGGGTCGCCGCCAACTCGTCGGGGAACGCGCGGGCGATCATCGAGCGCGGCTTCCGGGTGATCCGCAACCAGAACTGGATCGTCATCCTCTCCGGCTTCTTCGAGCCGGTCTTCTACCTGCTCGCGATGGGGTTCGGGCTGGGCCAGCTGATCGGGGACGTCACCGGTCCGGGCGGACGTCCGATCCCGTACGCGGCGTTCATCGCACCGGCGCTGCTGGCCACGTCCGCGATGAACGGGGCGATCTACGACTCCACCTGGAACGTCTTCTTCAAGCTGAAGTTCGCCAAGCTGTACCAGGGGATGCTGGCCACCTCGATGGGTCCGCTGGACGTCGCGATCGGCGAGATCTTCATGGCGCTGTTCCGCGGCTTCCTGTACGCCCTCGGGTTCACCGCGGTGATCGCGATCATGGGCCTGGCGACCTCGTGGTGGGCGCTGGCGATGATCCCGGTGGCGCTGCTGATCGCGCTGGGGTTCGCCGCGCTGGGGATGGCGGTGACCAGCTATTTCAACACCTTCCAGCAGATGGACTGGATCAACATCGCGCTGCTGCCGATGTTCATGTTCTCGGCCACGCTCTTCCCGATCACCGTCTTCCCCGAACCCGTGCAGTGGTTCGTGATGGCGCTGCCGCTGTGGCACGGCGTCGAGCTGATGCGGCAGCTGTCGGTCGGCCACTTCGAGGGGTCGACGCTCGTCCATCTGGGCTACTTCGTCGCGATGTCGGCGCTCGGCATCGCCTTCACCACGCGCCGGCTGCGGGCCCTGTTCCTGCGCTGACCGGAGCAGAGCGGCTACTGTCGGGCCATGGGACTTGTCGGGCAGTCAGCGCCCCCGCGCCTGGCCGAGGTTGGCCGCGCCCGGATCACCCTGCTGGTTCAGCTGATCCTCACCCCGATCGTGATCTTCGGGGCGCTTCTGGTGCTGCTCATCGGGCAGGACCGCTATCCGTCCATGGTTCTGCTGGGCGCGGCGCTGGGGTTCGTCACGCTCACCATCTCGGTGGCGCTTCCGGTCGAGCGACTGGTCGGGCTGGTGACCATCGGACTGGTGGCACTCGACATCGCGATGGTCGGCTTCCTGCGGGTCGGCGCCCCGGTCTCCGGGTTCGCGCTGATGTGGATGGTCCCGGTGATCGGGATGACCTGGTCGTACGGGACGGCCGGCGCCATTCCGACCGCGGTGGTCGCCGGTCTCGCCTATATCGCGACCAGCCTCCTTGACCCGCTGCAGCAGCCGACCCTGTCGCTGCTGTTCTTCCCGCTGTTCCTGGCCGGGCTCACCTTCTTCTCGTATCTGATGGCCCGGCGGACGGACGCGCAACGCGACCTGCTGGAGAAGCAGTCGCTCGCACTGCGACAGAGCACTGAGCAGGCCCGGCGCCAACAGGAGCTGGTCACCGACGTGCTCGACGCGGTCGACTTCGGGGTCGTCCGGTTCGGCCCGGCCGGTGAGCTCGAGTTCTCCAACGAGGCGTACTCCCGGCTGCTGCGTCTCTATGCGCGCACCGGGGTCGTCCATGCCGCCGACGGGCTCACCCCCCTCCCGGAGGCCGAGCGGCCGGTGGCACGCGCGCAGCGGGGCGAGACCTATGACTCCGAACTGATGTGGCTGGGCCTCGCCGGATCGGACCGAAGAGCGCTCAAGGCCTCGGCCCGCCGGATTCGCGACGCTCGCGGCGAGGACGCCGGCTCGATCGTGGTGGTCCAGGACGTGACCGCAGAGCGGCTCGCGCTGCGCGCCCGGGAGGATCTGATCGCCTCGGTGTCCCACGAGCTGCGCACTCCGCTGACCTCGATCCTGGGCTATCTCGAGCTCGCCCTGGACGACGAGTCGCTCACCCCGGGGACGCGGCGGCGACTCGAGGTCGCCGAGCGTGGCGCCGAACGGCTCCTCAGCCTGGTCGCCGACATCCTGACGACGGCCGCGGCGACGCGCGGCGGCGCCACGCCCGCCATCGACCCGGTTCCGGTGGACCTCAGCACCGTGGTGCGGGCGGCGGTCGAGGACGCGCTGCCGCGTGCCTCGCAACGGCGGATGACGATCGACACCGCCGGCGTCGAACCGGCCGAGGCCTGGGCCGACGCCCAGCGGATCCGCCAGGTCGTCGACAACCTGATCGGGAATGCCATCAAGTACGCCGAGGAAGGCGGCCTGATCGAGGTGGGGTGCACCAGCGACGGCCAGCAGAGCTGGATCGTCGTCCGCGATGACGGCCCCGGCATCTCGGCCGAGGAGCAGCCGCAACTGTTCGAGCCCTACTTCCGCAGTGACGCGGTGCGCGGCAGCGCCATCCACGGCAACGGGCTGGGGCTGGCGATCACCCGGGACATCGTGCGCGCCCACGGCGGCGAGATCACCGTCCGCAGCAGCCTCGGCGAAGGCGCGGCCTTCCTGGTCCGGCTGCCCGCCGTCAACCCGAAAGCGGAGGGCCGATGACCCTGGATCTGACCACGATGAGCCTGGCGACCGCCGTGGTGATGGTCACCGCCGGAGTGCTCTATCTGACCGAGACCCTGACCCATCGGACCAGCCCCGCCGCGCGGATCTGGACGGCCGCCTTCCTCGCCGGCACCATGACCACCCTGAGTTACCTGGCCTGGGCGCTCGACCCGGCCGGGCTGTGGGTCGCCGTCGCCATCGGCAACGGCTGCTTCATCCTGGGCACCGGCTGCCTGTGGCTGGGCTGTCGTCGGTTCAACGACCACTCCGTCCGGATCCCCGGCGCCATCGTCGCCGTGACGGCCCTCGCAGGGGTGGTCGCCGCGCTGCTCGCGGGCCCGACCGGCGGGGCCTGGGCCGGCGCGTCGCTGATGTTCGCGGGGATCGCGGCCTTCACCGGCCTCGGCGCGGTGGAGGCCCGGCGCGGAGTGCTCGGCCGGCAATCCGTGGTGATGGCGATCTCGCTGGTGCTGGGAGCGGCCTCGGTGTACTACATCGCCCGTCTCGTGGCCTTCCACCTGCTCGGCGGAGACTCGCCTGAGTTCGGGCGGTGGTTCGGGACGACGAACACGTCCATCCTGTCGATCGTGTTCACGATGGCCACGCTGGTCGCGATGTCGGTGCTGCGCGCCACCGAGTCCACCCTGCGGGGACGCGGGCGGGCCGCCACCCTGGAGATCACGACCGAAGGGCTGCTCGACCCGAGTTCCTTCGAGGCGATGCTCGCGGGCGCCGCCGCCCGGGGTGCGCGCCACGGTGACCGGATCGCGGTGATCGCGCTGCGGATGGAGGAGTTGCCGCGAATCGCCACCGCCTTCGGATCCCCGGTGGCCGCCACCCTGACGCAGACCTGGCGGGCCAGCCTGCCGGCCGCTGCTCCGCTGCTGGCGCTGGTGGGGGAGGAGGGTCGCAACGGCCTGCTGGTCGCCTTGCCGGTCGCCTCGGCTTCGGACGCGCGCACGGTGGCGGCCCGGGTGCGGCAGCGCGTGCTAGACGATCTGGTCGCGAGCGGGGCGCCGATCACGCCCGTGATCGGCGTCGGAGTCGCGCTGACCGACGCCGTCGGCTATGACGCGGCGGATCTGATCGACGCTTCCGGCGACGCGGCGCGCACCTCGGCGGAGCGGCCTGACTCAGCCGTGGTGGTGGCGCCCAGCCGGGGCTCAGTTGACAGTCAGCCGGTACCCGACGCCCCGGACGGTCTCGATCCAGAGCGGCGCGGTCGCTGACTCGCCGAGCTTGCGACGCAGGTTCGCCAGGTGCACCTCGATCGCCCGGAGATCGTGTTCGGAGACGTACGCCCCCGAACCATGCTCGTCGTGCAGGGTGCGCACCAGTTCGGTCTTGCTGACCACCCGCCGGCCGGCGCCGAGCAGGTCGACCAGGATGTCGAACTCGCTCGGCGTCAGCTCGAGGTCGTTTCCGTGCAACTGTGCCAGATGCATCTCCGGGTGGGCTCGGAGGCCCTTGTGCTCCAGCCAGCCGTCGGCCTCATCCTCGGCCGGCGTCGCGGCGACCGGGACGGACGGGGCTGGCGTTGACGGGACCGGTGCGGGCGCCGGCGCCGAGGGCATGATCCGCGGACGGCGCATCATCGCCTCGACGCGGGCGCGCAGCTCGCGCGGGCGGAACGGCTTGGTCAGATAGTCGTCGGCGCCGGTCTGCAGGCCCTGCAGGGTGTCGATCTCGTCCGTCCTGGCCGTGAGCATCACCAGATAGGTGCCACTGATGGCGCGGATCCGCTTGGCGGTTTCGAAGCCGTCCATGCCAGGCATCGAGACGTCGAGGGTGGTGACCATCGGGTTGTGGTTGCGCACCAGTTCGACCCCTGGCAGGCCGGCCGAAGCGGTGTGGACTTCGAAGCCGCCTTGCTCCAGCACGTCGGCGACGAGGGCGCGGATGTCGTCGTCATCCTCGATGACGACGGCGACACGGGTGTCGGTCACGACGCTCACTCCAGGGATCTTCGTCGCCACGCAGGCGGGGGGTGCTGACCCTGTGATGATATCCGAGAAAACGCGCTGGAAGGCGCTTTCGGGAGTGGAAGTGTCGACGGTCATTCGCCAGCCTCCTCCGGCTCGCCGGCCGACGGCGATTCGGCAGGCTTCGCGGGAGCAGACGTGGGCGTGGGCGTGGCGGGTTCGGCGGTCTCGGCCGGGGTCGCCTCGGCAGCAGGCTTTTCCGTGACGGCCGGCGTCTCCGGGCTCGCGGTCTCGGCAGGCGCGGTCGGCTTGGCCGTGTCGGCCGGGGTCGGCTCGGCGGTGGGCTCCGCCGTCGGCTCGGACGTCCGGGCGATCGCGGTCCGTGCCGACTTGGTGCAGGGCAGCTGGTAGAGGTTGCCGGTGGGTGAGTAGCCGAGCAGCGAGCTGATGCTGATCGAGCGGCTGGCGGCGACGTAGCGCGTGTTGGAGCCGACGCGGCCGCGCAAGGTGTAGCGAGTGGCGTCCAGCTTGGTCACCTCGACGCTGGAGTTCCACTGTAGGGAGGCGCCCTGCAGCCCGGTCGGGCAGACGTAGTCGGCCAGATCGATGGTGGCCTCCCACGGAAGGTTCCAGCGGCTCGGGGTGGTGACCGAGAGGCTCAGCGCGACCCAGTACTGGTTGCTCGACGACGCGACCGAGACGGCGTAGCTCACGCTGGTCGGGTCGAACGGCGGCACCGGGACGTTCTGGACGCAGTAGCCCATGGTGCCCAGCGTCGCGCCGGGCTGCACGGTCCGCATCCCCGCGGTGCCCCGGATCGTCCACCGGTGGGTGGTGGCGTCGTAGGACACCGTCTCCCAGTTCCAGCTCGAGCTGAAGGCATTGGACGCCGTCGGGTCGAACCCCCACAGCGGGACGAGGGAGGTGTCGAAGGTGAGCGTCCAGTCCACCGGCTGGTTCGAGGTGTTGGTGACCGAGAAGTTGTGGCAGAAGCCCAGCGAGTTGCCGTCGAAGTTCAACGGCTCCTGGTAGTTGTAGCGAAGGCGCTGGTCGAGGCCGATCGGCTCCAGCGCGGAACCGGCCGCCGGAGTGGTGCTGCCGCCGCCCCCGTCCGAGCCGGAACCGGTGATGGACCCTGCCACGGTGGAGATCGCGTAGCCGCCGGAACGGCCGCCGCCCAGATGCTGGGTGGTGGAAAGCACGATGCCGTAGCGGTTCACGTCGGCGCGCTTGACCGGGTCGATGGCGATGGCGATGGTCGCGGAACCGGCGCCGCTCGAGGTGACGCGGATCGACGCGCCGCTGCTCTGGGACGCGGTGCCGGAGTAGTCGAAGGAGGCCTGGGTGTCGCTGTGGTAGAAGCGGGCCAGGACGCGGGCGCCGACGAGATCGGACGCGGTGAGCCCGGCGGCGGCGACGTCGACTGACAGCGCGGTGACGTGGGCGACCCCGTTGACCTGACCGGTGGTGAGCTTGGCGTCCAGGGTCCGGTCGGGGTCGACCACGGCGCCGGTGAAAGCGGCGAGCGCCCCGCGGACCTCGCCCAGGTTGCTGTCGAAGGTGGTGGCGAGCGCGTTGCCGGTGACGGAGACCGCGACCGAGCTGATGTCGCCGAAGACGAGCGTCTGGCAGCTGCTGTTCAGCGCCGCGCGCTTGAACTGGACGCTGCTGCCGGCGGAGGCCGCGGCGGTGAGCTCACAGACAGAACTGTCACGCCGGGCGATCGCCAGCTTGACCTGGTCGCCGTCCCGGAAGCTCTCGCCGGAGTCGGTGGTCACCGTGACGGCGTCCGCGGCCCAGGTCGAGCCGGAGGCGACGGGCGTCCAGTCGAGCGAGACGCCGGTGATCCGCTGGGTGCCGGCTCGCGCGCCGCCCAGCGCGCCGGACCTGGCTCCCCCCAGAGTCGCCGCGGACGAGGTGACGACCCCGGCCAGCGCCAGTCCGGCGAGAATTGTGACCAGGGCCGAGCGCCGAGGCTTACGCATGGTCGGTGTCTTCCTGAGACGGATCGGGCTCCGGCTCCGGCTTGGACGGCCACAACAGGACGGTCACCGCGATGCCGACGATGATCGCGATGATCACCGGGAGCACCGACGGGCTCCACATCAGCCCGACGCCGGGAATGTGGAGCACCGCGCGTCCGGTGACGTCGCCGGTGGCGAACACCCACGGATCGATGTCGGGGTTGTTGTCGCCCTCGGTGACGATGACGCCGTTCTGGATCGACTCGATCCGGTGGATCACCCGGCCGCCGGCGCCGGGCTGGCCGGCGGGAACCCGGTAGGAGACGACGTCGCCGACCGCGTAGCCGGGCTGCCGAACCGTGACGACCAGGTCGCCGGTGTAGTAGGTCGGCTCCATCGAGTGGCCGGAGACGATGGTCAGGCCGAGGAACCCGCCCCACTGCGCGGGCCAGAGCGCGACCACAGCCAGCGCCAGCAGCAGCCAGCTGAGCGCTCCACGCACGCGGCGGCCGCGGGATGACCGGGAGCCCGCCACAAATCCCTCCGTTGTGACGGGCGCGTCGACATCGGTGTCAGGTGCGAACGCGTTGCCCGACGTCGTGGTCATGGTGTCTCCCAGGACAGAATCAGTGTGAGTGGGTGGGTTTAGGAGGAGACCTTAGTCCCGTTGATGACGACGGCGATGCCTTCGACGTCGTGGGCGGTGATGGCGGCCTCGG
>CAZLWS010000082.1:0-13684 GCA_964563205.1 uncultured Propionibacteriaceae bacterium | reverse complement strand
TGATCGAGGCCGCCCGGGTGGACGGCTGCTCGATGATCCGCACCTTCTGGCACGTCGCGCTGCCGGCGGCCCGCCCGGCCGCGGCGATGCTGGCGCTGTTCACCTTCGTCGCCTCCTGGACGAACTTCTTCTGGCCGTTCGTGGTGCTGGGATCCAGCAATCCGACCCTGCCGGTAGCCCTGCAACTGCTGCAGGGCACCTACTTCAAGGACATGGCGCTGATCATGGCGGGCGTGGTGCTGGCCACCGTCCCGCTGCTGGTGTTGTTCGTTGTCGCAGGACGCCACCTGGTGTCCGGAATCATGGCAGGAGCGGTGAAAGGATGACCATGTTGCAGTTCCCGCCCGGGTTCCTGTGGGGGACGGCCACCTCCTCCTTCCAGATCGAGGGAGCCCACGACGTCGACGGCAGGCAGCCGTCTATATGGGACGAGTTCTGCGACCTCCCGGGCGCCATCGAGGGCGGCGAGGACGGACGGCGAGGCGTCGACCACTACCACCGCTACCGCGAGGACGTGGCGCTGATGGCCGGGCTGGGCCTCAACAGCTACCGGTTCAGCGTCAGCTGGCCGCGGGTGATGGACGGCGGCCGGATCAATGAGAAGGGGATGGACTTCTACTCCCGGCTGGTGGACGAGCTGCTGGCCGCCGGGATCGAGCCCTGGCTGACCCTGTACCACTGGGACCTGCCGGCCAGCCTGCCGGGCGGCTGGACGAACCGCGACACCGCCCATCGGTTCGCCGACTACGCCGCCGCGATGTACGACCGGCTGGGCGACCGGGTGCCCACCTGGACGACCTTGAACGAGCCGTGGTGCTCGTCCTTCCTCAGCTACGCCGGCGGCGAGCACGCGCCCGGCCACACCGACCCGGCGGAGGCGGTGCGCGCGATGCACCACCTGCTGCTCGGCCACGGCCTGGCGCTGCGGGCGCTGCGGGCGGGCGGGGCGCAGAACGCCGGCATCACGCTGAACTTCGGCCCGGTGATGCCGGCGACCCATGACCCGGCGGATGTCGACGTGGCCCGCCGGGTGGACGGCACCTCGAACCGGGCCTTCGTCCATCCCCTCTTCACCGGGGTGTACCCGCCGGATGTCCGCGCCGACCTCGACCGGTGGTGGGACGCGGACCTGGTCGCCGACGGCGACCTGGACCTGATCTCGGAGCCGATCGACGTGCTGGGGGTCAACTACTACACCACCGCGATGGTGCGCGCCGGCGAGCCGGTGGAGCCCTGGGAGGTGCGCGGACGTCGCCGATGGACGCCCAACATCGCGGCTCCGGACGCCGAGTACGTCTCACGCGACCTGCCGGAGACCGCGATGGGCTGGCCGGTCGAGGCGGACGGCCTGCGCCGGCTGCTGCTGTGGCTGCACCGCGACTACGCCGGCCCGGTCGGGGTGCCGCTGGTGGTCACCGAGAACGGCGCGGCCTACCCCGACGACCAGTTCACCGAGGACGGCACGATCGACGACGCCGACCGGATCGGCTACCTGCGCGGCCACCTGGCCGCCGTCCATGCCGCCATCGCCGAGGGCGCCGACGTCCGCGGCTACCTGGAATGGTCCCTGCTGGACAACTTCGAATGGGCCTGGGGCTACGACAAGAAGTTCGGGATCGTCGCCGTGGACGCCGCGCTGAACCGCATCCCAAAGGCGAGCGCCGCCTGGTACGGTGCGGTCGCACGGCGAGGCGGCCTGGAGCACTGACAGGATCGAAGCGATGACGCACGCGGGAGTCAACGGCGAGTGGAATCTCCCCACCCTCGACGATGTCGCGCGCGTCGCGGGAGTCTCCCGGGCGACCGTCTCCCGCGTGGTCAACGGCGGCCGGCTGGTCTCCCAGCGCACCTGCGACGCGGTCAACGCCGCGATCGCCGAACTCGGCTACCGGCCCAACCGGGCTGCCCGGGCGCTGGTCACCCGGCGGGCCGGGGCGGTGGCCGTGGTGGTGCCCGAGACCGACGACCGGGTGTTCTCCGACCCCTTCTTCCCGCAGGCCTACCACGGCGCGCTGGCCGCCTTCGCCGGGGTGGACGTCCAGGTGCTGCTGGTGATGGCGCCGCCGGGGGAGAGCGTGGCCCGGATGGCGCGGTACCTCGACAGCGGGCACGTGGACGGGGCCATCGTGATCTCCCATCACGGCCCGGAACTGGCCACCCTGCTGGCTGCCAGCGCGCATCCGGTGGTCTTCGTCGGCGATCCCGGCGTGCCCGGCCTGCCCTACGTCGAGCTTGACCAGGAGGCTGCCGCGATCGCCGCGACTCGGCACCTGATCGAACGCGGCGCGACCCGGATCGCCACCGTCACCGGGCCGATGGACATGAACGCCGGCACCTCCCGGCTGCGCGGCTTCGAGGCCGCCATGTCGGCTGCCGGCCTGACGCCGGCCGGGGTGGCCGAGGGCGACTTCAGCGTCCGCGGCGGGGAGTTGGCCGCCCGCCGGCTGCTGGCGGAGGCGCCCGAGCTGGACGGGCTGTTCGTAGCCTCCGACCTGATGGCGCTGGGCGCTCTGCGGGCGCTGCGCCGCGTTGGCCGCCGCGTCCCCGGCGACGTGAAGCTGGTGGGGTTCGACAACTCCACCGCCGCCCTCCAGGCCAGCCCGCAGCTCACCACCATGACCAACCCGCCCAGCGAGATGGCCCGGATCGCCGGCGAGATGCTGCTGGGCCTGCTCTCCGGCGTCGCCCCTCGCCACCCGGTGATCCTGACCAGCGAGTTGGTCATCCGCAATTCCGCGTGACGGGCGGGATGACGAAAGGCGGGGATGACGCAGGGCCGGCGGCACGAAATGCTGTCAAGGTGCAGCACACTGGTGGGGTGAGCGATGTCGTCCCCCGGTCCACCCGGCCGCTGAACGCGGCCTGGCTGGGCGGCGTGTGCGCCGGGCTGGCCGACCATCTGCGCTGGTCGCCGCTGGTGCTGCGGGTGCTGTTCGTGGTGCTGGCGGCCACCGGGCTGGTCGGGGTGGCGCTCTATCTGGTGCTGTGGCTGGTGATGCCGCGGTCGGCGGCGGCTGCGCAGGCGCCAGGCATCGAGGCCGCCACCCGCACCGGGATGCGGCAGGCGACGAGCGGGCTGCGTCCGGTGGACTACGGGGTGGCCGGGGCGCTGGCGCTGCTCGGGGTCGGGCTGCTGTGGATCGTCCAGACCAGCCCGTGGGCGCTGGACCCGCTGCTGCTGGCGGCGGGGGCGCTGGCCGCAGCCGGGCTGGCGGTGATCTGGTGGCAGGCCGACCGGGCGTCCACCCGCGAGGTGCGCTCGGCGGGGGCGCGGCGCTGGCTGGCGCCGCTCGTCGCGCACCGTTCCACCATCGCGGCGATCGCCCTCGGGCTGGTGGCGCTCGGGGCGGCGATCGCGCTGGTGACGATGCAGCAATCCCGGCTGGGCGAGGTCGGACGCCTGCTGCTGGTGCTGGGCCTGGCCGTCGCAGGCATCGTGCTGGCCGGGCTGCCCTGGCTGCTGCGGGTGCGGCACGCCCTGGCCCAGGCTCGCGACGACAAACTGCTCGCCGACGCCCACGCCGACATGGCCGCCCACCTGCACGACTCGGTGCTGCAGACCCTGGCGCTCATCCAGCGGCAAGCCCAGGACCCGCGCGCGGTGAGCCGGCTGGCCCGCCGTCAGGAGCGGGACCTGCGACAGTGGCTTTACGGCGAGACCACGGACGAAGCCAGCCTCACCCGGGCGCTCGGCGTCGCAGCCGAGGACGTCGAGGCCGACCATGGGGTGGACATCGACCTGGTCACGGTGGGGGACAGCGAGCTGGACGCCGAGCTGACCGCGGTGGTGAAGGCCGCCCGGGAGGCGATGGTGAACGCCGCCCGGCACTCCGGCGTCGAGCGGGTGGACGTCTACGCGGAGGTCGACGACGATCAGGTCAGCGTGTACGTCCGCGATCGAGGGGTGGGGTTCGACCCGGCCGGGATCGACGCCGACCGGATGGGCGTCCGGCGGTCGATCGTCGAACGGGTGAAGCGGGCCGGCGGGCGCGCGATAATACGATCGAGCCCCGGCGAGGGGACCGAAGTGAGACTGGAGTTGCCCCGATGACCGAGCAGCCCGAACCCGGCCACGACGTCGAACTGGACCAGACCCGGCCGGTGGCCGCCTGGCGGGTGGTGGTGATCGACGATCACGCCATGTTCCGCAGCGGCGTCCGGCACGACATCGGCGCCCGCGTGCACATCGTCGGCGAGGGCGAGGACGTCCCCACCGCGGTCGCGGCCATCCTGGCGGCCACCCCCGACGTGGTGCTGCTGGACGTCCATCTGCCCGGCGGCGGGGGAGTCGAGGTGCTGAAGCAGGTGCTGGCCGTCGAGCCGGAGATCCGGTTCCTGGCGCTGAGCGTCTCCGACGCCGCCGAGGACGTGATCGGCGTGATCCGCGCCGGCGCTCGCGGCTACGTCACCAAGTCGATCTCGGCCGACGAGCTGGTCGAGGCGATCGGACGGGTCGCCACCGGGGACGCGGTGTTCTCGCCGAGGCTGGCCGGGTTCGTCCTGGACGCCTTCTCCGGCTCGATCGACGTGGCGAGCATCGACGAGGATCTCGACCGGCTCTCGCAGCGGGAGCGCGAGGTGCTGCGGCTGATCGCCCGCGGCTACGCCTACAAGGAGATCGCCCGGGAGCTGTTCATCTCGATCAAGACCGTCGAGACCCATGTCTCCAGCGTCCTGCGCAAGCTGCAGCTGTCGAACCGCCACCAGCTCACCCGCTGGGCCACCGACCGCAAACTGGTATGACCACGGAGGACGTGGGACAAGGAACCGTCCCCTGTCCCACCTGTCCCACGACCGCCGAACGTAGCGGCTCTTCGGCTTCCCGTCGTTTTAGCCGAACGATCGATACGTTCGGCGGGTCGAATCGGAGGCGGGCAGAGCAACGGGCCCGATCGGGGGAAAGTAACCGGGCCCGTTGGCTTGGGGAAGGTGGTCAGGACCTCTTGGTGATCAGGCCGTAGACCCAGATCACGAGTGCCGAGCCGCCGATGGCCAGCAGCCACGACCACAGCGAGAAGAAGTTGAGATCGCCGTTGTTGAACAGCGCGTTGCCGATCCAGCCGCCGACGACCGCGCCGATGACGCCGGTCACCAGGGTGGACACCCAGCTGCCGCCGTTCTTCTTCATGAGCGACTTGGCGATCGACCCGGCGATCAGCCCCATCAGAATCCAACCCAGAATGTTCATGCTTCAACGGTAGGTCGTGCTGCCTGACAGACAACCCTGAACGATCCCTGACCCGAGATCCCCGCCTGCGCGGGGATGACGGAAGGGGACGGGGATGACGGAAGGGGACGGGGACGACGGAAGGGGACGGGGACGACGGAAGGGGACGGGGATGACAGAAGGGGACGCGGATTCTTGGGCGGGCGCGCTGGTCCGGAACGACGATGTCGATCTGTCGCTGCAGTTGTTCGGGATCTTGAACGAGAAGGCGAACAGGTGCGACGTCAGGCGGTCGAGGCGGAACCGTCACCACTCGGTGAGGGTCCAGACCTCGCCGCGAGCGGTGGCGCCGTCCACTCCGGCGAAGCTGGTGGCGGCGGACTTGAGCTCGGCGAGGGATTCCTCCTCGCGGCCGGCGGCGTGCAGCAGATCGGCCAAGTGGGAGTGCAGGGCGGCCAGTCGGTGGCGGTCGCCCTGCCGCTCGGCCAGCGCGAGAGCCTGCCGAGCGACCTCGAGCGCCGCTGCGGCGTCCCCGGCCTGGTGGTGACTGCGGGAGAGGTTGTTGAGGGCGGCGATCTCCAGATCCAGGTCGCCGTGGCGACGGGCGCGTTCGGCCGCCTGGGAGAGGTGATCGCGGGCCCGGTCGTGATCGCCGGACGCCTCGGCGAGCAGCCCGAGCACGTTGTCCACTCGTGCCATCGCGGCGTCGGCATGTTCCCGCTGGACGGCCTGCTGGGCGGTTCGCGCGGTGGCCTGCGCCTCTGCAGCCCGTCCCTGCCGGTGCTGCACCAGCGCGAGATCGGCCAGCACCCCTGCCAGGAGGGCGGGATCGGTGACGGCCGAATCGCCCGGTCCGTGCCGGGCTGGTTCGTCCAGTGGATGATCGCCGTGGGCCAGCAGATCGTGGGCGGCGGTCAGGTGGGCTTCGGCCAACGGCCAGTCGCCCAGCCGGTCGTGAACCCCTGCGACGAGGTGCTCGATGGCGGCGAGTCGCGGCGGATCGCCCTCCGCCAGGGCCGCCGCCTGGTCGAGAGCGACCAGCGCCTCGTCGTAGCGTCCCAGCTTCACCAGGGCCTGACCGATCGCCTCGTACATGGCCAGGGGCTGGTGCCCGAGCCCCAGTGCGGCACGCCACTGCGCGAGCGCCTCGGCGTGGGCGAACAGCCGGGTGGACTCCGCCGCGGCGGCGGCGAACCACTGCCCGGCGTCGGCGTCGCGTCCGGCGCGGGCCAGGTGGCCGGCCACTGCTCCGGCCGGCGCGCTCAGCGGAGCGACCGCGTGCCGGCGGGCCAGCGCCTCGGCGATCCGGCCGTGCAGCAGTCGCTGCCGGGCCAGGCTGGTGCGGGCGAGGGCGGCGTCTCGGACCAGGTCGTGCGGCAGGTCGTAGCCGACCGGGTCGATCCGCTCCACCAGCAGCCCCCGGGCGGTCGCGTCCTCGATCGCGTCCACCGTCTCGGCCTCGTCGCGGCCGCAGGCGAACCGCAGCAGATCGGGGTCGGCCACCGTGCCAATCGCAGCCGCCGCGGCCACCAGTTGCCGGGTGGTGGCGGGGGCGGCGTCCAGCCTGGCCGCCACCAGCTCGCGCACCCCGGCGGGGTCGGCCAGGTCGGCCTGACGGGCTCCGGCGGCGGCGTACTCCCGCACCAGCAGCGGCACCCCGCGAGTGCGGCGCAGCACCTCCGCCGGATCGAGGTCGAGCCCGTCCAGCACCGCGGCGACGCCGGCCAGGTCGAGGGGAGCGAGGGTGATCACCTGGCCTGCCTCGCCGACCGCCTCCGGCAGCGGCGCGCCGCCGGCGCCCGAAGCCCAGGTGGCCAGCAGGAGCACTCCGGCCGGCGTGCGGCGGGCCAGATAGCCCAGCAGGGACGCCGAGGGTGCGTCGAGCAGGTGGGCGTCGTCCACGGTCAGCAGCAGCCGTCGGCCGCCGGCCAGCGCGCCGACCGCCAGCAACACCGCCTCGTGCAGCCGATGCAGATCGCCTGGGCTCTGGATGCCGGCGGCGCCGTCCGGGCGGCCGGTCAGCACCCGCAATGGCTCGCCGGAGACCCCCAGCTCCTCGATCAGGCCAGGCCGCAGGGCGAGCATCGCCCGCACCAGCTCGCCGGCCACGGCGAAGGCCAGCGGCTGCTCGGCGGCGCGCCCGGCCAGTTGCACGGCGTCCGCTCCGGCGACGCGGCAGCGCTGCGCGAACTCTGAGCTCAGCGCAGACCTGCCCATGCCCGGCTCGCCGACCAGTCCCAGGCAGACCCCCCCGGCGCCATGCCACGCGGCTGCCAGCTGGTCGAGCTCCGCCTCCCTTCCCGCGATGACCGGCCGAGCCTCCGCGCTGGGGCGGGCCGGGGGCGTCCGGACGGCGGCTTCGGGCGCGATCGGCGGCTCCAGCTGCCCGGCGCGGATCAGGTCGTGCAGCGCGAGGGTCGCCGGCAGCGGCGGGACGCCCAGCTCCCGGTCGAGCAGCCGCACCAGGGCGCGGTAGGCGCGCAACGCCCCGGGGCGGTCGCCGCTCCAGGCGGTGACCCGGATCAGGTCGGCGTGGGCCGGTTCGGAGAGCGGGTCGATCCGGGTCCGGCGCCGGGCGTGGTCGAGGGCGGCGGCGAAGTCCCCGGCGGCGACGGCGGCGGCCGCCACCCGGCCGAGCAGTTGGGAGAGCTGGTCGCGGAGCGAGTCGGCGGTGGCCAGCTGCCAGTCCTCGAAGGCGGGGCTGTCGCGCACCGAGAAGCCGGCCAGGAAACCGTCGCCGGCCAGCGCCACGGCCCGTCCCCAGTCGTCCGGGGCGTCGCCGGCGGCCAGTCTCTGGAACTCGGTCACGTCGCAGTCGACCAGCTCGGGGTCGAGCGTGACGCCGTCGCGGGCGATCCGCAGCGCCGGCCCGGCGGCGGCCGCCACCGAGAGCGTCCGGCGCAGGGTCGCGCGGGCGCGGGCGCGCTCCAGGTCGGGCCACAGCAGCGCAGCCAGCGTGTCCCGGCTGTGCTCGCGTCCGGTCACGGCCAGCAGCGCCAGCAGGGCGGTCGCCTTGCGGGTGTCGAACCGGACGGCGCGTCCGTCCCGCTGCACCTGCGGCGGGCCGAACAGCGTGAGCTGCAGGGTCACCATCGTCCTCCTCGCGGGCGTACAAGCACGTAGGTCGCCCGTCCTCACCACGACCGTAACGTAGTTGCGTGGGATCAAACGTTCCGGATTCACGGTTCGGCAATTCTTCGTAACGTTTTCGGAATGGAGCGGGGTGGAAGCTGATGTCAGACGCCAAGCGGCCCAGTGCCGCGAACGAAGGAGACGAGGTGGCCGGAACGGTGGGCATGGGTTCGCAGCCCAGGCTGAGTGAGCGAAGGGACGCGGCCCCGGCCGCCGGCCCGCTCGCCCTGCCGACGGACGTCCCCAGCGCCCAGGCAGCCACCTCCGCTCGCGGCAGGCGCTGGGGACGCCGGCCGGAACCCGTGGCGGAGGCCGCCCGGGCGGCGGTCATCGACGTCCGCATCGACCCTGGCGATCCGCTGCTGCTCTTCCTGCAGACCGCGCCCGGCCCGCTGGAGATCGGCGCCCTGCCCGCCTACTCCCCGGCCGTCCGCCGGATGAAGGAGCAGGGCGTCGCCATGGTGGTGCCGCTGGTCGCCTCGGGTGAGCTCGTGGGGCTGCTGGCTCTCGGCCCGCGGCGCAGCGAGCGCGGCTACTCCCGCGACGACCGCCGACTGCTCGACAACCTGGCCCGCTACGCCGCCCCCGCGCTGCGGCTGGGCCAGCTGATGCGGCAGCAGGCCAAGCAGGCCCGGGAGCGGGAGCGGATCGAGCAGGAACTCCAGGTCGCCCAGCTGATCCAGCAGCAGTTCCTGCCCAGCCAGCTGCCCGAGCTCGGCGGCTGGCACGTGGCCTCCTGCTACCAGCCCGCCCGGACCGTCGGCGGCGACTTCTACGATCTGATCGAACTGCCAGACGGGCGGGTGATGGTGGTGGCCGGCGACGTCACCGACAAGGGCGTCCCGGCGGCACTGGTGATGGCCAGCACCCACGCCCTGCTGCGCTCCGCCGCGCTGACGGTGAGCTCGCCCGGCGAGGTGCTGGGCCGGGTGAACGACCTGCTCGTCCCCCAGATCCCGCTGCACATGTTCGTCACCTGCCTGGTGCTGGTGATCGACCCGGCCACCGGACGCACCCAGTTCGCCAACGCCGGTCACAACCTGCCCTACCTGCGCGGCCGGACGGGGGTCACGCAGCTCGCCGCGCGCGGGATGCCGCTGGGCCTGATGCCGGGCAGCCGCTACGACGAGCACGAGACCGTGATCGAACCCGGCGACATCGTGCTGCTCTACTCCGACGGCATCACCGAGCAGCACGACGCTGGCGGCGACATGTTCGGCTTCGGACGCACCGAGGCGTTGGTGGCGGCCTCGGCCACCGGCGACGACCTGGTCCAGCGCTGCATGGCCGCGCTGTCCGCCTTCTCCGGCGAGGTCGAGCAGGAGGACGACATCACCCTGCTCGCCCTGCACCGCGGCCACGCGGTCGGGCCGGACGCGCTGGCCTTCGAGGTTCCCAGCGAGCCCGGCAACGAGCGCGAGGTGATGGAACGGGTGGCCGGCTTTGTCGGAGACGCGCTGTCCGCCGACCGGCTGGACGCCCTGAAGACCGCCGTCGCCGAGACCGCCATGAACGCCATCGAGCACGGCAACCGGGGCCGCGCCGACCTGCCCGTCCGGGTGGAGGCCCGCCGAACCGCGGAGGCGATCACCGTCGAGATCAGCGATTTCGGACGCGGTCTGCAGCGGGAAGCCGACCTGCCCGACCTGGACCTCAAGCTCGCCGGGCTGCAGACCGCCCGCGGCTGGGGGCTCTTCCTGGTGGAGCGCCTCGTCGACCGGGTCGAGGACGCGACCGACGGCGACCGGCACCTCGTCCGGCTCACCATGCACACCGCCGCGCCCGCCGCGGAACCGACGGAAGGGGACCGACCATGACCCTCGTCTACGACCTGGAGCAGCGCGACCGGACGGTCGTCCTGCGCCTCACCGGGCTGATCGACCGGGACGCGCTCGCGGCGCTGGACGACGGATACGCGGCAGCCGCCGCAGCCGAGGCGGCGGTCGTCGAACTCGACTTCACCGGGGTGGAGTACATCAACTCCACCGGCATCGCCCTCATCGTCGGCCTGCTCGGCAAGGCCCGCTCGCACGGACGGACGATCCGCGCGGCGGGGCTCACCGACCACTACCAGCACATCTTCGAGATCACCCGGCTGAGCGACTTCATCGAGATCGTCCAGCCCGCACAACCCAGCTGACTCAACCCATGTGAGAGGGGGAATCATGACCGCGACCATGACCGTCAGCCGGCTGGCGCCCGGCGTCGTCCGGATCGAGATCGCCGGCGACCTGACCGCTGCCGGCGAGCAGGCCCTGATGACGGCCCACGAGCAGGCCACCGACGACGGCGGCCAGCTGATCGTCCTGGACTTCACCAGCCTGGAGTACATGAACTCCGGCGGGATCGGAATGCTGGTCACCCTGCTGGTGCGCTCCCAACGCCGCCAGCAGCGGCTGGCGGCCGTCGGGCTTTCCGACCACTACCGCCAGATCTTCGAGCTCACCCGGCTGGACGAGGCGATCGGACTCCACGCCGACACCGCAGCCGCCCTGGCTGCGCTGACCTGAGAGGAGGGATGACATGACCACCGACGAGAACGCGGCCAAGACGCCGCGCGACGCCGCCAACTGGGCGGCGAACCGGGAACGGCTGGAGGTGACCGAGACCGCCCGCCGCTACGGCTACAACGTCGACGGCATGCGGGTCGCCGGTCCGCAGCAGGGCTTCGGACGGCTGTGGCAGCGCACCTTCTGGACCGACCTCGGCCAGACCGTCACCCCGGAGGCGCTGATCGCCGACTGGCGCGCCCACTTCGGGGACTTCTGGCCCCGGATGGGACGCTTCCACGGCGCGGTCACCGGCATCGCCCCCGGCGACGTCGCCGCGCTGGAGGTGGGCCTGCCGACCGGCACCGGCCCGGCCGTGGCGACCGGGGTGCTGGTGCTCTACGCCGACGACACCTCGTTCAGCTTCATGACCCCCGAGGGCCACATCTTCGCCGCCATGATCACCTTCTCGGGCGAGGCCGTGCCGGAGGGCACCCGCGCCCAGATCCGCATGCTCGTCCGCACCTCCGACCCGCTGTTCGAACTGGGCTGGCCGTTCATCAAGCGCGGCGAGGCCGACTTCTGGAAGGGCACCCTGACGAACCTCGCCGCCAGTCACGGCATCGCGGGCGCGGTGGTCGAGGAGGTCACCGAATGCCTCGACCCAGGCCGGCTGTGGAAGAACTGGCGCAACATCCGGCACAACTCCGGCATCCGGTCGGCCTGGCACATCGTCACCTCGCCGTTCCGCCAGCAGTCCGAGAACTGAGCGGAGTGACGTGTGATGAGGTGGCTGGCGCATCTGATCGCGGTGCTGGAACTGGCCTGCATCGTGCTCTACGTGACCGTGCAGCGGCCCGGTGCGGGAGCCGCCTGGGCCGACTGGCAGTTCGTCTTCATGCTGCTGATCACCGGCGGCGTGGGCTGGCTGCTCGCCTCGAGGCTGCCGCGCAACCCGCTGGGCTGGATCTTGCTCGCCTGCGCAGGCGGCTTCGTGCTGACGGTTCCGCTGGCCCTCGCCGGCGCCGCGCTCGCGGACGCCGCGCCCCTGCTCGCGGCCTGGCTGTTGTGGTACGGCGGCGACCGGGAGGACTCCTGGGCCTGGCTGCCGCCGCTCACGCTGTTGCTCATCCACCTGCCGCTGCGGTTCCCGGACGGGCGGCTGCCGTCCCCGCGCTGGCGCTGGTTCCACTGGACGGTCATAGCGCTCACCGTGCTCGCCGTCGGAGTGTTCTCGACGATCTCCGCCGAGGTGGCTCCGGGGCTGCCCAACCCGGTGCACTCGCCGTGGGTGGCCGCCGATCCGTGGCCCGTGCTGGCTTTCGGCCTGCCGCTGATCGTGGCCGGCATGGCTGCCATGGTCTCGCTGGTGCAGCGGTACCGACGAGCGGACGGCCTGCAGCGCACCCAGATCCGCTGGGTCGCGTGGGCCGGCTGCCTGGTGCTCGGGCTGTACGCGGTGACCCTGTTGCTCCCCGAATGGCCTGAGCTTCAGGCCTGGACGGCGGCGGCCTACGCGCTGGTCCCGGCGTCCATCGGGGTCGCGGTGCTGCGGTTCCGGCTCTACGAGATCGACCGGGTGATCTCGCGGACGGTCTCCTACGCGCTGGTGACGGGGACGGTGATCGGCGCCTACGCGCTCACCGTGACGACGATCTCGCAGCTGCTGCCGGGGCAGTCCTCGCTGGCGGTGGCTTCCGCCACGCTGGTCGCGGCGATGCTCTTCCTGCCGGTGCTGCGACGCGTCCAGCGGGTGGTGGACCGCCGGTTCGACCGGGAGCACTTCGACGCCCAGCGAACTGTGGACGCCTTCGGCGAGCGGCTGCGTGCCGGGCTCGATCCGGCGCAGACCTCACAGGAGCTCATGTCGGCTGTGCAACGGACCCTGCAGCCGTCCAGAATCGGAATGTGGGTGCGCGAATGAGCGAGGTGGACGCGGTCGTCGTCGGCTCCGGGCCGAACGGGCTGGTCGCGGCCGTCATGCTGGCCCAGGCCGGCTGGAAGGTGGTCGTCTTCGAGGCCGCTGAGCAGTACGGCGGCGGCACCCGCACCGAGGAGCTCACCCTGCCCGGCTTCCGGCACGACGTCTGCTCGGCGGTGCACCCGATGGCGCTGGCCTCACCGGCCTTCCGCGAACTGGAGCTGGAGCGGGACGGGCTGCGGCTGCTCCAGCCGCCGATCCCGCTGGCGCATCCCCTGGCGCCGGGCGTCTCGGCCTACCTGCGCCGCGACGTGGCCGAGACCGCCGCCGCGCTGGGACGCGACCGCCGCTACTGGGAGACCGTGATCGGCGGGCTGGCGTCCCGCTGGGAGCGCATGGTGGACGGGGTGCTCGATCCCACCGCGCTGCCGCCCAAGGCGCCGCTGGCGACCCTCGGCTTCGGGGCGGCGGGTGTCTGGCCGACCACGCTGGTCACCCGGGTGCTGCGCGACGAGCCCGCCAAGGCGCTGCTGGCCGGGCTGGCCGGGCATACCTTCCTCGACCTGGGCGAGCCGATGACCACGGGCATGGGGATGCTGCTGGGGGTGCTCGGTCATGCCGTCGGCTGGCCGGTGGCCGAGGGCGGCTCGCAGTCGATCGCGGACGCGCTGGTGCGGCGGCTGACGTCGCTGGGCGGGGAGGTGGTCACCGGTCACCCGGTGTTGTCGGTGGATTCGCTGCCGTCCGCCCGCGCGGTGGTGCTCGACCTCACCCCGCGCCAGGTGCTCGCCGTGGCCGGGCATCGGCTGCCCGCCGCGTACACCCGACGGCTGGCGCGCTGGAAGTACGGCCCCGGGGTGTTCAAGGTCGACTGGGCGCTGGACGGCCCCGTGCCATGGACGGACCCCGAGCTCGCCGGGGCAGGCACCGTCCACCTCGCCGGACCGGCCGCCAAGGTGATCGCCGCCGAACGGA
>CAZLWS010000081.1:0-14031 GCA_964563205.1 uncultured Propionibacteriaceae bacterium | reverse complement strand
CTGACCCGACTGCGGGCAGATCTTCGGGCAGGGGGTTTGTGCGGCGGGGCCGGGCGTGCCAACCTGATTCCGGGTTCAGCCGAGGAGGAGCCATGGCGTTCGAGCTTGCCATCGAGCTGGGCACGTCGGTGCTGTCGCTCAAGCCGGGGTCGAGCGCGACGCTCGAGGTCGGCATCACCAACACCGGCGCCCTCGTCCAGCACTACCAGGTGGAGCTGCTCGGGCTGCCGGGGCCGGGCATGACCGGCCGGCCGAACGAGCCCCTGAAGCTGCTCCCCAAGGAGTCCGGACGGGTGCCCGTCACCGTCACGCTGCCCGCCGACTCCCCCGTCGCCGCCGGGCAGTACCGGATCGGCGTGCTGGTCCGCTCCCCCTTCGCCGCCAACGTCTCGCGGACGGCCGAACTGATCCTCGACGTCGGCTCGGTCGCCGGCTTCACCCTCACCGCCTACCCCGAAGTGGTGGAGGGACGCGGATCGGGCGACTTCACCCTGACCGCCCGCAACACCGGCAACACCCCGGCCCAGCTCAGCTTCGACATCCGCGACGAGCAGGGCGCCGCCAAGGTGCGGCTGCAGCCTCCGGTGCTGCCGGTGCCGCCGCTGGGCACGGCCACGGCTGCGGTGAACGTCCGGCTGCCGGGGCGGCTCACCGGCACCGAGAAGCAGGCCCAGGTCAAGATCGCCGCGATCGACGCCCGCGACCCCAGCCATCCGGTCAACACCTCGGTGCGGATGGTGATCCGGCCGCTGCTCTCGCAGGGGATCGTGAACCTGCTGGTGGCGCTGATCACCGTGCTCGCCGCCGGCGCCGCGGCGGTGATCGTGGTGCCCATGGTGCTGCCGACCCCGGCGACCCCCAGCCCCACCCCGCCGTCCCCCGTGCCGTCGGTGGTCGAGACCGCCTCCGAAGGCGAGAACCCGCCGGACCCGCCCGCCATCGCCCTTGACCCGGAGAAGCCGGTGGTCGGCGAGAAGGTGAAGTTCACCGCCACCACCACCGAGACCGAAGAGCTCAGCTACGACTGGAACGTCATCAACCCCGACGGGCTGAGCGTGCTCGCGAACGAGGTTCCCGGCAGCGAGTTCTCCCTCGTGCTCGAGCAGGAGGGCGGCTACGCGGTCACCCTCACCATCACCAGGAAGTCCGACGGCGCGAACTCCAGCATCTCGGTGCCCTTCAACGTGCTGCCCAAGCCCCCGGCCCTGGTGCGGGTGGAATCCGCCCGCAGCCTGAAGGCCGACGCCACCGACGTCCAGGATCTGAAGTGCCCGTCGGGCATGATCCCGATCGTGGGAGGAGTCAGCGACGACTCGAACCTCGCCAACAACCCCTTCCTGCGCGCCAGCCGTCCCGAAGGCAAGGACAAGTGGCGGGTCAGCGGACGTTCCCAGCTGGCGCGCAACGCGACCTACGTGACCACCTGCATCCAGCCGCTCCCCGGCCTGCAGATCGTCCGCAATGCCGAGAAGGACGCGATCGCCGGGCAGCGCATGCTGACCGTCAACTGCCCCAACGGCACCGTCCTGCTCGGCGGCGGCGTCTCCGGCGGCACCAGCCGTGACCAGATCGCGCTGGTCAACGAACTCGGACCGGCCACCACCGACAACGGCGCCACCTGGCGCTCCTGGGTGTCGGTGTTCTCCACCAACGACCCGACCAAGGCCACCGTCTACGCGGCCTGCGCTCCGGCGCCGCCGGGCTACAACGTGAAGGCGACGGACGGTTTCGTCAGCGCCGGCAACCAGACGGTCGACCTCACCTCCTCCTGCACCAGCGGCGACATCCTCGCCGGCGGCATCACGCTGAAGGAGACCGCCCTGGCGCCGATCAACGGGTTCCCGTCCACCAACTCGTTCCTGTCGCTGCGCACCTCGCGTCCGGTCGGCGACCTGGGCGCCCCGGGCCAGGGCTGGCAGACCCGCGCCGACACCTACTCGGACTTCGGCGCGGACATCGTGGCGGTGTCGATCTGCGCCACGCTGGAGTGAGTCACTCCAAGGTTCCGATGAAGGAGACCTCGGAGAGGGCGAGGTCGGGGAACTTGGCGTCCTGGGTGTGGGCGGAGGTGATCCGGAACTCCACGAAGCCGGTGCGGCCGGTGACGTCGATGGTCTGCACGTCCAACTCGTCGGAGAGTTCGACCTCCTGCTCGCCGGCTTCGGTGGTGATGACGACCTTGGCCGGACGGGCGGTCTCCCAGAACCGGGCCTCGTCGGCCTGGTAGCCGTTCCAGACCTCGATCGCGCTGAGTTCCACCGGACGGGAGAACTCCCACCGCAGGGTGACCGGCGTGCCGCTGCTGAACCCCTTGCTCTGCCAGGCGGTGGCGGGGCTGCCGTCGATGGTGCGCCGGGCGGCCCAGCTCTGCTGCCGGGTGCCGGTCAGCGTGCTGGAGGCCTGCGCGGTGATCTCCTCCCGCGGCACCGAGCCCGGGCCGGGCGCCACGGTCGGCGCGGTGGGCGTCGGCGGAACCGGTCCGGGACCCGGCCGGAACCAGATCGCCCACACCGCGACGCCGGCGACCACCAGCACCAGGGCGCCGATCAGGCCGGGCAGCCAGCGGGTCCAGCCCGGCGGCGGCGGGGGCGGCGCCTCGACGACCACGGGCGGCGGGGTGGGTGCGGCGAGCGGACGTCCGCACCGCTCGCACCAGGTGCGATCCAGGGTGTTGCCGTAGCCGCAGGCGGCACAGGGCTGGGTCGGCACGGTCGGCGCGACCACCTCGATCGGCGGCGGCAGCGGCTCAGTTCGAGGCTGGACGACGGGGGTCGGCGTCTCCAGGCCGTGGGCCTCGGCCTCCAGCCGGGGCGAGCGATCCACGAAGACCAGCGGGTAGCTGCACTTGCGGCACAGTTTCGGCGCCGGGTCGGGGATCGGCTCCCCGCACTGGGGGCAGGCCGGGGCGACGTCCACACCTGTCACGAAGCACCTCCGACCACCAGTTGCAGCTCGACCCCGACCGGCAGTTCGCGGCGGGCGATCGCCGCCAGCCGCTCCGCGCCCAACGGCCCCGCCTTGCCCACCCGGGCAACCACGACATTACTCGCCGGCGGCAGCGGCAGGTTCGAGCCGATCACGCAGCCCGGATCCTGGATGGTCACCTCGCTGTCGCTCAGCACTTCGAGCAGCGCGGCCAGCGAAGCGGCGGTGCCGCGGGTGCGGATGATCGGGCCCACCTGCTGCAGTAGCCGCCGGACCAGGTCGGCGTCGACGCTGGTGTCGAAGGTGAACCCGAACCAGCCGGCCAGATAGCCGAGCATGGCGTCGGTCGCGGTCTCCGGGTCGAGCTGGTAGTCCAGGCCCAGCAGCTGGAAGCGAATGGAGTCGCCGACCTCCTCGCCGGCCTGGGCGAAGGCGGCGAGCAGCTCCTGCTGCTGCATCGCCTGCGGCAGCTGTGAGACCAGCCAGCCGGTCATCAGCTGCCCGGCCCTTCGGCCACCACGATCTGGTGCTTGTAGGAGAGCACCAGCGCGTCCGGCGGCAGGGTGATCCGCTGCAGCTCCTTCTGGTCGACCTCCCCGGATCGCAGGTTCACCATGAAGAACAGCACGCGGGTGACGCCCCCGACCCCCGGCACGGCGCGCAGCACCGCGTGCAGGTCGCCGTCCCCGAGGGCCTGGCCGAACGGCCAGCCGCGTCCGTCGGGTCCGCCGTAGAGCGGGTGCAGGAACTGGTAGACCGCCTCGGTCGCCGCCTCACGGACGGTCTCCGGCCGCATCCCGAGCAGCGGCGTCACCTGGGCGACGACCATGACCCCCAGGTAGCGCGGCTCGGCGAGGCTGACCCGGGTGGTCACCAGCCGGCGCTTGTCGAGATAGCCCGCCACCTCGCTCACCAGCGCCTGGTCGAGCACCAGATGCGCGAGTTCCACCTCACGAGCCGGACGGTCGGTGCGCGGCACGATCAGCACCCGCACCGAGCCGTCCTCCCCCGGCAGGCAGCGCGCCCGGCCGACCGCCTCGGTGGCCTCGTGCGCGAGCCGTTCGAAGTCCTCGGCGGTGACAGCCCGGTCGGAGGTCCGCAGGCTGAGCGGGCCGCGAGCCTTGACGTCCTCGACGGTTTCGGCGTCCACCCCGTTGCGGGCGTGGGAGAGGTTGGTGACCCCGGCCACGAACGGGATGGACGTCCGCAGCACCGTCAGCCGTCCGGCGCTGACGTTGCCGCGCCGCCCGCCGCCGTGACGATAGCCAGTGACCATGATCCGCGCGTCCGCCGGCGGGATGGCGCCGTACTGGCGCAGCACCCCGTCCGGCTGGCGCACCTGCGGGCCGAACCGGACCTCGCCGCTGGCCGAATCCCAGGTGAAGACCAGGTCGTCGGCGTCGGCGCCGCCGAAGTGCGCGACCTCGCGCCAGGTCTGCTCGCCGCCGCCCCCGGCCTCCGAGCCGGCCAGTTGCAGATACACCGTCTCGGTGAGCTCCCGCTTCAGGACGGGGAACCGGCTCACCCGGAAGGTCTGGCTGGGCTCTCCGTTGGAGACGCCGAGGAACTCCGCCGGCGCCGAGTCGGCGTGGATGGCGGCCGCCGCCCCGCCGATGCTGACCACCTCGAGCTTGTGGATCACCGGTGACTTCGCGTACCCGGGGGCGCCGCCGGAGGGCTCCACCAAGCGGCAGCGCAGCCAGTGCGCCCGGGTCTGCCCGAGCGCCAGCGGGGCGTGCTCCTTGGCCAGCAGCAGCTCCACCTCACCGCCCTCGGTGACGTTCAGCCCCAGCGTGGTGTCGGAGAGCACCTGCGCCTTCGCCCACTCGTCGCCGTCCCAGGACTCCCACACCAGCGGCGGACGGAGCGGATCGACGCCGGCACCCTCGGTGCCCGTGACGACGCTCAGCCGCAGCAGGTTGGCGGCCAGCGAGTGCTCGAAGCCCAGGTAGAAGGCGTCATCGGCGGTGAGCGAGCTGAAGCAGGTCACCGCTCCCCCGGTCAGCAGCAGCCGCTCGGTCTGATCGATCACCTTCTGCTTGCTGCCGGTGAGGCAGTGCACCAGCGTCGGCGGCGTGATCTGCAACTCGGCGGTGGTCTGGAAGACCACGGGCTCCTCGTCCTCGCGCCGGTCGCTGGCCACCTGGGTGCCGGCGGGCACCCGCACCACGGCGGGCTGCGGGGCGGTCAGCCGGAAGAGCAGGTCGGTGGTCGCGGCGACCGCGCCGTGACGCTCGATGCCCATCAGCTCCAGGAACTTCAGATACAGCCGATCGGGCACCTGGTTGAGCCGGTAGAGGATCATCTCGGTCATCCAGGCGAACAGCTCGATGAGCGCGACCCCGGGGTCGGAGACGTTGTGGTCGGTCCAGTCCGGGGCGAGCCGGTGGATCCGGCGTTTCGCCTCGTCGACGATGTCCTGGAAGCTGCGGTCGTCCAGGCGGGGGGCTGGCAGCGTCACCGGGGGGCCTCCTTGGGGATCGTGTAGAACGGGTAGACCAGGTTGCGCCGGTCGTTGGTGGCGCGGATCTTGTAGCCGATCTCGAGCACCACGAGCCCTTCGTCCTCGCCGGGGGTGGCGACGACCTGCTCCAGGGTGATTCGGGGCTCCCAGCGGCTGATCGCGCTGCGGGCGGCCTCCTCGATCATGCCGAGGGTGCGGGCGGTGATCGGCTCGAACATGAAGTCGGTGATCCGGCTGCCGAACTCGGGGCGCATCACCCGCTCGCCGACCCGGGTCTCCAGGATGCAGCGGATCGCCCCTTCCAGTTCGGCAGTGCCGGTGACCAGCGCCACCGTCCCGTTGGCGGCGATCCGAGCGGGATAGGCCCAGCCCGCGCCGATCAAGTCGTTGGAGGTGCTCATTCGGGGCCCCCGCGACGTTGTTCGGGGGAGCGCAGCGGAGGAGAAGAACGTCGTGGGGTATTCATCCCACCATCACATCCTGCGAGCCGCCCGTGATGGACGAGGTGGGCGCCGGCGCCGGGTCGTTGCAGGTCTGCACCTGGTCGCCGACCCGGGCCAGCGGGCTGCCGCCCGCCAGGACGGTCGCCGAGCCGGCCATGACGGTGCCCTGCCCGGTGGGCGGCACCGAGAAGCTGCCGCCCTGCGGGACGTGCGGGGAGTTGAGCATCGAGCCGCTGCCCTGGACGGCGGCCGGCTGGCCGTTGATCAGGACGCTGTTGACGCAGCCGGTGGTGATCTTCCCGGCGTAGGGGTGCGGGGTGGGCACCGGCGGGCCGCCGGAGGGCGGGATGATGCCGTGGAGGTCCGTCCCGGTGACCGGGTCGTTCATTCTGGCGGCTGGCTGTGGCATCGTCCCCTCCTTCGTTTCCGCTTGTCAGTTGAGCTTGATCTGGCCGCCAGAGACGACCACCTGGCTCTGTCCGGAGAGCTTGAGATCCTGCTGCGCCTTGAGCTCGATCTGCTGGGCCTCGATCACCAGCTTCTGGGCGCCGACCAGCTTCACCTCGTCGCGGCTCATGCTCAGGCTGGTGCCGGTGTCGGCGACGATGATTTCGACCTTCTCGGTCGGGTCGTCGTGCAGGATCACCTTGGTGCCCTTGCGGGTCACGAAGGCCCAGCGTTCGGTCTTGCCGTTCTGCGCGGCGTCCGGCTCCGGGGGCGAGTCGGAGTCGTTCCACACCCCGCCCAGCAGGTAGGGGCGGGTCGGGTCGCCCTGCTCGAAGCCGACCACCACCTCGTCGCCCACCTCGGGCAGCCACTGGATGCCGCGGCTCGGCCCGCCGCCCGGGACGATCACCCGCGCCCACCAGCTCTCGTCCTGGCCGCTCAGCGACGGCAGGCTCACCTTCGCCCGGCCCAGCTGCAGCGGGTCGTCGGTGTTGGTCACCTGCGCCGCCATCAGGTGCGGCAGCACCGCGCGCAGCTCCGACTGCGGCGGCGCCACCAGGTCGGCCAGACCCGCCGGCAACTGGGGGCCGCAGGTGAACTGGGTGAGGTAGGGCTCGCTGGAGCTCCACCGGTGGGTGACCGCGGTGGCGGTGTAGCGGCCCGCCAGCCGCTGCCCCACCTCCTCCAGCTCCACCTGGTCGCCGGCGGCGATCTCCGGGTCGCCGACCGCGACCCCGCGCAGCAGCACCCCGTCGTCGGCGCTGCGGGCGAGCAGGGCGGTGGCGACCGCGTCCGCCTCCTGCTGGTCGGCGACGACCACCGAGACCGAGGTCCGTTCGATCCGGCCGAAGGCGTCCTTGGCTCCGTTGACGGCCTTGTCGGAGGCCTGGGCGTCGGTGCGGGCCTCCGGGTCGCTGGCGGTGCCGACGATGGCCTGCTTGGCGACCGCGTCCCAGGCTCGCACCTCCACCTGGTCGGCCCGCTCGGTGCTGGAGAACCGGGCGTCGAACTCCAGCAGGTTGCCGCCCCACGTCAGCTTCGGGACGCGGCTGCCCGGGGACCGCCGGGCGACGTGCAGGGTGTCGCCGGTCACCCACACCGACTGGCCGTTGCGGACGGCCCGCCGGCGCAGGAACGCCAGGTCGGTCTCGTTGGCCTGCAGCACATGGTCGTGGGTGGCGCCGCCGCGGTCGATCTGCGCGGTCAGCGAGTACTCCGAGGCGATCTGGTCGGCGATGTCGGCGTCCGACATCGACACGAAGGTGCGCCGTTTCGGGACGCGGGCCAGCCGGTGGCTGAGATCCATCGCGGTGACGACGAACTCGTGGCGCCCGGTGAGGCCGGGTTCCACGGAGACGGCGGTGATCTCGCCGCTGCTGACGATCACCGGGTCGCCCTCGGCGCGCAGCGCGATCTCGATCCGCGCGCCGACCTCGACCGTCCCGGCGTCGAAGAGGTCGAAAGTGGGGTCGGTGAAGCGGAGCTCCATCAGGTCGGGCAGCGCGGTCGACTCCTCCACCCGGAGGGTGGCGAGCCGCCGGTAGACGTCCGCGGCGAGCTCCCGGCCGTCCACCTTGACGACCGCCAGCCCCAGCCGGTTCTCAGCCACGGTTGCGCACCGCCGGCTCGGGGATCACCAGCACGCCGCCGATCGGCAGCTCCAGCGGATCCAGCACCCGGTTGGCCTCGGCGATCCGCCGCCACGCGGTGGCGTCGCGGTAGTAGCGGGCGGCCAGCCGGTCCAGGGTGTCCCCGGCCACCAGGGTGTGGGTCCGGTGCGGCCGGGGGGTGAACGAGGTCGGGTTCTGCAGCGGGTAGGACTCCTCGTCCTCGTACTGCTTGAGCGAGAGGTCGGCCTTGGCGCGCAGCGGCGTCCCGCGGTCGTCGAAGTAGGTGTAGCGCACCGCGAGCCGCTCCAGGACGGCCTTGAAGGTGTGGGTGGCGCCCCACTCCAGCTTCACCCAGGGCGGCCGGGCGGCGTTGTTGCTGCTGGTGGCGCCGGGCAGGGAGGGGTCGACCTTCATCAGGTCGAAAAGCTTGTTGGTGTAGGTCGAGACGTCCTGGCCGGTCAGCGAGGTGTCGAAGATCAGGTTGAGGCTGATGGTGGCCGAGGCGCCGGCCTGGAACTCCAGGGTCGGCGCGTTGGTGCCCTTGGCCTCGCTCGCCTTCCACGAGTTCGACTTCGACAGCGAGATCTCCGCCGGGTTGAACATGCACGGGATCGGCGGACCGCTCTCGGGGGTCAGCTGCGCCTTCTCCAGACCCATCAGAACACCCCCTGATACCGGCCGCCGCGGCGTTCTAGCTCTTTGCCCAGCCAGCGGTCGAGGAAGCCGATGAGCTTGTCGTAGTCGATCGGGGCGGCGTCCCCGGCCGGCGCGGCGCCCTGCGCCTGTGCCGGAGCCGGGGCGGGCTGGGCAGGCGCGGTCTCGCGAGCCAGGACGCCGGCGGCCGCTGGGCTCGGCGCCGACGGGTCGGACGGGATGCCGCCGGCGGCGTGGTGGGCGGCCGGAGCCGGGGTGCGCGCCACCAGCACAGCGGAGCCGCCGACCGGCAGGCGGGCCACTTCAGGCGCCGGACGCGGCGTGGCCAGGGCCTGGCTGGTCGTCTGCCGGGTGGACTGCTCGTCCGCGTCGCCGTGACGGTGGTCGGCGGCCAGGAAGCGGGGCCGCACCAGGGAGCTGCGAGCGTGCGCCAGCTCGTGCGCCACCACCTCGAGGTCGGCCGCCACCGGCTCGCGGGTGAGATGGATCACCCGGTTCGTGGTGGCGCCCAGCGCCCGGCTGGCGGCCAAGGCGGCGCGGGTGGCCGGTCCGGTGGTGTAGCGGACGTTCGGGGTGCCGGCCAGGCGGCGCGCCAGCGGCTGCCAGCTGGCCGGCAGCGGACGCGGCGTCTCCAGCGGCTGCTCGGCGGTGGCGGCCTGCCAGGCCTGCTCGGGAGGCAGGTGGGGCTCCGCGTCGCGACGGGCGTGGAGCGCCGGCGGAGGGGCTGCCGGCGGGACTGCCGAGCGAGGGCGGGCGGGTTGTCCGGCCTGTGGAGCGAGCGAGCGGCGCGGCACGGGGCCGCGTGCGGGGAACATGCGGCTGAGCCGGATCGCGCGGCCGGCGACCGGCGCGATGGCGAGGTCGGGTTGGGTCAGGGCGGTTTGGCTCGCCGGGTGGTCGCTCGGAGATCCCGGATCGAGTCCGGGATGACGGGGTTGGGCAGGGCGGTGACCTGGCTGCGTCTCGCGATGGCCTGGCTCGGCGCCGAGGAGCCGGCGTGGGCTTGAGGCCTCTGCAGCAAGCACGGTCCGCTCGGCCCTAGGAACCGCGACGCCCCTTGCTGGTCCGCCGCCCGTCCGACCAGCCGTCGCCCCGTCATCCCGAACGTGATTCGGGATCTCGACGCGTGGTCCGGCCGGCCCGGGCGCCGTTGGCAGGTCGTCGACATCGACTGCTCGGCTTGCTCGGGGCGTGAGGGGGATGCCCAGCGCCAGGTGGTGCCGAGCGAGCAAGGATGGCCGCTTGGGAGTCGAGGCGACCCGCGGCAGCAGCGGCTCGTCGGCGGTCGCCAGGCCGTAGCGGCGGCGCCTCGTCCAGCGGCCGCGGCGCCGCAGCGGAAGCTCGTCCAAGGGAAGGGTGGCGCGCAGACCGGGGCCGGCGAGGGGCCGCCGCATGAGGCTTGGTCGCCAGCGGCGCAGGCCGGAGTGGTGCGAGGCCATGCCGAGGCGGCGGCGTCCGGCCACCTTGGAGCTGGTCAGCGGAGGGCGCCTATTCGACCGTGAAGCCGCCATGGCACACCTCCAGTTCCTCGACGGCCAGCGCGCCGCCGTCGGCGGCGAACTGCGGGCCGGTCCAGCGCACCGGCATCGCGTCCCGCACGCTCCAGCGTCGCGCAGGCTTTCCTCTACTGGTGTAGAGGGTGATGGTGGCGAGCCGCTTGGTCGCGCTCCGTCCGGTGGCGGCGAAGCCCTCTCCGGAGTAGCCGAGCATCCACTTCAGCATGGCGTCGTCGCTGGTCAGGCCTCGTTTCAGGACGAGATTGGGCCAGCTCAGCGGGCCGGGCAGCTTGACCGCGGACTCGTTGTTGCCGCCCTCCACGATCTCCTCCACGGCCATGGTGACCGCCAGCCCGGAGATCTCGGTGAAGCGGCCGAGCTCCACGCCGTCCACGCTGAAGCTGAACGCGGCGGCGTAGGGCGGGTCGGCCTGTCTGGGGGCCAGCCCGGTGTCAGCCATCTCTCGCCTCCTCCCATGCCCGTCGGTTCAACCCCGCCACCTGCTCGACCAGCCGCACCCGGTCGCCGTGCTCAAGGTCGAGCAGCTGATCCAGACCCCAGTGCAGGTGGTAGGCCAGGTAGGAGAGCTCTTCCCAGATCGCCTGCTGGTCGTAGTGGGTCTCCAGGCTGGCCAGATGCTCGGTCACCCAGGGCTCAGCACCTCCGGAGGAAAAGGGATGCCCTCCCCCAGCGCCTCCAGCACCGCCGGGTCGCCGAAGTTGATCACCCGGTAGAAGTCCTGCAGGTAGTTGAAGTCCGAGGCGAACAGGCCCTCGACGATCTTGGTGTTGACCTGCCGCAGGCTGCCGAGTTCGGTGATCACCTTGGCCAGCACGATCACGCTCGCGTAGGCCTCGTTCTCCTTCACCCGGGCGTCCCGCAGCGGGTCGATCTCGTCGCGGGCGCAAGCCAGCCGCATCACGCCGCGCTTGTGGAGCACCCCTTCGTCGTCCACGTAGCCCTTCGGCAGCGTGAACGGGTACTCGGTCTGCAAGCCCATCAGGCCCTCACCAGCCCTTCGTGGGTGATCGTGACGCTCTCGGTCGCGATGTCGTTGGTGGTGGCGTCGAAGTCGGCGCCCTTCCACTTCGACGGCCAGCCGGCCTCGAAGTTCCACCGGGCGACTTCGGCGCCTTGGGAGTCGTAGGCGATGATCGAGCCGTTGCGGCGGGCGCCGTCCACGTCCCCGTCGATCACCTGCTTGCGCCAGTCCCACAGCGATTTGGAGCTGTCGATCCGGCGGTCCAGGGTGATGTCGGACCACTTCATGGCGCCGGGCACCTTGCGGATCACCATCCGGCCCTCGTTGGTGGCCTCCTTGAACTCGATGATCTCGGTCTCGGATTCGATCCCGGCGCACTTGCGGAAGTAGCCGAGGTTCACGTTGTCCACCTCGAGGGCGAACTTGAAGGTCGTGGTCAGGTCGGGCATCTTTCAGTTCCTCACTCGCTGGTGGAATCGCCGGACTGCCACTGGCTGATCCGGAACACGACGAACTCGGCCGGACGGCTGGGCGCCACGCCGATGTCGACGATCAGCTTGCCCTCGGCCACCGACGAGGGCGGGTTGTTGGACTCGTCGCAGATGATGTAGAAGGCCTGCTCGGGGGTCGCCCCGACCAGTGCGCCCTGCATCCACAGGCCGCGCAGGAAGTAGCCCACATTGCGCTTCACCCGTTGCCACAGCGCGGTGTCGTTCGGCTCGAATACCGCCCACCGGGTGCCCCGGCGGATCGACTCCTCGATGTAGTTGAACAGCCGGCGGACGTTGACGTAGCGCCAGCTCGGGTCGGTCATGGCCAGCGTCCGCGCCCCCCAGACCCGCAGCCCGAAGGTGCCGAAGTTGCGCAGGCAGTTCACGCCGATCGGGTTCAGAAGCCCCTGCTCGCCGTCGCTCAGCTTGGTCTCCAGGCCGACGACGCCGCGCAGCTCCTCGTTGCCGGGGGCCTTGTGGACGCCGCGGACGGCGTCCGTCCGGGCCCAGATGCCCGCAATGTGGCCGGAGGGCGGCACGGTCAGGAACCGCGGGCCGTTGGCGCCCTTCGCGGTGGACAGGTTCGGCACCACCACGTTCGGGTAGTAGGCGGCGGCGAAGGCGGTGTCCTTGCCGAGCTTCTCCCGCCACTCGGCGGCGCCGGTGGCGTTCAGCCCCGGCGGCGGGTCGAGGATGGCCATCCGCTTGCCGCTGGCGGCCGCCCAGTCGGCCAGGGTGGCCTGGAAGGCGATGTACGACTCGGAGTCGAAGCTGCCGTCGGCCCGGGTGGTGAGGGTGATCAGGTCGGGCACCGCGACGATCGTGACGTCGTCGGCGATCACCAGGCCCTGGTAGCCGGTCCGGTCGGTCTCCGAGCCCGCCAAGGCGATCGGCTCGATCTGGTCGGGCGCGGCCTGGCGCAGCGGGTAGCGGCCCGCGGCCGGGGTGCGCTCGGCGAGGGCGACCCCGCCGACGTTCTGCACCTGGACGCGGATCGCCTTGGCCTGGTCGTTGATGGCCTTCTCCAGCACCTTGGGCGACTTGGTGAAGCTCAGCCCGGTCACCTCCTCGACCTGCTGGCCGTTGCGCAGCACCTTGATGGCGAACTCGGGCGCCGCCGGCTCCCCCTCGCCCTCGCCGTCCGGCGCCGGGCTGCGCACCACTTCCACCTCGTAGCCGGTGGCGTCGTCCACGGCGGCCACCACCGTGAAGGCGGGGATCTCCGCGTTCCCGGCGGCGGTGAGCGCCAGGGTGGCGGGCTGCGCGGCGCCGCGTCCGGAGACCCGGACGATGTAGGCCATCGTCCCGCCGTTGTCGAAGAACCCGCGCACCGCGTACGGCAGCAGCGCGCCGGAGTCGCAGCCGCCGTAGATCCGCTCGTACTGCGGCCAGCTGGTGACCAGCTGGGGCTGCACGCCGGCGGTGTCGTCGGGGTCGCCCTCGGCGGGGTTGTAGGTGTCGGTCAGGCCGACGAACGCCGCGATCGCGGTGCCGACGCCCTGGATCGGCATCGACCCGGAGGGACGTTCCTCGATGTAGATGCCGGGTGTCGCGTAACTGGTCGCCATGAGTGCGCCTCCTTGGATTGGCGGGGTCAGCCGTCGAGGGGTAGTTCGGACAGAGAGGCCTCGAAGGACTCTCCGTGGTGGAAGGGTGGATAGACCCGGAGCCTCGGGTCGGCAGCCGAGCAGGTGACCACCTGGATGCTCGGGTGTTCGGTGACGATGCGCCGCACCACCTCCGCCGATCCGGGGGCGCTGGCGTCCAGCACGATCAGCCGTGGCAGGCAGTCGCGAAGGTAGTCCAGCATCGCATCGGTGGGCCGGTGGACGACGTCCATCCGGCTGGCCGTGACCACGTCGCGGATTCCGATCGCGAGCATCGCGTCGAAGTCCCCCACGGCCACTTTCGCCATCTCGTCCTCCTGAAGTGCTACCGCCCACAGTGCGCCTGTCCCAGGCGTGCCCGACAGGGCAACACGGACAGCCGAAAGTGCAAAGCGGTGGAAGGCGGGCGACGCCCCGACGTCATCGGGTCACTGGAGGTGGCGCAGCCGCCCCTCGCTGAAGTAGCGCACCTTGGAGCCGTCCGCGAGGGCGTCAGCCACCTCGGCGGCCAGCATGAGGCCGGCTCGGTCGAGAGCGTCGATGAGGTCAACCGCCTTCAGTCGCGCTTGCCCGTCCAGGGGGATGATCGGCTGGTAGTCCGCATTCCACGCCTCGATGCGCTCAGCAAGGCCTTCCTGGGTTCGAAGGCCCAACAGGAGATCCTCTCCCGAGTTCTCATCGCGCAGCACGGGCTCCAGGTAGTCGGCGGCCAGCAGGACGTATCTCATCGCGACCGCCAGGTGCGGCGAAGGCTGTCTGTCGTCGGATCGACTCCCTCCAGGACAGCCACCCCTGCAGTCTCAGCCTGCCTGCTCATCGTTGCTCCTCCTTGATCGCAATTAAGCCTCGCTACCCGGCCCTAATGTCGCCCGATCGCTACTCGAGACCGGCGGATTCAGACCCGCCCTACAC
>CAZLWS010000080.1:0-14034 GCA_964563205.1 uncultured Propionibacteriaceae bacterium | reverse complement strand
GCCAGCAACGGCGCCAACACCGGCGTCCACTTCTCGGGCTGGGATCCGCGGCGGGGCCGGGAGTTCGTCTACCTGGAAACCATCGGCGGCGGCTGCGGCGCCCGGTTCGACTCCGACGGCCTGGACGGCGTCCAGGTGCACATGACGAACACCTCGAACCTGCCGGTGGAGAGCCTCGAGGCGGAGTATCCGCTCACCGTCGAGACCTACGAACTGATCGACGACTCGGGCGGCGTCGGGCAGTACCGGGGTGGCATGGGCATCCGCCGCACCGTGCGCGCCGAGGCCGACGGGGTGCACTTCTGGCTCGACACCAGCCGGCAGCGCTCGCGGCCGTGGGGGCTCTTCGGCGGCGGGCCGGGCAGTTCCGCCCGGTGCGAGCTCAGCCCGGGCGCGACGCCCATCGACCACGGCTACACCGTGCTCAACACCGGCGACTCCGCCGCTGTCGAGACCGCCGGCGCCGGCGGCTACGGCGACCCGGCCCGGCGTCTGCCGCAGGCCGTCGCCGAGGATCTCCAGGCTCAGAAGATCAGCGCCCGGACCGCCGAGGAGTACCTCCGAAGCGGAGTAAAGCAAGACCCAAGTTGACCAGATTGTCCTTAGAAGGAGGGAATCCAATGGGCTATCGGAACGTAATGAAGAAGTGGCTAGCGGCCACTGCCGTGATTCCGGTGATGATCCTGGGCGCGTGCTCAGGGACCGGGAACGGCGCCACTCCCACCACGGGTGGTGGCGGCGGTGAGGGCAGCGGCAGCAATCCGCTGCTGCGCATCGCCCTGTCGGCCGATGTCGCCGACCTGAAGCCGTCCCGCGACCAGGGCGCGGCGGCCATGATGCTGGACACCTTGATCCACCGTGGCCTGCTGGGCTACAACGCGGCCGGCGAGGTCGTGCCCGCGCTGGCGGAGTCCTACGACGTCAACGACGCCAACACCGAGTTCACCTTCCACTTGCGCTCGGGCCTGAAGTTCCAGGACGGGGCCGAACTCACCAGCGAGAATGTGAAGAAGACGCTGGAGTTCCTCGCCACCCCGGAGGCCGGCGCCAAGATCTTCGCGACGATGTCGGCACTGGATGCGGTGGAGACCCCGGACGCCCAGACCGCCGTAGTGAAGCTGAAGAGCCCCAACGTGGCGTTCCCGGCTTATCTGGCCGACACGACGGCGGCGATCCTGCCCGACGACGCCTTCGCGGCCGAGGGCACCTCGTGGTCTGGCGCGGGCCCGTTCATCCTGGCGGAGACCAACCCCGGCATCTCCTTCAAGCTGAAGAAGAACCCGGACTTCTACGACGCGGCGAACGTGCACTTCGAGAACATCGACATCACGATCTACGCCGACGGCCAGGCCCGCCTCAACGCGGTGCTGGCCGGGGACGCCGACCTGATGGACTTCGTCCCGTGGGAGTCCTTCGACCAGGTCGAGTCGAACGCCGACTTCGTCCTGGACGGTCAGAGCGGACCGTGGATGTACCTGCACTTCAACGTGGAGCGGGGCGGCCCGCTGGCGAATGAGAAGGTCCGCCAGGCGATCGCGCTCGCGGTCAACCGCGAGAACGTGGCGACCTCGGCGTTCTCCGGGCAGGCGACCGTCACGGCCGGCGCTCCGATCGCCGAAGGCACCGAGTTCTTCAACGCCGAGCTAGCCAACGGCTGGGCGCAGGACGTCGACCGGGCCAAGCAGTTGATGGCCGAGGCCGGCTACGCCGACGGCTTCGACGCGGTGCTCCTCACCTCGTCACAGTACGCCTTCCATCAGGACACCGCGCTGTCAGTGCAGCCCGACCTGGAAGCCATCGGCATCCGGACGACGCTGGAGGCTCCGGACTGGGCGACCCGCCAGCAGATGGCCGCCGAGGGGCAGTACGACCTCGCCGTCGCCGGCTCGGCGGGCGTGGTCAACGACCCGTCCTTCCTGGTCAACTTCGTCACCGGCCCGCCGGCCAACAACCGGTCCTTCGGCTTCGACGATCCGCAGCTCAACGACCTGCTGGCCGCCGGTCTCACCGCGGCTCCAGGCCCCGCCCGCCTCGCCGCCTACGACGCGGTTCAGCAGCGGATCCTCGAAGTGGTTCCGTTCGCCAGCCTGGTCGCGCGGACACAGGCCTTCGCGTACACCAACAAGTTGACCGGCTTCTCCAACATTCCGGGATTCCTGACCTTCGAATCCGGTTACACGCTGGTCGGAGCCAAGCTGGCGGCCTGACCGCCGGCCGAGCAGGACCGGCCGCCGCGCCTGCACCAGGCGGGCACCCCCGTGGCGGCCGGCCCCCGGCCTCACCCCTGCGCGACGAACAAGGAGGTCCACCTCATGGCGCGCTTTATCCTGAAGCGACTCGGGCTAGGGATCATTCTGCTGTGGCTGGTCGTCACAGTCGTCTTCCTCGCACTCCACGCCGTCCCCGGCGATCCGGCGGCGATCATTCTCGGCGCAGAAGGCTCCGGCGGTGTCACCCCGGAGGCGCTGGAGCGGGTTCGCCAGCAGTTGGGCCTCGACAAGCCCATCTGGGTGCAGTACTCGAACTACCTGCTTGGGCTGATCCAGGGTGACCTGGGCACCTCCTTCCGGAGCACCACCACGCCGGTGCTCTCCTACATCGGAGCCAGGCTTCCCAACACCCTCGAACTGGTGTTCACCGCCGCCGCGATCGCAGTGGTGATCGGGATCCCGCTGGGTGCGATCGCCGCTCGCCGAGGCGGCTGGCTGGACACCACCATCTCGACCCTGACCACCCTCGGCATCTCAATGCCGGTCTATGTGGTCGGCACCTTCTTCGTCATGATCTTCGCCCTGCGGTTCGGCTGGCTGCCCGCGGGCGGGCACACGGATTTCGGCTCCGACCCGATCCAGCACTTCCGCAAGCTCCTGCTGCCGGCAGTCGCCCTCTCCTTCGGCATCACCTCCGTGGTCGCCCGGATGACCCGCTCCACCGTCCTGGAAACGATCGCTCAGGACTGGGTCCGCACTGCCAAGTCGCAGGGGCTGCGACGCAACCAGGTGTTCTCCAGGCACGTGCTGCGCAACTCCATGACCCCGGTCGTGACCACACTCGGCCTGGAGATCGGCAGCCTGCTCGGCTCGACGGTCCTGGTCGAGCGGGTGTTCACCTGGCCGGGGATGGGCTCCCTGCTGGTGGATTCGGTCAACGCCCGTGACTATCCAGTGGTCCAAGGCATCGTCATCGTCATCGCGGCCCTGTTCATCGTCATCAACATCATCGTCGACGTCCTGTACGGCGTACTCGATCCCCGAGCGAGGCACTGATGTTCTCGGCACGTTCTCTGCGGCGGCTGCGCAAGTCGCTCAATCCGGTCCGCATCGCGGGCATCGTCTTCGTGGTGGCCATCGTGCTTGTGACGCTGTTGGCGCCCTTCCTCGGCCTGCCCGACCCGCTGGCCCAGGACATCGCGAACCAGCTGCTGCCGATCGGCTCCGAAGGACACCTCTTGGGCACCGACAGGTTCGGACGGGACATCCTCTCCCGGCTGATCTTCGGCGGCCGGGTGGAGCTGCTCATCGCGCTCGGCGCTACCGCGGTCGCGCTGCTGCTGGGCACCTTCCTCGGCTTGGTCGGCGGCTACTTCGGCGGCATCGCGGAGGTGCTGAGCATGCGCTCGGTCGATGTCATCCTGGGATTCCCACCGATCGTGCTCGCGCTGCTGGTGGTGACCATCTACGGCTCCGGCGCCGCCACACTGATCGTGGTGATGGGCATCCTCTTCGCACCACGGTTCGCCCGCCTGACCTACGGCCAGGTGGTGTCGATCCGCAATGTCGAATACGTCGAGGCGGCCCGGGTCTTCGGATCGGGTCCGGTGCGGATCGTCGGCACCGTGGTGCTGCCGAATGTCTCGGCCCCACTGATCGTCCAGGCCCCGCTCACCCTTGCCACCAGCATTCTCCTGGAATCCGGGCTGTCCTATCTGGGCCTCGGCGTGACGCCGCCCAATCCCTCCTGGGGCCTGATGGTGGCTGACGGCCAGCGGGACATCATCGCGCACCCGAGCCTGGTGACAATCCCGGCGCTCCTCATCGTCACGACCATCCTCGCCTTCGGCCTGGTCGGGGACGTGATGCGCGACTGGCTGGACCCTCGCCGTGGCATGGCCAGCCAGCTGTGAGGATCTGACGATGACCGGATTCGATCTACAGTTCGCGGGTGCTCTGCCGGATGAGCAGTTCCCCCCGCAGGATGACGTCCTCCGCCGTCTCCGACGGGTGGGCGATCCGCCGGCTGAGCAGATCCGCAGCCGCCTGCCCGAGCCCGCGCAGCGGCTGCGTGAGCACAGTGATCTGGGGGTTCACGAGGGTCGTCCAGTGCTGGTCGTCGAAACCGAGGAAGGAAAGCTCGCCAGGCACCTGGACGCCGAGCCGCTGCAGTGCCTGGAAGGCGCCGTGGGTGACCACCGAGTCGGTGGCGAACAGGGCGGTGGCCTCCAGCCCCGGCAGCTTGGCAGCGACCGCGTCCGCCGCCGCCAAGTGGTCGTACGGGGCGTCGATGATCAGCCCGCTGTCGAGCGGGATGCCCGCCTCCCGCAGTGCGGTCAGATAGCCGCGCAATCGCCGAGCGGAGGGACGCAGCACCGGCTCGGCCGGGTCGAGCAGGCGCGCGATGCGACTGGGCACCTGGGTGGCGACAGCGATGCGCTCGTGGCCGAGGTCGATCAGGTGCTGGGTCGCCAGCCGGCCGGCAGCCTCGTGATCGAGGGCCACCAGCGGAAGGTCCTCCAGACCTCGGCTACGACGGTCGAACAGCACGATCGGCAGCCCGCGCTGCGCCAGCGTCCGGGCGATGTCGGAGCCGTCCGGAATGACCGGCGCCAGCACCAGCCCGTCCACCCGGCGAGTGGCCAGCAGCTCCAACGACTGGGTCTCGATCGCGGCGCTGTTGTCGGTGTTGACGATGATCACTTCAAGCCCGGCTGCACGCATCCGGTCGCTGACCCCGCGCACTACCCCCGAGAAGAACGGGTTGGAGATGTCCGGGATCACCGCAGCGACCATGTGCGCCCGTCCGGCCGACATGGCGCGCGCCAGCGCGTTGGGATAGTAGCCCAGCCGTTCGGCCGCGGCGAGCACCTGGCTGCGGGCCTCAGGACTCGCCGAGCCACGATTGCTGAGCACCCGTGCCGCGGTCGACTTGGAGACCTGCGCCGCGCGCGCCACATCGGCGACAGTCACCGAATCGGTGTTTCTGTTGGTCATCACGATTCCCCCGGGCAGGTTCCGCTGATCATCCTAGGGAACCTGCCGAACCCCCCGCACCCGTCGCCGCGTGGCGCAGCCGAGAGGAGCCGAGGCAATGCCTGACCGGGAGACAATTCTGGAATGCCGCGGGGTGACGGTCTCGTTCACCACCGACGGCGTGACCGCCGAGGTGACCCACGGGGTCGACCTCGATCTGGTCCGTGGCGAGGCCCTCGCCCTGGTGGGCGAGTCCGGCTCGGGCAAAAGCGTCACCGCAATGTCGATCCCGGGCCTGCTCCCGGGCACCGCGACGGTGACCGGTTCGATCAGGCTGCGCGGCGAGGAACTGCTCGGCGCCGGCGAGGAGAGGCTGCGACAGGTGCGTGGCTCCCAGGTGGCAGTGGTCTTCCAGGAGCCGATGACTGCGCTGAACCCGGTGTACACGATCGGACAGCTGCTCGCCGAGGCGCTGACCACTCACGGCCGCGTCGAGTCCGGGAAGCTCCGAGAGCGGTCGATCGAACTGCTGACGCTGGTCGGAATGCCCGATCCTGAGAAGCGGCTGAATTACTACCCGCACGAGCTCTCCGGCGGTCAGCGGCAGCGGGCCATGATTGCGCTGGCGATCTCGAAAGACCCGGACGTCCTGATCGCGGACGAGCCGACCACTGCGCTTGACGTCACCGTGCAGGCTGAGATCCTGGCCCTGCTGCGCTCGCTGCAGAAGCGGCTGGGCATGTCGATGCTGTTCATCACCCATGACATGGGGGTGGTGGCGGAGGTCGCCGATCACGTCCTGGTGATGAAGGACGGGCGGGTGGTCGAGGGCGCCGAGGTGCACGAGTTGTTCGAGCACCCCAAAGAGGAGTACACCCGCAAGCTGCTGGCCGCAGTGCCCCAGCTGAACCTCGTGCCGTCCCCGCTCACCGGAGATGACGGACGGGGAGACGCCGCGCTCGAACTGGAGGTTCGCAACCTCGAAGTGCAGTACCGCACCGGCTTCGGCCGTCCAGGCACTCTCGCCGTCGACGACGTGAGCTTCGTGGTGCCGAACGGGCAGATCGTCGGGCTGGTCGGCGAATCGGGCTCCGGGAAGTCGACCATCGGCCGCGCGGTCATCGGCCTGGTGAAGACGACCGGTGGACGGCTGTTCATCCACGGCCAGGACGTCACCGCGATGAACCGCGGCGACCAGGCCCGGGCGCGTAGCCAGGTCAGCATGGTCTTCCAGGATCCCGCCTCCTCGCTGAACCCGAGGGCCACCATCGGCGACGCGGTGGTCGATCCGCTGGTCCGGCACGGCGAGGTGCGATCGGGCAAGGCGGCCAGGCTGCGGGCCGGGGAACTGCTTGAGCAGGTGTCGCTCCCGGCCGCATGGATCGAACGGTATCCGCACGAGCTCTCCGGCGGTCAGCGGCAGCGGGTGGGCATCGCACGGGCCATCGCAATGCGTCCGCGGCTGATGATCGCCGATGAGCCCACCAGCGCACTGGATGTGTCGGTGCAGGCCGGCGTGCTGGATCTCCTGCGCGACTTGCAGCAGGAGCTTGGCTTCTCCTGCCTGTTCATCACCCACGATCTGGCCTTGGTCGATCTGCTGACCGACTGGGTGGTGGTGCTGCAGCGCGGCAAGATCGTCGAACAGGGGACGCCGGAGGCGGTGCTCCGGCACTCCACGGAGGACTACACCCGCCGCCTCGTCCAGGCCGCACCGGTGCCTGACCCGACCCTGCAGAAGCAGCGGGCGGCCGCCCGGCTAGTCAGCTGAGGACCGTGTAGCTCCAGGAGACGGGACGGCCGTCGGCGTAGGGCATGACGCCGTGGAAGGCGGGGCCGTCGCTGAAGACCAGGTGGAGCCAGTGGCGATCGCCCTCCCACATGGGGAGGTCGGTCAGGCGGTCGAGGTCGATCCACTCCAGCGGGCCGTCGTCGTTGTGGTCGGGGGGTGTGCCGGTGAAGGCGTCCACCACGAAGACGAAGCCGAACCAGTCCTCGCCGTCCTTGCCGAAGCCGGGCCAGGAGACGGTGCCGCGGAGCCGCAGCGAGGTGACCTCGATGCCGGCCTCCTCGCGGAGCTCACGGATCAGGCCGGTGACCACGTCCTCGTCCGCCTCGAGCTTCCCGCCCAGGCCGTTGTACTTGCCCTGATGCAGGTCGCCGTCCCGGCTGCGGCGCACCATGAGCACCCGCTGCCGATCCGGCGACAGGACGTAGCCGAGGGTCCCGATGATCGGGGTGTACGGCATCAGGCGACGACCTTGGCGACGTTCATGCCGGGGTCGGCGCCGATGGCGAGGGCGGACGGGGGCAGGCCGGCTGTCACCACCTCGGCGCCCAGGACGGCGATCATCGCGCCGTTGTCGGTGCACAGCGCCGGACGGGGGCGGCGCAGGGTGATGCCGCGGGCGGCCGTCCGCTCCTCGAGCAGAGCGCGCAGCCGGGAGTTGGCGGCCACCCCGCCGCCGAGCAGCAGGGTGTCCACGCCGAGGTGCTCGCAGGCGTCCACCGCCTTGGCGGTGAGGACGTCGCAGACCGCCTCCTGGAAGCTCGCGGCGACATCGGCGACCGGGACGTCCAGGCCGTCGCGGCGGCGGGTCTCCACCCAGCGCGACACCGCGGTCTTCAACCCGGAGAAGGAGTAGTCGAAGCGGTGCTTGACCAGGTCTTTCTGCGCGGTGAGCCCGCGCGGGAAGGGGATCGCCTTCGGGTCGCCCTCGGCGGCCGCGCGATCGATCACAGGTCCGCCCGGGTAGGCCAGGCCGAGCAGCCGGGCGACCTTGTCGTAGGCCTCGCCGGCGGCGTCGTCGATGGTGGAGCCGAGTTCGCGGATGTCGCTGGTGATGTCGCCCACCGCCAGCAGCGAGGTGTGGCCGCCGGAGACCAGCAGGGCGGCGCAGGGCTGCGGCAGGTCGCCGTGGTCGAGCAGGTCGACCGCGACGTGGCCGATCAGGTGGTTCACCCCGTAGAGCGGCTTGTTCAGCGCGACCGCCAGCGCCTTCGCGGCGGACAGTCCGACCACCAGCGCGCCCATCAGCCCCGGGCCGGCGGTGACCGCGATCGCGTCCACCTCGCTCAGGTCGACGTCGGCGGTGGCCAGCGCCCGGCGCAGGGTCGGGGCCATGGCCTGCAGGTGGGCGCGGCTGGCGACCTCGGGCACCACCCCGCCGAAGCGGACGTGCAGGTCGACCGAACTGGCGACCTCGTTGGCGAGCAGTTCATGGCCCCGGACGATGCCGACGCCGGTCTCGTCGCAGGAGGATTCGATTCCCAGGATCAGTGGTCCGCTGGCAACGGGGTCCCCACTACGTTGTTCGGAGGAGCGCAGCGGGGGAGAAGAACGTAGTGGGGTGTTCACAGCGAGGTCCCTTCGGAGGAGCGCAGCGGTGGAGAGGAAGGTCGTGGGGTATTCATAGTTTCACCGCCATGACAAGCGCATCCATGCCCGTTCCGTAGTAGTCGCGCCGCCGGTCGAGGGTGGCGAAGCCGAGCTTGCAGTAGGTGCGGACGGCCGGCTTGTTGTCGGGACGCACCTCCAGCAGCATCCGGTCGGCGCCCACCGCCTTGGCCCACTCCATGCCGGCGCGGATCAGCGAACTGCCGAGGCCCCGACCGCGGGATTCGGAGGCGACGATCACCCGCAGCAGGTCGGCCAGGTCAGCCGCCAGGCTGAAGCTGGCCACCCCGACCACCGATCCGCTGTCGTCGCGGCGAACAAGTACCAGCCGGTCGGCGTTGTCGAGTTCCGCCTGCCAGGCGTCGCGGCTCCAGCGCTGGGGCAGGTCGAAGCCGGACTCCTCCAGGACGAGGATCTGCTCCAGGTCGGCCGCGGTGGCTGCGGAGATGATCATCGGACCCTCCTCGGCGCCAGCCGCGGCGGCAGCAGCGTCGACTTGCGGGCGGTCGGCACCTCCGCGTCGGGCCGCCTCAGGTAGAGCGGTTCGAGGCCGGCGTCCGGCAGGCTGTCCGCAATCGCCGCCAGCACCCCGGCGTCCAGTTCGACCGGGTTCTCGGTGACCGGGCCGACCGTGGTCAGTTCCGGCAGCGCGTCCGGGCTGCTGACGAAGGGCCCGTGCACCCGCCGCCCGTCCGCGTCGTAGGACGCCCAGTACCACTCCTTGCGCCGCGCATCCGTGGCGACGACGAAGTCTCCGGACGATCGCTCAGCCTGTTGCGCGAGGACGTCCAAGGAGCACACCCCGCGCACGGGGACGCCCAGCGCCTCGCCCAGGGTGATGGCAGCGACGACGCCGACCCGCAGTCCGGTGAAGGGGCCCGGGCCGACCCCGACTGCGATCCGGTCGACCTCGGCGAGAGTCAGGCCGGCGTCAGCCATGACCTGCTGCACCAGGGGCATCAGCTGTTCGGCGTGGGCACGGGTGTCGGGGATCGACCCGGACGCCATGACAGCCCCGTCCACCGCGACTCCGGCGCAGACCACGCCCGAGGTGTCGATTCCCAGCACGACCGTTCCCTGATCCTGTCGAAGGGTCATGTCAATGCCTCCAGTTCGGATCGGACGGATGTCCAGCGCGGCCCGATCGGGGTGAGGAAGACCCAGCGGGTCTCGTCGGCCGGGTCGAGGGAGCGGCGGATGTCGATCTCCAACCGGTCGTCGCTGAGGCCCTCGGCGACCCCCGTCCCCCACTCGACCAGGGTGACCGAATCGGCCAGCGACACCTCGAGGTCGAGATCTTCGACCTCGGCGAAGGAGCCCAGACGATAGGCGTCCACGTGCACCAGCCCAGGGCCGCCGGCCGGGTGCGGGTGGATGCGCGCGAGCACGAAGGTGGGCGAGATGATGGCCCCCGACACCCCCATGCCAGCGCCGATCCCCTGGGTGAGGGTGGTCTTGCCGGCGCCCAGGTCGCCCGAGGCGATCAACAGGTCGCCGGGCTTCAGCAGGGCGGCGATTCCGCGTCCCAGTTCTTGCATGGCTTCGGCGGTCGGCGCCTCGACGCACACCGGCAGCGCGCGGGAGAGGTGCAGCCGGGTGCCCTCGGCGTCCACGTCGGTGAAGCCGTGCCGCCGCCACCAGCGCACCACCTGCGGGAACTCCTCGCGGGCGTACAGGTCGGCGGTGGGCACGCCGCGCTCAGCCAGCAGGTCGAGGGCCACCTCGACCATCGCCGAGGCGATCCCGTGCCGCTGGTAGGCCGGACGCACCGAGACCCGGGTGATCCAGGCCCGCTCCGCCTCCTGCAGCACGATCAGCGTGCCCGCGGCGTCGCCGTCGATCTCGGCCAGCACGCCGAAGCCCTGGCTCAGCGCCGTCTCGACCGACTCGACCGTCTCGCTCAGCGCCGGCGGCGGCGGGTCGACCGGCGGACGATGCCCGAAGGCGTCCGCGATCACCGTCAGCAGACGCGGCGCGTCGTCCTTCGTGGGTTCGAGGAACCGGACGATCCGACCGTCGCCGATCCGCGCCTCGGCCAACAACAACCTGCCACGCTCCTCACCAGACACCAGCGGGAGACTTTACCTCAGTTGGTCAGGCGCAGCACCACGGACTCATAGGGGCGCAGGGCGACGGAGCCGTCACCGAACTCGGGGTCGGGATAGTTGCCCAGCACCAGGGCGGTGTCAGTCCATTCGCCCACCTCGGACGGGACTTGCCAGAGCACTGGGTCGGCGTAGAAGTTGTTCACCACCAGAAGGGCTTCGCCGTCACCGCGGCGCAGGTAGGCGTAGACGCTCGGGTGCTCGCGGTCGAGCAGTTCGTAGCGTCCGGTGGTGACCAGCGGGTCGGCCTTCCGCAGCTCGATCAGCTTGCGGTAGTGGTGGAAGACACTGTCCGGATCCGCAACGGCGGCCGCCGCGTTCACCTCGGGGTAGTTGGCGGCCACCTCGATCCAGGGCTCGCCGGTGGTGAAGCCGCCGTGCTCCGAATCGTCCCACTGCACCGGCGTGCGGGAGTTGTCCCGCGACTTGCGATCCAGGATCGCCATCACCTCGGCCTCGGACTTGCCGGCCTCCAGCAATTCCCGGTGGGCGTTGAGCGATTCCACGTCCTTGTACTGCGACATAGACGTGAAGTGCGGGTTGGTCATCCCGAACTCCTCGCCCTGGTAGATGTAGGGCGTCCCCTGAAGCAAGTGGACGGCGGTGCCGAGCATCTTCGCCGACTCGACCCGGTACTCGCCGTCGTCGCCGAACCGGGAGACCACCCGCGGCTGGTCGTGGTTGCACCAGAACACGGCGTTCCAGCCGCCCCCCTCGGCCATCCCCACCTGCCAGTGGGTGAGGATGTCCTTCAGTGCCAGGAAGTCCATGGGGGCGTCGGTCCACTTGGCGCCGCCCGGGTAGTCGACCTTGAGATGGTGGAACGAGAACGTCATGTCCAGTTCCTGGTTCTCCGGGCGGGTGTACCGGACGCAGTGCTCTACGGTCGTAGAGGACATCTCCCCCACCGTGAGCTTGCCTCGGAAGGCCTCGACGTTCATCTCGTGCAGGTACTCGTGGATGCGCGGGCCGTCGGTGTAGAACTGGCGTCCGTCGGTGCCCTCGGGCGCCTGCGGGAAGGACTGGTCCTTCGAGAGCAGATTGACCACGTCGAGGCGGAAGCCGTCCATCCCTTTGGCGAACCACCAACGCATCATCTCGTAGACCTCGGCGCGCAGCTTCGGGTTCTCCCAGTTCAGGTCGGCCTGGGTGACGTCGAACAGGTGCAGGTAGTACTGCCCGGTCTGCTCGTCGTACTCCCAGGCGTTGCCGCCGAACTTCGACACCCAGTTGGTCGGCGGGCCGCCGTCCGGGGCCGGGTCCTTCCAGATGAAGTAGTCGCGGTAGGGATTGTCGCGGCTCGTCCGGGCCTGGACGAACCACTCGTGCTCGGTGGAGCAGTGGTTGACCACCATGTCCATCACGAGCTTGATGCCGCGGGCGTGGGCCTGTTCCAGCAACTCCTCCAGGTCGGCCATCGTCCCGAACGGCGGGTAGACCTCGTGGTAGTTGCGGATGTCGTAGCCGTTGTCGTTCTGCGGCGAGTCGTAGACCGGGGTCAGCCAGATCACGTCGCAGCCCAGCGCCGCGATGTGATCCAGCTTCGAGATGATCCCGGGGATGTCGCCCAGCCCGTCCCCGTCGGAGTCGGCGAACGAGCGCGGGTAGATCTGATAGACGGCAGCCGTCTTCTTCCAGTCGAGCTCGGTCATATTTGCCTACTCCTTCGGGGTCGGGTTGGGTGTGCGGCTGGGGAACGCTGCTCATCGACAGGTGGGCAGCTCCGTTTCCTTGTCATTCCGGCGTAGGCCGGAATCTCGGGCGGAGATCCCGGCCTACGCCGGGATGACCATCAAGAGGTCATCCCGGCGATCCGCTAGACCTGAGCAGCCGCGATGTCGCGCTCCTCGGCAGCGGCGACCGCCGCCGCGTCCTGCCCGGCCAGCTGACGCTTGCCGTAGACCATCGTGATCAGGCCCGGGACGACGATGCAGAACACCATCGCGATGCCGAACACCGGCCAGTACTGCGGGATGATCGCGAAGATGCCGGGCACGCCGCCGACGCCGATGCTGGAGGCTCCCACGTTGAAGATCGAGATGAACGCGCCGGCGATGCCCGCGCACGCGATCGAGATCAGGAACGGGTACTTGTAGCGCAGGTTCACGCCGAACATGGCCGGCTCGGTGATGCCCAGCCAGGCCGACAGGCCGGAGGTCGCCGCCAGCGACTTCTGCTTGGCGTTCTTCAGGATGAACCACATGCCGAAGGCCACCGAGCCCTGGCAGATGTTCGACAGCGCCAGGATCGGCCACAGGAAGGTCCGCTGGTAGGTGGCCAGCAACTGCAGGTCGACCGCGAGGAAGGTGTGGTGCATGCCGGTGATCACCATCACGCCGTAGAGGGTGCCGTAGACCAGGCCGCCGATGGCCGGGACCAGGTTGAACAGCCAGGTCACGCCGGTGGCGAGCAGGTCGCCGATCCAGAAGGTGATCGGTCCGATGGCGGCGAAGGCCAGGAAGCCGGTGACCAGCAGGGCGACCGGCGCCACCACCAGCAGGTGGAAGCTCTCGTTCACCTTCTCCTTGAGCCAGATCTCCACCTTGGCGAGCACCCAGGCGGCGACCAGCATGGGCAGCATCTGTCCCTGGTAGCCGATCTTGTCGATGTGCCAGCCGAACAGATCCCAGTACGGGATGCCGTCGCCGCTGCGGGCGCTGCCCAGGCCCCACGCGTTCAGCAGATCCGGGTGGACCAGCATGGCGCCCAGCACGATGCCGAGCAGCGGGTTGCCGCCGAACCGCTTCACCGCCGACCAGCCGACCAGCACCGGCAGGAAGACGAAGGAGGTGTTGGCGATGGTGATGATGATGCCGGCCAGGCCCGCCAGGCCCGGGTTCGCCTCCACCAGCGACTGCGGCCCGAAGATGCCGGGCTGGGTGAGGATGTTGTTGATGCCCATCAGCAGACCGGCCGTGACCAGCGCCGGCAGCAGCGGGACGAAGATGTCGGAGAAGATCTTGACGAACTGCTGCAGCGGGTTCAGCTTCTCCGCGGCGGCCGCCTTGACCTCTTCCTTGGTGGCGACCTGGCCGCCGGTGAGCTCGGTGACGTCCTTGGCCACTTCCTCGACCAGGCCCGGGCCGATGATGACCTGGAACTGGCCGGCGGTCGAGAACGACCCCTTCACCATGTCGACGGCCTCGAGGGCGTCGTTGTTGACCTTGCTCTCGTCTTTCAGTGCGAATCGAAGCCGGGTGACGCAGTTCGTGGCGGCGGAGATGTTGCCGACTCCACCGACGGCGTCAATGATTTCCTGTGCTTCTTTGGCGTACTTTCCCATTCTCGTCTCCTTTGAGGAACGCACGGTGGTACGTGTATCGCCATACTTCCGCATCGATCACCG
>CAZLWS010000079.1:0-14327 GCA_964563205.1 uncultured Propionibacteriaceae bacterium | reverse complement strand
GCCACCATCGGCTTCCTCTCGCAGAAGATGGGCGACCGGTTCGGCGGCCTGGTCATGCGGCCGGATTCGATCCGGCGGCTGCCTGCCCGCTCCGGACGGACGGCGCTGTACGGACTGCTGCGCCGCATGCTCACCGAGCCGATCGTCGCCGACCGGACCCACGGCCCGTACGAGCTGGCGGACGGCGTCGAGCGGCTGGCCCGCACCGAGCGCCGCCGCGGCATGCGGCTGGTGGTCTCCGACTTCCTGACCGCCGGCGACTTCGAACTCGACCCGAACGTCCCGCCGGCCTGGGAGAAGTCGATGCGCCACCTGGCGATCCGCAACCAGGTGCTGGCGATCGAGGTGGTCGACTCCCACGAGGCGGCTTTCCCGGACGTGGGGGACCTGCTGATCCGCGACCCCGAGACCGACTTCGAGCGGTACGTCAACACCAGCGACGACGCCGCCCGGCAGCGGATGGACGCCGCCGCGGCCGCCCAGCGGGAACGGATCCGGGTGGCGCTGCGCCGCGCCGGGGTCGCGCACCTGCAGTTGCGCACCGATAGAGACTGGGTGCATGACGTCGCGCGTTTCGTGCTCTCCTACCGGCGGACGGCCGCCATGCTGCACCAGCCGCCCCAGGGTGTGAGCAAGTGATGTTCGAGCTCAGCTTCCTCAACCCCGAACGGCTCTGGGTGCTGGTGATCGTCCCGATCGTCATCGCCGGGTACGTCTTCGCGGTGCTGCGCAAGAAGAAGACCGGCATGCGCTACACCAACACCACGCTGATGTCGCAGGTGATGCGCAAGCAGTCGCAGTGGCGCCGGCACTTGGCCTTCGCGCTGTCGCTGGCCTCGCTGCTGGCGCTGGGCGCGGCGTGGGCGCGTCCGAACGGCGTCGACATGATGCCCCGGGAGCGCGCCACCGTGGTGCTGGTGATCGACATCTCGCAGTCGATGCAGGCCACCGACGTGAAGCCGAACCGGCTGGACGCCGCCAAGCAGGCCGCGATCGCCTTCGCCGAGGCGCTGCCGGCCAAGTTCAACCTGGCGGTGGTCAGCATGTCGGGCAGTCCCGCCGTCCGGCTGCCGCCGACGCTGGACCGGGTGCAGGCCCGGCAGGCGATCAGCACCATGAAGGTGCAAGACTCCACCGCGATCGGCGAGTCGATCTACACCGCGATCTCCGCTCTGCAGATGGCCCCGCTGGGCGAGGACGGCAGCATCGCGCCGGGCGCGATCGTGCTGCTGAGCGACGGTCAGAACACCGCCGGCCGGTCCCCGCTGCAGGCCGCCAACGACGCCAACAAGCAGAAAGTGCCGATCTACACGATCGCCTACGGCACCGAGAACGGCTACGTCGACCTGGACGGCAAGCGCGAGCCGGTGCCGCCGGACACCGCGCTGCTGCGGAACATCGCCCAGCTGACCGGCGGCGACTCCTACGAGGCGGAGAGCCTGCCGGAGTTGGAGCGGGTGTACTCGAACATTCGCAGTGAGGTCGGCATGGTGCCGGTCAAGAAGGAGACCACGGCGCTGTGGGCGGGCTATGGCCTGGCCTTCGCCGTGGTGGCCGCGCTGGCCGCAGTGTCGCTGGGAGCGAGGTGGCCGTGATGGATCCCTGGCTGGAGTTCATGCGTCCGGAGCGGCTGTGGTGGCTGCTGATCATTCCGGTGCTGCTGCTGTTGTATCTCGGGCTGCTGTGGCGGCGGCGCTCCCGGGCGCGGCATCGTCAGCTGGGCCGGCTGGAGCGGGTGCTGCCGCAGCAGCAGGCCTGGAAGCGCCATCTCGCGGTGGGCGCCGCGGTGCTCAGCCTGGCCGCGCTGAACGTCGCCTACGCTCAGCCGAAGGGCCAGGTGGAGGTCCCGCGGGACCGGGCGACCGTGGTGCTGACCATCGACATCTCGCGCTCGATGCTGGCCGAAGACGTGTCGCCGAACCGGCTGCAGGCCGCCAAGACCGCCGCCCAGGACTTCCTGGGCATGCTGCCGACCGGCTTCAACGTGGCCCTGGTGAGCTTCGCCGCCACCCCGGCCGTCGTGGTGCCGCCGACCACCGACCGGGGGATGGTCGCCGCGGCGATCGAGAACCTGGAGGTGGCGCCGTCCACCGCGATCGGCGACGGGATCTACGCCGCCTTGGACGCCCTCGCGCAGGCCCCGCCCGATCCGGAGCATCCGGACGATCCGGCCCCGGGCGCGATCGTGCTGCTGAGCGACGGGTACACCAACGTCGGACGCCCCTCGGACGGCGCCGCACAGACCGCCAAAGAGCTGGGCACCCCGATCTACACGATCGCCTACGGCACCCAGCACGGCTGCGTCGAGAGCGGCGGACAGTGCGAGCCGGTGCCGGTCGACCACTACGAGCTGGAGCAGATCGCGCGGATCTCCGGCGGCAAGAAGTTCTCCGCCGGCAGCAGCGCCGAGCTCAAGCAGGTCTACGAGTCCATCGCCAACACCGTCGGCTACGTCAAGGAGGACCGCGAGGTCACCGAGCAGTACGCCGGGTACGCCCTCGCCTTCGCCATCCTGGCCTCGCTCGCCGTGGCCTCCCTCGCCGCCCGCTGGCCGTAGCCCGCGGGCTGGTGCTGTTGTGACAGGTGAGGCACAATGGACCATCTCTTCGCACTGAGATCGCTGGGGAAGGCTCATCTCGGCGAAGGGAACGCACATGGAGACCACGCGCGGGATCCTCTGGATCCACTCCGCGCCCGCAGCGCTGTGCCCGCACATCGAATGGGCGGCCAGTGCCGCAGTGCGCACCCCGATCCGCTTCGACTGGACGCCGCAACCCGCTGAGCCGCGTTCGCAACGCGCCGAGTTCGCCTGGACGGGAGCGCCCGGCACCGGAGCCGAACTCACCAGCGCCCTGGCCCGCTGCCAGCGGCTGCGGTTCGAGGTCACCGAGGACGGCGTCGGAGGCGAGGGGACGCGGTGGGCCTACACCCCGTCCCTGGGCGTCTTCTCCGGAGCCACCGCCCGCAACGGCGACATCCTGGTGCACGAGAACCGCATCAAGCGCGCCCTGGTGACCGAAGCCCTCGGCGGCAAGCCGATCCACGAGGCCTTGGCCGACCTGCTCGGCACCAGCTGGGACGACGAGCTCGAGGTCTTCCGCCACGCCGGTGAGGACGCACCCGTCCGCTGGCTCCACCGGGTGAGCTAGCGGTAGATCGCCTCGGCGATCTCGACCGTGACGTCGATCAGCGGGACACCGCCCACCTGGAAGTTGTCGGTGTGCACCGCGATGACGTGCCCTTCCTCGACGGGCTTCACGTTCGGCAGCAAGCTGCGGATCGCCTCGACCGCCTGATCGGGGGTCTGGTCGTTGTAGTGGACGACGACAAGGTGGTCGGCATCAATGCTCAGCGCCGTCTCCATGCTGATCTCGACGTAGGCCAAGTCGCCCAGGATGTCGGCGAAGTGGTTCTCCGCGCCGATTGCGTCGATGACGGCGGCGTAGTTGCCAAGGCCCAGAGCGTAGACGGTTCCGTCGAAGACCTGGATGAAGGCGGTTCGAGGGCGGGGAGCATCCCCGCGGAGCGTCGCGGCCTGCCGAACCCGTTCCTTGAGTTGATCAGCGAGTGACGCGGCCTCTGCCTGCCTGTCGTAGAGGATGCCCAGGGCTTCGATGTCGCTGTAGACGGTGTCGATCTGATCATCAGTCTGGAGCGCCTTGTCGAGGCAGTTGCCCTGCATCATGAAGGCTGGGATTCCTGCGGCAGCGAGATCAGCGACGGTCGCGTCGCCGTTCTCCCCGGTGACCTGGGATTCGGAGGAGAAGATGGTGAGGTCCGGTCCGAAGGTGAGGAGAGTCTCCCGGGGCACGTGGTACTCGGAGGACACTTCCTGAATGCTCGGATCGGCCCCGGCCGGCAGGTCGGTCAGGCCACCGGTCAGATACCCCGCCACACTGTCGCCGACACCTAGTGCATCCAGTGTCTTCCAGATGGTGGGGTAGCCGATGAGCACCCGCGACGGCGGGGTGGAGACTGACAGCTCTCGCCCGCAGTTGACGACGGTGGCGAGCTGGGCTCCGGTGGGGGCCGCACCCGCGGGTGTGGACGTCGCAGACGATGAACCGCTGCCGGGCGAGCAACCCATCAGTGCGATGGCAGCGGTGCCCGCGATCGCGACGGCGATGGTTCGTGGGGATGGTCGGTGCAGCATGTTGGTCCTTTCGTCCGTGGCCGCAGGTGTGGGTCTGAGGTGCTACGCCTGGGCCGGAGCCCGATCGGTCAGGACATCGAAGGCGAGGAGGATCCGTCCGGTGAGGGGGTGGACTCCGCAGTGAGCTCGAACGCCGTACACGGCCGCAAGCAACTCGGAGGTGAGCACGTCCGCAGGCGCTCCTGCGGCGGCGACGCGGCCCTCCTTGAGCAGGACGACCTGATCGCAGATCGCGGCCGCGAGATTGAGGTCATGGAGGGCGGCCACCACGGTCACCCCGGTCGCCCGGATCAGTTGGAGCAGATCGAGCTGGCCTCCGATGTCGAGATGGTTCGTCGGCTCGTCGAGGACGAGCAACTGCGGTTCTTTGGTGAGTGCCCGCGCCAGCAGCACCCGTTGCCGTTCGCCACCGGAAAGTGTGCTGAACATGCGATCCATAAGGTGTGATGCTTGCGCGAGCGCGGCGGCGTGCTCGACGATGTCGTCGTCGCGTCGGGATCGCCGGTCTAGCAGCCGCTTGTGCGGCAATCGGCCGAGGCGCACAATCTCGCGAGCGCTGAACTCGAACTCGACCGGATGGTCCTGTGTCATCGCGGCCACCTGTCGGGCGGCCTCTCGCGCCGACATCCGCCATAGGTCCGCCTCATCGATGGTCACGACGCCTGCTGTCGGGCGGAGCGCGCGATAGAGCGAACGAAGCATCGTCGTCTTGCCGGCGCCGTTGGGCCCAAGCAGGCCGACCACGGAGCCTGACGGCACTTCAATCGTGACCTTGTCCACGATCGATCTGTCGCCAATCCGGACCACAAGGCCCTCAACGCGGAGTTCCATCAGCGGCCGGCCTTCCGGCCGTGCGCGTTCAGCAGCCAGATCAGGAACGGGCCGCCGATCGCCGCAGTGAACACCCCGAGGGGGAGTTCGGCCCCGCGGATCGCCGTCCGGGCAAAGATGTCGACGAGGACAAGGAAGCCGGCGCCGAGCAGCGAGCCAGTGATCAGAACGCGACTGTTCTCAGCCCCCACGAGCAGCCGGGCGAGGTGAGGAATGACCAGGCCCACGAAGCCAACGCCTCCCGCCACCGCGACGAGCGTGCCGGTGACCAGCGCAACCGCGGCCATCAGCAGGAACTGCAGGCGCCCAACGTCGACGCCGAGGGTTCCTGCGACTTCCGTGCCAAGGCTGAGTGCGTTGAGCTTCTCACCCTGCGTCAACAGCCACGCGGCAATCGCGACGATGGTCAGGCCAGGGAGCAGTACATCCTCCCAATGGGCCCCGGCGACGCTTCCCAGGGTCCAGAACAGAACACGCTGCACCTGGCTCGGCGAAGCCATGACCTGCAAGAAGTAGGTGCCGGAGGTGAAGAGATAGCCGATCGCCACACCCGAGAGCACAAGGCGCGTTGCGGGCCATTGGCCGCCCTGTCGGCTCAGCAGGAAGGTGATCACGAACGCGAGCATTCCGCCGACGAACGCCGCGAGGCTCAGGGGCAGGTGGGAGGCGACACCGGCACCTCCGACGATGACGATGAGGGCGCCGAGGGTCGCTCCGGGAACGATTCCGACCAGATAGGGATCGCCCAGAGGGTTGCGGACGATGGCCTGGATGACGGTGCCGGCGATGGCCAGGCCAGAGCCGACCAGGAGCCCGAGCAGCACCCGAGGCAGTCGGAGCTCCCAGACGATCTGCTGTTCGAGCAGGGTGGCCGAGTCCGGGCCGAGCCCGATTCTCCCTGCGATGACCCGCCACACAGCCTCGAACGGCACCGGTTCGGCGCCTATCGACACACCGACTACCGCGAGGACCATCATCGAGATGACAAGCGAGGCATTGAGGGTGACAAATGCCCGACTTCCCGCGAACGGCGCTCGACCAGGTTCACGTTTGGGTGGCGCCACAGGGCTTTCCCGGGTGTCGCTCGGCCAACCCCGCGCGCCCAACCTTGAAGTGCGTATCATTATCGATAAGCTATCACGGTGCCCACTGGCCCGTCACCTCACAGGTTCTCGCTTCTGACCGACTCGAGCTTCGTCGTCTACTACGGCGCGAGCATCGTGTCCTTCCTCGGCATGCAGGTCGGTCGAGTGGTGCTTCCGTTGCTCTGCTACCAACTGTCTGACTCGGCAGCTCTCACTGCTCTGCTGTTCACGGTTCAGCTGCTCCCGGGCTTTCTGCTCGGCCTCTTCGCGGGCGCCCTCGCCGATCGGGTGAGCCGCAGAGCGCTGATGATCGGGGGCTATCTCGCGGCCGGGCTCGGGCTGGCCATCGCTCCGCTGCTGGCGTGGGTCGGGTCACTGACCGTCGGCGGGCTGTACCTGGCGGCAGTCGTCTCGGCTGCGGCCTATACGGTGGCGGAGGCGGCGGACATGGGAGCCGTGCCCGCCCTCGTCGGCCGTGACCGGATCGTCGCGGCCAGCAGCCTCGTCCACGGGGCGTGGACCCTATGCGGTGTCATCGGCCTGCCGCTCGGCGGGGCGCTTGCGGCGGCGGTGGGCGCAGTTCCGGCGCTCGCGCTGAACGCAGCGACCTTCATGATCCTCGCGGCGTTGCTCCCGTTCGTGCGGCGACCGCTCGGACCCCGCCTCGACGACGCGCGCCGACAGGTGACTTTCGGCGGGATCCTTCGGGACATCGGCGAGGGGTTCAAGTTCATCCGCACCCACCCCGTCCAATGGCCGCTTCTGCTGGTGGGCACCCTCGGGAGCGTCGCCACTGGAGCGGGCCTGAGCCTGGTGGTCGTGTACGCGGTTCGCCATCTCGGCTTCGACCAGGACGGCGGGTTCGTGGGGTTGCTCTACGCGGGGGGCGCGGTCGGCGCGCTGCTTGCTGCGAGCCTGCTGCCGACCGTCACCAGACTGGTGCCACCCGGTCAGGTGTCGATCGGTGCGCAGTCCGCGAGCGCGATTCTGCTGGCTGCGGCAGCGGTGGTCACCTGGGCGCCGGCCTCCATTGCCTTGCTGGGCGTCTGGGAGTTCGCAGTCACGCTGGCCGTCCTCAACAGCATCTCCATCCGACAGCGCATCACGCCGGACGCCCTGCAGAGCAGGGTGAATGCTTCCGTCCGCTTGGTCGGTGGGACGGCTCAGGCGATCGGCGCCGCTCTCGGCGGCTTGCTCGCCGACGTCACGACGGTTGGCACGACCTATCTGCTGATCGCCGCGCTCGCCGGGACCGGAGCGGTGGCCGCGTGGCTTTCGCCGATTCGACGGATTGACCACGCTGCCCTCGCGCGGGCCATGGCGGTCGCCGAGGAGTGGGGTCCGACGGAGCGTGAGACTGCGCTAGGACCCACCGATGCCTAGCTCAGGTCAGTCTGTGACGTTGGCGTTGGTGACCACGACGGCGACGTTGGCGCCGCCGAAGCCGAAGGAGTTGTTCACCGCGGCCAGGTCGCCTTCGGCGGCGAGCGGACGGGCGACGTTGGCGGCGATGTCGATGCCGAGGCCGGGCTCGGGGTTTTCCAGGTTGATGGTCGGGGGCACCAGGCGGTCGCGTAGCGCCAGGACGGACGCGACCGTCTCCAGGGCGCCGGCGCCGCCGAGCAGGTGGCCGGTCATCGACTTGGTGGAGGTGACCACGCAGCCGTCCACGGCGTCGCCCAGGCCGTAGCGGATGGAGCCGGCCTCGGTCACGTCGCCCTGCGGGGTCGAGGTGCCGTGGGCGTTGACGTGCTTGATGTCGGAGGGCTGCAGCCCGGCGTCGATGATGGCCTTGCGCATCGCCCCGAACTGGCCCTCGCCGGAGGGATCCGGCTGGACGATGTCGTGGCTGTCGGCGGTGATGCCGGCCCCGGCCAGGGTGCCGTAGATCTTCGCGCCGCGGGCCTTGGCGTGCTCGAGGGTCTCGATGATCAGCACCGCGGAGCCCTCGCCCATGACGAAGCCGTCCCGCTCCACGTCCCACGGACGGGAGGCGCGCTCGGGCTCGTCGTTGCGGCGGCTGAGCGCCTGCATCTGGCCGAAGGCGGCCATCGGCAGCGGATGGATGGTGGCCTCGGTGCCGCCGACCACGGCCATGTCGGCGCGACCCAGCCGCAGCTGGTCGAGCGCGAGCGCGATCGCCTCGTTGGACGAGGCGCAGGCCGACACCGGGGTGTGCACCCCGGCCTTCGCGTGCACCTGCATGCCGACGTTGGCGGCCGGGGCGTTGGCCATCAGCATCGGGATGGTGAACGGGCTCACCCGGCGATAGCCCTTGTCGCGCTGCACGTCCCAGTTGTTCAGCAGGGAGTGCAGGCCGCCGATGCCGCTGGCGAGCGACACGATCAGGCGGTGCGGATCGACGTCCGGCTGCTCCTCGGCCTCCCAGTCGTAGCCGGCGTCCGTCCACGCCTCCTGGGCGGCGATCAGGGCCAGCTGGGTCGAGCGGTCGAGGCGGCGGGCCTTCACCCGGTCGATCACCTCGGACGGGTCGACCGCGGCGCTCGCGGCGATCTTGGCGGGCAGTTCGTCCGCCCACTCCTCGGCGATCCGGGTGACGCCGGACTTCCCGGCCAGCAGGCCGGCCCAGGTGGAGGCCAGGTCGCCGCCCAGAGGGGTGGTGGCGCCGAGGCCGGTGATCACGATCTCAGTCATGGGACTCCGCAGGTGTGAGCAGGAATGGGGGCGATCGTCGGTCGGACGGGGGAGCGACCGGGCTTGCCTCAGTGGCAGGCCCGATCACTCCGCAGTCGGTGTCACTGAGATCCCGGCCTTCGCCGGGATGACAGGAGTGATGTCCCTGGCATCCCCGCCTTCGCGGGAATGACCGAGAAGGGTTGGGGACGACCGAGGGTGGTTCAGCTGTGGGCCTCGATGTAGGCGACGGCGTCGCCCACGGTCTTGAGGTTCTTCGACTCCTCGTCGGGGATGACGACGCCGAACTTCTCCTCGCAGCCGACGATGATCTCGACCATCGCCAGCGAGTCGACGTCGAGATCCTCGACGAAGGACTTGTCGAGCTGGACCTCGTCGACCGGCACACCGGCGACGTCGTTGACGAGCTCGGCGAGCTGGGAACGGATCTCTTCAGTGGTGGCCACGGATTTCTCCTTTTGGTTGGTGGCGGGTTCCGGCGGCGCCGGGGAACTAGGGGAGGGTGACGACCTGGCCGGCGTATACCAGCCCGGCGCCGAAGCCGATCAGCAGGGCGGTCTGGCCGCTCTTGGCCTCGCCCGAGGTCAGCAGCGAATCCATCGCGATCGGGACGGAGGCCGCCGAGTTGTTGCCGAGGCCCTGGATGGTGCGGGCCACGACGACCTTCTCCGGCAGCTTCAGATACCGCAGCAGGGTGTCGGTGATCCGGTTGTTCGCCTGATGCGGGACAAACACCTCCAGGTCGTCGGGGGCGAGGCCGGACTCCTCCAGGCAGCGGGCGGCGGCGGTGGCGATGAAGCTCGTCGCCCACTTGAACACGGCGCGGCCGTCCATCGCCAGGGCCGGCCACTGGCCGCCTTCGACGGCGGACTCCCAGTCGGCGGTCTGCCAGATGGCGCCGGCCTGGGAGCCGTCCGAGCCCCACACCACCGGGCCGATGCCGTTGGTCTCGCTCGGCCCGACGATCGCCGCCCCGGCGCCGTCGGCGAAGATGAACGCGGTGCCGCGGTCGTTGATGTCGGTCAGCTTGCTCAGCGCCTCGGCGCCCACCACCAGCACGTTGCGGGCGGAGCCGGCGCGGACCAGCGCCTCGGCCTGGGCCAGGGCGTAGCAGAAGCCGGCGCAGGCGGCGGAGATGTCGTAGGCGACGGCGTCCACCATGCCCAGCTGGTCGGCCAGCTGCGGGGCCAGCGCGGGGGTCTGGGTGAAGTGGGAGACGGTGGCCAGCAGCAGCGCGTCCACGTCCGAGGGCTGCAGGCCGGCGCGTTCGATCGCCTGCCGGGAGGCGGCCAGCGCCAGGCTCTCCAGGCTCTCGCCCTCGCCGAGCCAGCGGCGCTCGTGGATGCCGGTGCGCTGCCTGATCCACTCGTCGGAGGAGTCGATGAACTGCACCATGTACTCGTTGTCGAGCACCCGGCTGGGCAGCGCCGAGCCGACCGCGAGAATGCGGGCGTAAGGGGAACCGACGCTGGCCTTCAGGGTGGTCATGCATTACCTCCGTGATTGGCGATGAACTCCTGCGCCGCGGGCAACTGGTCGGGGGTGTTGAGCGAGAACAGCTCGACTCCCTTGAGATTGCGCTTGGCGATCCCGGTGAGAGTACCGGACGGCGGCAGTTCCAGCAGGCCCGTCACGCCGAGTTCGGCGAAGGTCTGCAGACACAGATCCCAGCGCACCGGGTTGGCGACCTGCTTGACCAGCCGGCCGAGGTACTCCGGCCCGCTGACGACGACCGTGCCGTCGGCGTTGGTGAGCAGCCGGGTGCGGGGCTCGCCGGTCTGGATCGCCCGGGCGAGCCGGGTCAGGTGGGCGACGGCCGGCTCCATGTGGACGGTGTGGAAGGCGCCGGCGACGCTGAGCTGGATCAGCCGGGCGCGGGCCGGAGGGTTGGCGCTGAGCTCGGCCAGCTGCTCGACGGTGCCGGCGGCGACGACCTGGCCGGAGCCGTTGTTGTTGGCGGCGGTGAGCCCGGCGGCCTCGATGGCTGCCAGCACCTCCTCGGCGACCCCGCCCACGACGGCCGTCATCGAGGTCGGACGCACCGCGCTGGCGGCGGCCATCTGCGCGCCGCGCTCGCGGACCAGGACGAGCGCCTGCTCGACGCTCAGCACGCCGGCCAGGGCGGCGGCGGTGAGCTCGCCCACCGAATGGCCGGCCAGCACGCCGGCCTGAGCAGGGACGTCCGGGCTCAGCTCGGCGGCGGCAGCCAGGCCGGCGGCGACCAGCAGCGGCTGGGCGACGGCGGTGTCCCGGATGGTCTCGGCGTCCGCCTCGGTGCCATAGTGGGCCAGATCGAGGCCGCTGACGGCCGAATACCAGGCCAGTCGATCAGCAAAGGCGGGCTCTGCGAGCCAGGGTGCGAGGAATCCGGGGGTTTGAGCGCCCTGACCGGGCGCGACGATTGCGAGCACGTTCCTACTTTGGCGTGAGCCTGCCCCGTCCGTCGAGGATGCCATGACGAAACTGGACACCCCGTTTTGTGGGAATCCTACAAAGAGATCCGCGAAACTGCGCGGGAATTCCCGGAGCTGATTGTGGAGATCAGGCAGCTGGCTACGTCATTCCCGGTCAGCTGAGCAGGCGGCCGAGGGTGAGGGCCAGCCGCAGCACGTAGGCGTCGCGGGGGTCGGTGGCGCTGTAGCCGGTGACCTCCTGCAGTCGGCGCAGCCGGTAGCGGACGGTGTTGGGGTGGATGTAGCGGGCTCGCGCGGTGGCCTCGATGGAGCCGCCCTGGGCGAGGAACTCGGTCAGCGTCGCCACCAGGTCGCCGCCGGCGGCGATCAGCGGCTGATAGATCTGCTCGGCCAGCAGCCGCCGGGCGTGGCCGTCGCCGGCGAGCACCCGCTCGGGCAGCAGGTCGGCGGAGGTCACCGGCCGCGGAGCCTCCGGCCAGGCGTGCGCCGAGCGAAGCCCCGACAGCGCAGAGCGCGCCGACCGGGCCGCCTCCGCGAGGTTCGCGACGATCGGGCCGACCACGATGTGGCCGGGCCCGAACCCGGACTGGAACTGCGCGACCAGGGCCACCAGCGGCGCGCTGTCGGCCTCGGTGAGCTCGCCGCCCACGATGACTACCAGCCGGTCGCCCTGCTGGGCCGCCAGCACGTCATAGCCGGCGGACGCGGCCACCTGCCGGAGATCCTCGATGGCGCGGCCCGCGTCGTGCGGGGCGTCCCCGATGACCACGGCCACCCCGGAGGGGTCCGACCAGCCCAGCGCCGAGGCCCGCGAGGTGACCGAGTCGTCGGCGTCGCCGCGGATCACCGCGTCCACCACCAGCGCCTCCAGCCGGGCGTCCCAGCGTCCCCGGAGCTCGGCGGCGCGGGCGTACACCTCGGCGGCGCCGAAGGCGACCTCCCGGGAGTAGTGGACGATCGCCAGTTGCAGCGGGGTCTGCGCCTCGGGCGCCTGCCGGGCGATCTCGGCCTCGACGGTGTCGATCGTCGTCCGCACCAGATCGACGGTCTGGTGCAGCGTGATCTGGCGGGTGAGGGCGCGCGGCGCGGCGTCGAAGATGTTGCGCGGCGGGCTGCCGGCGCCGCCGTCGGCGAACCAGGTGATGAAGCTGTCGATGCCCGAGCGGGCCACGACGGTGATCCAGGAGCGGTTCTCGGCGTCGAGTTCGGCGAACCACGGGTGCTGCTCGGCGATCCGCGCCATCGCCGCCGTGGTCAGCGACGCGGCGGACGCCCGCAGCCCGCGGGCCAGCACCGCGCGCTCGGCCTCCGAGGGCCACCACCCGGCCGGGGGAGTCGACATTCCGCCTCCTTGTCCCGGTCAGCCTAGTGTGACTGTTCCGCGACGGCGCCCGCCTGCTGGAACTCACCCATCGTCAAGCCGGGCCTGCGGTGGGACGATAGCTGGGGAACACGAAGCCCGGCTGGTAGGTTGCGTGATCGATTGCACTTCGATGCCGGGAGCACAAGGAAGGGAACGCTGTGGCTGATCGCGAATCCAGGGGGCCGATCCTGAACGGGCTGCCCACCAATCTGCCCGACATCGACTCCGAGGAGACCGCCGAGTGGCTGGATTCCCTGGACACGATGATCGACGGGGTGGGACGCAACCGCGCTCGGTACGTGATGCTGAAGCTGCTCGAGCGCTCCCGGCAGCGGCACCTGGGGCTGCCCTCGCTGGTGGCCACCGACCACGTCAATACCATCCCGCCGGAGAACGAGCCGTGGTACCCCGGCGACGTCGAGCTGGAGCGCAAGTTCCGCCGCCTGGTGCGCTGGAACGCCGCCATGATGGTGCACCGCGCGCAGCGTCCGGGCGTCGGCGTCGGCGGCCACATCTCCAGCTACGCCTCCTCGGCCACCCTCTACGAGGTCGGCTTCAACCACTTCTTCCGCGGCAAGGATCACCCCGGCGGCGGTGACCAGGTCTTCTTCCAGGGCCACGCCAGCCCCGGCATGTACGCCCGCGCCTTCCTGGAAGGCCGCCTCGACGAGGACGACCTGAACGGCTTCCGGCAGGAGAAGAGCCACATCGTCGACGGCAAGATCCGCGCGCTGCCTTCCTACCCGCACCCGCGGCAGATGCCGTCCTTCTGGGAGTTCCCGACCGTCTCCATGGGCTTGGGCCCGATCGCGGCGATCTACCAGGCGAGCTTCAACAAGTACCTGCACAACCGCGGCCTGAAGGACACCTCCGACCAGCGGGTCTGGGCCTTCCTCGGCGACGGCGAGATGGACGAGGTGGAGAGCCGCGGCGCGCTGCAGCTGGCCGCCTACGAGAACCTCGACAACCTGACCTTCGTGGTCAACTGCAACCTGCAGCGCCTCGACGGCCCGGTGCGCGGCAACGGCAAGATCATGGGCGAGCTGGAGAGCTTCTTCCGCGGCGCCGGCTGGAACGTCATCAAGGCGGTCTGGGGCCGCGGCTGGGATCCGCTGCTGGCGGCCGACCGCGACGGCGCCCTGCTGAACGTGATGAACACCACCGTCGACGGCGACTACCAGACCTTCCGCGCCAACGACGGCGGCTTCGTCCGCGAGCAGTTCTTCGGCCGCGACCCGCGCACCGCGAAGATGGTCGAGGACTGGTCGGACGAGCGGATCTGGGCGCTCACCCGCGGCGGCCACGACTACCACAAGGTGTACGCCGCCTACGACGCCGCCACCAAGTTCACCGGCGCTCCGACCGTCGTCCTGGCCCACACCATCAAGGGCTACTTCCTCGGCTCCCACTTCGCCGGACGCAACGCGACCCACCAGATGAAGAAGCTGGCGCTGAGCGACCTGAAGCAGTTCCGCGACCGGCTGGAGATGCCGATCTCGGACGCCGTCCTGGAGGAGAACCCGTACCAGCCGCCGTACGTCAACCCCGGCCTGTCCGACGAGCGCATCCAGTACGTGATGGAGCGCCGCAAGGTGCTCGGCGGCGGGGTGCCCGAGCGTCGCACCGCCGGCAAGCAGCTGTCGCTGCCCGGCGACGACGCCTACGCGGTGGTCAAGAAGGGCTCCGGCAACCAGCCGGTCGCCACCACCATGGCCTTCGTCCGGCTGCTCAAGGATCTGATGCGCGACAAGGGCTTCGCCCCGCACGTCGTCCCGATCATCCCCGACGAGGCCCGCACCTTCGGCATGGACTCGTTCTTCCCGACG
>CAZLWS010000078.1:11445-14559 GCA_964563205.1 uncultured Propionibacteriaceae bacterium | reverse complement strand
ACGACTGCGCCGGCCAGGGCGGCGATGCCGGCCACGGGCACTGGAGCCGCGGCTGCGGGTGGGGCGGGCGGGGCTGGGTTCGCGGGCGGGGCGGCTGCGGGGGTGGACGACTCTGACACGGGCGTTTCAGCCGATTCCGCGGACGGGGTCTGCTCCGGGGTTGCGGTCTCCTCAGGGGTCACGGAGGGCGAGGGGCTGGGGCTCTCCTCGCCGAGGTCGATCTCCACCGAGCCGCCTTCGATCGTCCCGTCGGCGTTGGCGGCGCCGCCGCCCGCGCCGCCTGGGCTCTTGTCGGAGGCGCCGCCCGCGACCACCGTGAACGTGTTCCCGCCGCGGCGGGTGTAGCCCTTGTAGCCGATCTTCTCGCCGGTCTTGGAGTCGAAGACGTCGCCGGTGGCGAGCATCCGCAGCCAGTGCTTCCCGGCCCCCAGGTTGGGCACCACCAGCGAGCCCTTCGCGTGACCCTTCTTGTCGAGCTTCTGGGTGTGGTAGACGCAGGCGCCGTGCGAAGTGTCTTTGCACATGTTGCCGTCGTCGATCTTGATGTAGACGGTCTCGTTCGCCGGGAGGCCCCACACCTCGAAGTTCAGCCGCTCGCCGGCCTTCACCTTCTTGGGCCACACCTTCGACTTGGTGCCCGGGGTCTCCGGCCCAGGCCCGTCCGGCGGCAGTGCGGAGGCCGCGGCGGGGACGCCGACCAGCAGCCCGAACGCGAGCGCCACCACCGCCAGCAGGCGGGCGATCCGGGTTCGATGAGAGTTCATGGTCATCCCTTGCTCGTAGCGGCCGGACGGACGGGGCTCGACAGGGCGATCACGCCCGCGGCGGAGCCGGCCAGCACCAGGAAGGCGAGGCCGACCAGGATCAGCGTCAGGTTGCCGTCTCCCGCAGCGACTGGGGTCTCTGCCTGTTGCGGCGCACCGGCTGGGCTGCCGGCAGGCTCGTCTGGCTGGCTGGACGGCTGCTGCGTGCCGGGCACAGCTCCCGGCTCGCTGACTGGCAGCGGCCCTGGGCCGTCGGCGGGCACCCAGCCGAGCAGCTTCCCGTCCGAGCCCTGCAGGGCCAATTTGTGACTGCCGTTCGGCAGCTTGCCGACGGCCACGGTGAAGGTGTGGTCGCTGCCGACCTGCACCCAGTCGACGCCCGCCACCCGGCCGGTCTCGGTGTACAGGGTGAGGTAGACCCACTCGCCGCCCGCGACGCCGGGCACGGTCACCGTCAGCTTGCCGTCGGACGCCTTGGCGGTCGCCTTGCCGGCGTTGGCGTCGGTCAGGTCGGCGTACCCGGCGACCGGCTGGGCGGGGGCCTGCTCCGGCTTGGGCTTGCCCACGGTCGCGTTGAAGCTGACCGGCGTGACCAGGAGCTTCGGACGGGTGCTGCTCGCGGCCGCGACCGTCACCGTCGTCCAGCCGAGCAGGCCGCCGTCGCGGTCCTGCACCGACAGCTTGTTGGTTCCCGACGGCAGCGTCATGCCGGTCACTGGCAGGCTCACCTTGTGGTTGGCGTCCACCTCGAACCACTGGCTGGCCCACGGGAAGCGTGGCGAGGCGCCGTCGTAGAGGTTGACGTACACCCAGTCGCCGTGGGCGGCGGCGGGGACGGTCACCAGCCAGCGCTTGGCCTGCTGGTCGACGGTCACGGCGCCGCGAGCCGCGTCGGTGAGGTCGTCGGCGGCGTGCAGCGGATCAGGCGCCGCGCTGGGCCGGCCCGGCTTCACGTCATCCAGCGACTCGCCCTCGGCGACCACAGTGAAGCCAGGGCTCTTCATGGTCCGCGACGGGTCGGGCCGCCGGCCCTGGTAGTACGGGTCGGCGCTGAGCGTCCGGGTCATGATCCGCAGCGTGTAGGCGCCCTCGCCGAAGCCGGGCGCGGAGTTCGTCCGGGTCGGCAGCGGGATGTTCACGTCGAAGGAGCCCTGCTCGTCGGCCTCGATGACGTACCAGATCGTCTTGTTCGAGACGCAGATCCCCGCCGGGCACTCGCCTGTCTCTGCGCCCAGGTTCGCGTCGTACAGCGGCGCGGTCTGGCCGGCCAGCCGGGAGTAGGCGCCGTCGTCGATCTTGATGGCGATCAGCGAGCCGCCGCCGACCAGGTTGCACCAGTCCTTGCCGACCAGCCGGATCGTGCCGCCCACGTTCGCGGCAGGCGTCTTCATGCCCGGGGCGAGTTCGTAGCTGGCGGCGCCAGGGGCGGCGGTGCAGGTCGCGTCCTCGCCGAGGTCGGGGACGTAGGCCAGGTTGTCGATGGTGACCGGTTCGGAGACCCAGTGCCGGGCGACATCCCCGAGCGGCGTCTCGTCGTCGCTGGTGGTCAGTTCCACCGCGACGTAGTCGCCGCCCTTGGCGCCGGACGGCAGCGCGAGCTCGGCGTCGAGTTCGCCCGATTCGGGGACCTGGATGACCTGCCAGACCGTCGGATCCGCCGGGTCCGCGTCCGAGCCCTGGTAGTAGGCGCCGGTCTCGTCCTGCAGTCGGACGACGACGGTCGAGCCCCACTGCCGGTCCTTGGCAAGCCAGCCGGCGCCGGTGAGCGCGATGCTCTGCCCGGAGCCGACCTGCTGCTGCACCCAGGCGACGGCCTGGTCGCCCGCGGTCTCGGATTCGAAGGTCTGGTGCTCGTACAGCGGCTCGGTGACCCCCACCTCGTCGTCGAGGGAGCCGACCACGGTGAAGTAGACCGACGCCCCGCGCTGCCGGTCGGCCGGGTTGTTCAGCAGCGAGCCGGTGAGCATGCGGACGCTGTGCGTCGTGCCGGGGGCGAACTTCGCCGCGAGCTCGTCGGGGGTGTAGCTGCCCTGCCCGTTGCTGGTCGGCGAGACCGTGTCCACGGTCGGCCACGGGATCTCGACCCGCCACGCGCCGGCGGCGTCCGCCTGCACGATCGCGGTCGTCCGACGGTCGCTGATCGTCGCCCCGCTGGCCGGGTTGGTGAACAGCTTCTTGGAGTAGACCGTGTTCGGGTCGCCGGAGAACTCGGCGTCGAGGAAGAAGTTGACCACCGAGCCGGTCTGGCCGTCGGTGGCGAGGTAGCCGCTGACCCCTTCGAGGACGATCGGCTGGCCGGCGACGACCTTCTCGGGTCCGCGGAAGCAGAACTCGACTCCGGTGTGCGCCG
>CAZLWS010000078.1:0-11345 GCA_964563205.1 uncultured Propionibacteriaceae bacterium | reverse complement strand
CGGATCGGCTGGCCGGCGGTGACGGTCGCGTTGTAGGTGAGGGTGGCGCCGTCAGGCAGGGTGTGGGTGGTGGCGTCGCCGGTCACGAAGCCGCTCCGGGCGGCGGAGCGCGGCCGGGGCTGGGGCTGATCGGAGTCGGCGGCCGCGAGCGCGTCCTCGGGGTCGGGGACGAGCGGGTCGGCGGGTTTGTCGTCAGCCGTATCGGCCGGTTCGCTCGGCGACGTCTCCGGCTGTGGAGCCGGCTCGGCAGCCTCGGGCCTCGGCTCGTCGGCTGGAGCGCTCTCCTCGGGGTCGACGGACGACTCCGGCGCCGGCGCGGGTTCAGCGCTCTTCTCCGGCTCGGGCTTCGGCTCCGGCTCGGGCTTCGGCTCAGGCTTCGGCTCCGCCTTGGGCTCGGCCGGCTTCTCCTCCGCCGCGGCCGGCGCCGGGCCGGCCGGCTCTGCGTCGTCGGCGTGGGCGAGGCACGGCAGGCCCGCCACCAGACCGACCGCGAGCAGCCAGGCGAGGACGAGCGAGGTCAGGCGGCTCCTCACAGCAGCTCCCCCTCGACGAACTCGATGATGCGGCGCATCAGGATCGGGCCGCCGGTGGAGGTCCACAGCGAGCCGTCCACCAGGATCACGTGGCCCTCCTTGTAGGCCGTGAGCTCGCGGAAGCCAGGCACCTGAACGGCCTCGTCGTAGGCCTGCTGGGCGCCGGAGATGTCGGCCGTCCCGCCCGCGGTCGGGTTGTCGACGCTGGAGCCGCCCAGAGTGCCGAAGAACATGTAGTCGGCGTCGGCGTCCGTCAGGTTCTCCAGCGAGATCGGCTCGGAGTGGCCGCGTCCCTCCTTGTCCTGGGCGGGCGGACGCTTGAGGCCGATCGCCTCCAGAGCCATGCCGGGCGGCAGCTCCTTCAGGATCAGCGAGGCGTTGGAGCCCTGCCAGCGGACGATGGAGAAGGTCTTGTCGGCGAAGCCGGCCGCCTGCAGCCGGCTCGCCACGTCGGCGGCGTAGGCGTCGAACTCGCCGAGCAGCTGCTCGGCCGCGTCCACCCGGTTCAGGGCGTTGGCGACATTGCGGAAGGTGGTCTTCCAGGCCGCGCCGGCGTACCCGACGAAGTAGACCGGGGCGATCTGCTGCAGGATCGCCACCGACTCGGGGTTGTTGCCGCCGGAGGCGTAGGTGAGGATCAGGTCGGGCTTCAGCGCCGCGATCGCCTCGAAGTTGAACTGCGCGACCGTGCCCACCGTCGGGATGCCCTCGGCCAGATCGATCAGGTAGTTGGGCATGGTCGACTGGCCGCGGCCGTTGACCGAGCCGATCGGCTTCACCCCCAGCGCCAGGGCGCCGTCCAGGGTCGGCTCGGAGAGGGTGACCACCCGCTGCGGATCGGCAGGGACCGTGACCGGCTCGTGGTTCACGTCCTCGATCACCCGGACCGGGGTGCCGTCCGCCAGGCCCGGGATGTCCTTCGCCACCCCGTCGCCGGCCGCAGGGCTGCTCGGCTGGACGCTCGGCGACTCACTCGGGGCCGCCTGCGTCACCTGCGTCGTCGGGGTCGCTCCGCAGCCGGCCAGCAGCGCGAGCATGAGCCCGGCCAGCACGGCCCCGACCCACGATCGCCTGCGTCCATGACGCGGGGCGGCAATCCAGGACACGACAAATCCCCACTTCTGCGGCACGGACCCAACCGTGCCTTCATCTGATTATGGTTAGCTTCACCTTACTTGATATTGACAAGGTGCTGCGTGCCTATTTCCGGAATTTGGTCAGACCAGAAGGTGGCGCAGGCCGTCCGCCAGGCCGCCGCGCCAGCAGGCGTAGTCGTGGCCGCCGTTGTACTCCACGAAGCGCACCTCCGCGCCCGCCTGGGCGAGCCGGGCGGCGACCTGATGGTTGGGGCCGGCCAGCACCCACTCCTGCGAGCCCACCTCCAGGTAGGCGCGCAGCCGGCTGGCGTCCGCGGCGGCCAGCTGCCGGGCCAGGTTGTCCTGCCACAGCGACGCGGACTGGCTGATCACGCCGCCGACCTCGTCCGGATGCTCCAGCGCGGCGCGCAGCGCGACCAGCCCGCCGAGGCTCAGCCCGGCCACGATCACCTCCTCGCGGCGAGCGCTGATCCGGTACTGCTGACGCGCCCATGGCAGCAGGCGACGGACCAGGTAGTGGCCGGGGTCGCCGGAGCCGGCCAGCTCCTCCCAGCGGCTCGCCTGGCCGCCGGAGTCGAGCATCACCAGATGCGCCGGACGCACCGCGCCGTCGGCGATCAGGTTGTCCATGGTGGTCGCGAGATCCTGCGTGGAGGTCCACACCTCGCCGTCCAGCACGAGGACGACCGGGGTCTCCGCTGCGACGTGGGGCGGCTCGTACACCCAGGCTCGGCGGCCGTCGGGGGCGGTCCGTTCAGTCACCGTGCCGTGGGCGACGCCCTCGCGGCGGGCGACCCAGGGCTGGGCGGGGGCGTCCGGCAGGGAGACCACCGACATGACGGTGCCGGGCCGGTTCCGGCAGGTCTCCGGGTTGCGCGGGTCGGCCAGCCCCTGGTCGAGGGCGGCGCGGATGGCCCGCTGGTCGTCGCCGTCCAGCCACACCGGGCGGACGCCGCGCTGCGGCAGGAAGGCGTAGGAGGCCCGCCAGTCGGAGCCGAGCCGGTAGGTGAGGTGCCACAGGTCGGCGCCGGCGACGCGGCGCAGGTAGCTGGGCGCCAGGTTGCGCTCGTCGGTGATCCGGTTGACGAACAGCAGCACCCGCTCGGCGGCGGCGTCCTGCCACAGGAAGGTGACGAGCCGGGATCCCCGCTCGCCGGCAACCGGTTCGACGAGCGGGGAACGGGCGCCGGCGCCCGCCCAGAAAGCCTGGACGAGGGCGGCGCCCTCCGGCGTCCCGGCGCCGGCTCTGGCCACCCGGCGCTCGAGCTCCAGGATCGCCGGGCTGACCGCCAACGGCGCGGCGTGCGGCCGCGGCGGCTTGGGCGGAATCCGGGTCATGGCGCTCCGAGGGGTGGTCCGCCGAATCCCCGCACCGACAAGCGGGGATCCGGCGGCGCTGGGGGTGGGAATCAGCGGACCTTCAGCTTCTTGGTGACGGTGCTGGACGAGCTCGTGCTCGCCGCGGTCGCGCCGTCCGGCTTGAAGGAGGCTTTCACCTTGTGCTTGCCCTTCTTGGCGATCGCGGGCAGTTCGATGGCGAGTTTGCCCTTGTCGTCGGCGGTGAGCGGGACGGTGAGGGTCTGCCCGCTCACCTTCACGGTCACAATGCCGGTCGGGTTCGCCACCGGGGCGGAGACCGTCACCTTGGCCGTGGCCGGCACGCCGCGGGCGACGGACTTGGGCAGCGTCAGCTTCACCTTGGCCTTCACCTTGGCGACCGACTTGGCCTTCGACGTCCTGGCCACACTGACGTAGCCGGACTTCGACCCGGTCACCCGGACGGTGATCTTGCGCCCCGCATCCGCCTTGGCCAGCTTGTAGCTGGACTTCGTCGCCTTCGCGATCGGCTCACCGTCACGCAGCCACTGGTACTTGAGCTTCACCTTCGACGGCTTCCACGTGCCGGCCTTCGCCTTCAGCGTCTTGCCGACCTTCCCCGTGCCCGAGATCGTGGGCGTCGGCGTCTTGGTGAGCGCCTTTCCTGGCGGGGCGGGCGGGTCGACGATGGTGAAGCGGACGGAGATGCCGCGCTGGTAGTCGGCCGGGCTGCTCAGCAGCGAACCGGTCAGGATCCGCACGATGTGCTGCGTGCCCTTCGTCCAGTTCGACGCGAAGAAGGACGCGTCCCGCGTCGTGTTGGTCTCATCCGGCCACGGAATCGAGATCTGCCACGTGCCGTCGGCATTGGCCTGGACGACCCCGTGCGAACGCTTGTCGGCGAACGGCTGCCCGGTGACCGGGTTGATGATCTCGCGGGTCGTGCTCAACGTGTTCGGGTCGCCGGAGTAGGAGGCGTCCACCATGAAGTTCGCCACCGAGCCGGTCGTGCCGTCGGTCGCCAGGTAACCGGTCCCGGAGATGACGATCGGCCGGCCCTTCACCACCGCGTTCGGGGCACTCACGCTGAACGGAGTGTTCGGCTGGATCGGGCCGTAGGACTCGCCCGACACCGTCACCGAAGCACTGGCGTCGAGCTTCTCGAAGAACCTCAACTGCGCGGCGTAGCTGCTCGCCGAGCCGGAGCCGTTGGTGAACACGGCGCGGTAGAAGGCGCCGTGCTGGGCGTCCGCATCGGTCGCCGCGACGGTCAGCGTGGCCGCGTCGGCGCCCGGCACGTCCACCCAAGTGCTGCCGTCCGGCTCGCCGTTGGGCAGCGCGACCTTGGTGGACTGCCACTTCACCGTCATGTCGACAGCGCTGGTCGCTGCGGCGGTGAACTGAGCCGTGCCGCCCATGCTGACCGTCTGGCCCGCCGGGTGGACGGTGACCACCGGCTGACCAGCAGCCTGGGCGACCGACACGCCGATGCCGGCCAGTGCCGCGCCGGCAGCCAGCACGCCGGCCAGGCCCGCCGCAAGCAGCCTGCTCCAGCCCGAGATTTCGGTCTGACTCCTGCTCATCGAACTACCTCCCGCGCCGCCGGTTCGGCTGGCGACATCTGCTGTTTGGATTGGCGGGTCATCGCACCTTGAGGGTCTTGCTCACGGTGCTCGACTTGCTGGTCGAGGCCGCGGTCTCCCCGGTCGGGGTGAACGACGCCTTCACCTTGTACTTGCCCTTCTTGCCGATCGCGGGCAGTTTCACGGAGATCTTGCCCTTGCCGGCTGTGGTCAAGGCGGCCGTCACGGTCTTGCCGTTCACGGTCACCTTCACAGTCCCGGCCGGGTTGGCGACCGCAGCCGTCACCGTGAGCTTCGCGGTCGCCTGGGCGACCTTGGCGACCTTCGACGGCAGCGACAGCTTCACCTTGGCCTTCACCTTGGCGACCGACTTGGCCTTCGACGTCTTGGCCACACTGACGTAGCCGGACTTCGACCCGGTCACCCGGACGGTGATCTTGCGCCCCGCATCCGCCTTGGCCAGCTTGTAGCTGGACTTCGTCGCCTTCGCGATCGGCTCACCGTCACGCAGCCACTGGTACTTGAGCTTCACCTTCGACGGCTTCCACGTGCCGGCCTTCGCCTTCAGCGTCTTGCCGACCTTCCCCGTGCCCGAGATCGTGGGCGTCGGCGTCTTGGTCAGGGCCTTGCCGGCCTTCACAGCGGCCGAGGTCGCCGTCCCGTCCGGCAAGCCGGTCTTCGAGGCCGTCACTCGCACCGACAGGCTCTTCCCGGCATCGCCGGAGGCAACCTTGTAGGTCGACGTCGTCGCCCCGCTGATCGCGGCGCCGTCGCGCAGCCACTGGTAGGCGAAGCCCAGGCCGCTGACGTCCCAGGCGCCCGGAGTGGCGGTCAGGGTGCTCCCTACTGCGGGCAGCCCGGTGATGGACGGCCTCGTGGTCGCCACCGGGGCCACCGGCTCGGGCTCGCCTTCGGTCACCGTGAACGGGTCGGACTTGAGGGTCCGCGACTGGTCGGCAGGCTTCAGGCTTCCCGTGAGGAAGCGCAGCGTGAAGCCGCCGCCGGGCGCCAGCGCGGGGTCAGAGCCCAGCGTGTCGCCGTCGTCCGCGGTCGTCCCATTGGGGACGGGCATGTCGATCGAGAAGCTGCCGAACTCGTCCGCCTCCACGATCCACCAGATCGTCCTGTTGACATGCAGCGAGGCGTCCATCCTGGAGAAGGCGCCGTCGTTGAGCTTGATGGCGATCTTTGATCCCTCTGTGCCGTTCGGGTGCAGGAAGCCCGCGCCGGTGACCCGGATGGTGCCGCCCAACTCGGCGCTCGGGTCGACCGTGACCGAAGCCTCGGTCGAGGCCTCCACAGTCAGCGTTCGGGTGACGGTCTTCGCGCCGTCGGTGAACGTCACCTCCAGATCGCCCGGTTCGACGCTGGACGGGATCTGCACGCGGGTGAACACCGGCTCGCGCAGCGTGTCGCCGTTCGCGTCGAGCTGCCAGGCCTTCTCGGATGCGCTGACCTGGCCCAGGCCGCTCAGTGTCACCGTCTCGCCGTCGACCACTGCGGTCGCGGTGAGCTTGCCGCCCGGCGCGAACCCGACAGCGTGGAAGGTCCAGACCCCGCCGCGCTGCACCAGCAAATCCTCGACGCCGCCGGCATGGTCGCCGGGGTTGTAGACCCGCGTCGTCGCGGCCGTGACGGTCACCGGCTCGCTGGTGGCGAGCACCTGGTCACCGCTCACCACCCGCACCGCGTAGTCGGCGCCGGGCGCCACGTCCCGCGGCACGACCAGCTTGCGGTAGGTCTGCCCGTCCGGGTTGGCGGTGTTGCCGTCGTCGCCGATCGTGAACGGCTTGGACGCGATGGCGGCGCCCGCACCGTTCACAAGTTCGACCGTCACCGCGGCCGCCGGCTCGAAGCCGCCCAGGTTGAACCAGAGGTCGCTGCGCTGCTCGACCGTGCTGTTGGTCAGCGAAATCTCGCCCGCGGGCTCGGGCTCATCGGCGGCGACCACGGTGATGGTCAGGCCCACCGTCCGCGAGACGTCGGGACGCTCACTCGGGTCGGCGCCGGGCTGATTGCTGTAGAGCGTGCCGGAGAGCAGTTGCAGGGTGAAGCTCTCGCCCGCCTCCCACTGCGGGTCGGCGGTGGCGTTGCCGGCGTCCGGCCATTCCAGCTCGACCTCGAAGTTGCCCTCGCTGCCGGCCCAGACCGCGCCCCAGACCGTGGTGTTGGCGATGGGCTCGCCCAGGCGGGGGTTGTCGAGGGCGAAGCCGCGGTTGAGCTGGCCGTCGCCGCCGATCAGCTTGAAGCCGATCACCGAGCCCTCTTCGCCCTCGTCGACCATGTCGGGCTTGGCCAGCCAGCCAGTGCCGGAGACCGTGATCTTCTCGCCGACCACGGCTTCGTGGTCGTAGCTGACCGTCGCGCCGTCGGGGTGGGTGTAGGTCTGACCGGCGGCATGCGCAGTCGTCGCGCCGAGGCTCGTCACTGCCGCTGCGGCCCCCAGGGTGGCCGCCACCCCGAGGGCCAACGCCCTTCTCCAGACCGCGCTGATTCGACTCGCGCCCATTCCCACAACCCCTCCCAAGGGTTCCGGCCTCCGCCGGAGGACCGGGCGGCTGACCCGCCGCAAACATCTGATGTTGATTAGGTGTCCCTAACGCAATATCGAAAGGGTATGCGTACGTATTTATGCTGCGCAAGTCGTCAGCAGGTTCGTCGCAGCATGTGGACGGAGTCGGTGACGGTTCCCAACTCCGTCCAACCCCGCTTGCCGGACAGAACTGCCTCTGGACCGCCGATCAGGACACCTCGGCCGTCGCCCAGGGCGATCTGGCGACAGATCTGTTCGCCGGAGGGCCGACGACGCGGCAATCCCCGCCTTCGCGGGGATGACGAAAGGAGTGCGATCAGCCCAGGCGCTGGGCCAGGAAGGTCCAGGCCAAGGCGGCCATGTGGGCGGCCTGGGCGTTGGTGGCGGCTCCCCCGTGTCCGCCTTCGATGTTCTCGTAGTAGGTGACGTCCTTGCCGGCGTCCAGCATCAGCGCGGCCAGCTTGCGGGCGTGGCCGGGGTGCACCCGGTCGTCCTTGGTCGAGGTGGTGAACAGCACCGGCGGGTACGTCCGGGAGCCGTCGAACCGGTGGTAGGGAGAGAAGGTGCGGATGAACTCCCACTGCGCGGGGTCGTCCGGGTCGCCGTACTCGGCCATCCAGGAGGCGCCGGCCAGCAGGTGGCTGTACCGCTTCATGTCCAGCAGCGGCACCTGGACGACGATCGCCCCGAACTTCTCCGGGTGCCCGGTGAGCATGTTGCCCATCAGCAGGCCGCCGTTCGAGCCGCCCTGGGCGCCCAGCCGGGACGGGACGGTGACGCCGGCCGCCACCAGGTCGTCGGCGACCGCGGCGAAGTCCTCGTAGGCGCGGTGCCGGTGTTCGGTGAGCGCCGCCTTGTGCCATTCCGGGCCGTACTCGCCGCCGCCCCGGATGTTCGCCACCGCGTACACCCCGCCGCGCGCCAGCCAGGCCCGTCCGACCGCGCCGGAATAGCCGGGGGTGAGCGAGATCTCGAAGCCGCCGTAGCCGTAGAGCAGGGTGGGCGCCGGTTCCGCGCCGGGTTCGGGATGCAACTGTGCCTCGCGTCCGACCACGAAATAGGGGACGCGAGTGCCGTCCGCCGAAGTCGCGAAGCGCTGCTCGGTCACCAGCCCCGCGGCGTCGAAGAAGGATGGGGCAGCCTTGAGCTGCTCGACCTCCCCCGCCGAACGGCCGATCGTCGCCAGCGAGAGGGTGGACGGGGTCAGGTAGCCGGTGGTGACCACCCAGACGTCGTCGGACTCCACCGGGTCGACGCCGCCGGCCCCGATCGCCAGCACGCCGCCGTCGGCCGGGAACTCCGAGCGCACCCACTCCCCCGCGCCGGCGGCCGGCGGGGTGAGGACGTGCAGCCGGTTCTTCACGTCGTCCAGCACGTTCAGCACCGCGTGGTGGCGGGTCCAGGAGAGTCCGGCCAGCGAGGTGCTCGGAGTGGGCGCGAACAGGGTGGCGAAGGCGCGGGAGCCGGCCAGGAAGTCGTCGAGCCGGATGGCCAGCAGCGAGCCGGCGGCATGGTCGGCGGCGTCCGCCGTCCAGTCGTCGCGCAGGCTGACCAGCAGCCACTCGCGGTGGAAGCCGACCTCGGCGGAATCCGGGACGTCCAGCTTCACCAGGGCTTGGCCGGGGGTTCCCAGGCCGTCCACCAGGTAGCTGTGCTGGGTGAAGAAGGTGATCGCGCGCTGCACGATCGTCCGCTCGAAGCCGGGGACGCGGCTGTGCCGGGCGAAGGTGCCGACGTCGCTCGGCTCGCCCTCGAACACCACGGCTGCCTCCTCCAGCGGTGCCCCACGCCGCCACAGCCGGACGGTCCGCGGGTAGCCGGAGTCGGTCATCGTCCCCTCACCGAAATCGGTGGTGACCAGGACGGTGTCGGCGTCCACCCAGCCCAGGTCGCCCTTCGCCGGCGGACGGACGAAGCCGCCCTCCTCGGCCGGGACGAATCGCTTCTCGACCAGGTCGAACTCGCGGGTGACGTCGGTGTCGGAGCCGCCCGGCGACAGCGACACCAGCGCGCGTCGCCACGGCTCCCCCGGCTCGGGACGCAGCGCCGAGGCGCCGTGCCAGACCCAGCTCTCCTGCTCCTCGGCGTTCAGGGCGTCGAGGTCGAGAAGGATCTCCCACTCCGGGTTCGGGGTGCGGTAGGAGTCGAGGGTGGTGCGCCGCCACAGCCCGCGCTCGTGGGCGGCGTCGCGCCAGAAGTTGTAGTAGCGGTCGCCGAGCCGGCTCACCTCGGGGATGCGGTCGTCGGAGTCGAGCACCTCGAGGATCGCCTGCTCGAGCTCCGCCAGCCCCGCGCCTCCCAGCGCCTGCCCGGCTTCGTCGTTGCGCGCCCGCACCCAGGCCAGGGCTGCGTCGCCCTCGACCTCCTCAAGCCAGTCGAACGGATCGGTCGCAGGGTCGAGCGGGGTCACAACACTGGGATTGGGGCTCATGCTTCGGACCCTACCCGACCCGGATTGGGCGGGTGGCACGAATCTGCCTCCCTCGACGAGATGAGTGGCGCTCGACGTGGGGAGTGGTGCTCGGCGGAGCGTGCCAGACCGAGTACCGTCTGCGCATGCAGATCGTCGAATCCGGACGCTGGGTGCGCATCGCGCAGTGGGTGCTGGCGGTGCTGCTGCCGGTGTTCGTGGTGGTCGGACGCGGGCTGGTCGGCGCGGAGCTGGGCTGGATGGCCGTCGTGGGCGTCGTCTACGGGGCGCCGTTGATCCTGCTGCTGCTCCTGCCGCCACTCGCCACCCTGTTCGACCGGTCGGCCAAGGCGGCCAGGGGTGTCCGGCGGCACTACCTGAACGCCTGCTGGGTGCAATGGGGCGGGCTGCTGCTGGCCGGGCTCACCATCCCGGATTCGGGCGACAGCGGGCATCTCCGCTCGGCCCTGTCCTGCTGGACGGGCCTCTCCTACGAGGCCTCGGAGGTGCTGTTCTACGCGGCCATGGCGACGGCCGTGATCGGCTGGGCGTTCAGCCTGGCAGCGGCCGGGTCGGGCGCCTTCCTCTCCCGCAAGGAGGCCTGATGGGACGGAACCTCGCCCAGGGCGGCGGCTGGCGCGCGGTCGCTCGCGGCAGCGGGCTGCTGAGCGTCGGCCCTGACGGCGCCGAGCAGGTCGCGCCCACGATCTTTGCCGAGATGTCGGCGCTGGCCGTCCGCACCGGAGCCGTCAACCTCGGGCAGGGCTTCCCCGACGTGGACGGCCCGGCCTGGATCGCCGAGGCGGCCGTCCAGGCCATCCGCGCGGGACACAACCAGTACCCGCCCGGCCCCGGCGTCCCCGAACTTCGGCGAGCCATCGCCCACCACCAGTGGCGGCGCTACGACCTTCGGGTCGACCCGGAGACCGAGGTGCTGGTCACCGCCGGCGCCACCGAGGCCCTCGCCGCCGCACTGCTAGCCCTGGTCGGGCCGGGCGACGAGGTGATCACCCTGGAGCCCTTCTACGACTCCTACGGCGGCGTGATCGCCCTGGCCGGCGCGACCCACGTCCCGGTCGGGCTGGTCTCGTCCCCGACCGGCTTCCGGCTGGACGCCGACGCGCTGCGCGCGGCTGCGTCCCCGCGCACGCGACTCATCCTCGTCAACACCCCGCACAACCCGACCGGCGCGGTGCTGGACCCGTCCGACCTGGCGGCGATCGCCCAGCTCGCCGCCGACTGCGACGCGGTCGTGCTCACCGACGAGGTCTACGAGCACCTCACCTACGACGACGCAGTGCACGTCCCGATCGCCACTCTGCCCGGCATGGCCGAGCGGACCCTCACGGTGTCGTCGGCCGGCAAGACCTTCTCGTTCACCGGCTGGAAGATCGGCTGGATCCACGGCCCGGCCGAGCTGATCACCGCCGTCCGCACCGTGAAGCAATTCCTCACCTACGTTTCCGGGGCGCCCTTCCAGCCCGCCATCGCCCGCGCGCTGGCCAACGACGACGCCCCGCGCGAGCTGGCTTCCTCGCTGGCCGCCCGCCGCGATCTGCTCTGCGAGGGGCTGACCGCCGCCGGCTTCGGCGTCACCGTGCCGCGCGGAACCTACTTCGTCGTGGCGGACGGCGCCCCGCTCGGCTTCTCCGACGGAGCCGACCTGTGCCGCCGGCTGCCCGACCTGGCCGGCGTGGTCGGCATCCCGATGACCGCCTTCTGCCGGGACGGCTCCCCGGCGCACGCCGCGCTGCGCTCGTCCGTCCGGTTCACCTTCGTCAAGCGCCCCGAGGTGCTGCGGGAAGCCGTCACCCGGCTCGCCCGACTGCGCTGAGCCCCCACGCCTCAGTGGCGGGGGTCGCGGATGGCTGC
>CAZLWS010000077.1:0-14739 GCA_964563205.1 uncultured Propionibacteriaceae bacterium | reverse complement strand
TGGCGACCGGGCAGAGAATCACGACGCCCCCGGTGAGCTGGGCGGTGAGATCGTCTGTGCCCAGGATCGACATTCCCTACTACGAGATCTGACCGCGGAGGAAGCGAGAACGCCATGGCAATTGTGAGCCGCAGAGAACCGGAGTCGCTGGAGGGCGAAGCCCTGGAGATCTACGAGTCGGCGCTGAGCAAGTCGGGCCGGGTAACCAACATGGTCCGCACCCTGCTCCACTCGGTGCCGGCGTTCCGGGCGCTGGAGTTCTACCCGGTCCGCGACGTCCTGCTGCACCGTATCGGCACCCGGGCCGTCTACTTCTACTGCTATGCGATCTCCTCCGAGAACGAGTGCCTGATCTGCACGACCTACCACGGCAAGCTGCTGGCGGAGTTCAACCTGAAGCCGGAGGAGTTCGAGTTCACCGAGGAGGAGAGCGTCCTGATCGACTTCGGCCGCGCGCTGGTCAAGTCGCCCAACGACATTGACCCGGATGTCTACGAGCGGCTGCAGCGGCTCTTCACCGAGGAGGAGATCGTGCTGATCACCGCGGTGGGCTGCCGGATGATCGCCTCGAACCTGTTCAACTCCGCGTTGAAGGTGGATCTCGACGAGCACCTGTTCCACGTCGAGTTCGACGCGACCATCCTCGACCGCTGACCTCAGCTTCGGGCGGGATCCGATCCCTGAGGTCCGCGCGACGCCACCCGACTCTCGAGGGGCCGGTCGCCTCAGAACGCCAGCGCAGCCAGGTGCCGCAGCCGGGCGATCTCCGAAGGCAGGAACTCCGGGCCGCCGCGCCGGGCCACCACGATGCTCGCGGTGCTCCGGAAGGGCGCCACGGCGATCAGGGTCTCGGTCCAGTCCGGCAGCCAGCCGTCGGGCAGCTCGTCGTCCCGCACGATGTCCAGCGGACCGAGCGCGGCGATGCCGTCGGAGTCCAGATCCGGGGCGAGGTCGGTCTTGGCCACGACCCGGCCGGCATGCCGGTCGATCATGGCGGCCCAGGTGACTCGGAACACCTCCGGCGACTCCAGGGTGAGGATCTCCTCAGCGCGCTCGGGGTATTCGGTCATGTGATTGAGGACGTCCACGTCGCCCTGCAGCCCCCAGTTCTCCGGGTAGTGCGACAGCCAGAGCAGCTCGACGCCCTCGATGGCCGTGCACACGCTGACCAGGGAGTCGGGCAAGACCCCGCTGGGGAGCTCGACCATGAAGTCGTCGACCGCGTAGCCCTCGTACTTCTCCACGATCTCCACCGCGTTGATGTCGGCGCCCACTGTGCCCATGGCGGAAGCCACCGCGCCCAGCGAGCCGGGCCGGTCGGGCAGTGCGATGCGCAACAGGAACACACCGACATTGTGGCCGACTTCTGTTACGGGTGGGTCACGTGTTCCTTCCGCAGAATCCGGGCAATCCAGGCCCGGTGTGTGCACGGTGCACGCAGCTGCCCCAGATCACCCGGTTTGTGCGGGAGGCCGCGTGATCTGAGCCGGGTCGAACCGAGCGGGGGGACCGCCGTAGAGTGAGCGGTCGGACGCGATCCCTGAACCAGGAGCCGAACGTGGCAATCACACCCACCGAGGTGGGCCGACTCGCGGAGTTGGCGCGCATCAGCATGACCCCGGACGAACTCGCCCAGCTCGCCCCGCAGCTGGAGGTGATCCTGGAATCGGTCGCCCGCGTGACCGAGGTGGCCGCGGCCGACGTGCCGCCGACCTCGCACGCACTGCCGATGGTCAACGTGTTCCGGGCCGACGTGGTGACCGAGTCGCTGCCGGCCGCAGAGGCGCTCGCCGCCGCCCCTGCAGCCGAGGACGGCCGGTTCCGGGTGCCGCGGATCCTGGGGGAGCAGGCATGAACCCGCTGCTGACCGCCACCGCGTCCGAGCTCTCCGGGCTGCTGCGGGCCGGCGAGGTCTCAGCCCGCGAGGTGACCGCCGCCCATCTTGACCGGATCGCCGAGGTGGACGGCGAGATCAACGCCTTCCTCGCCACAGACGGCGAGCGGGCGCTGGCCACGGCGGACGCCCTGGACGGACGGCGCGCCGCGGGAGAGGAACTGGGCGAGCTGGCCGGCGTCCCGATCGCGGTCAAGGACCTGTTCTGCTACACCGGCCTGCCCACCACCGCCGCCTCGCGCATCCTGGCGGGCTGGCGTCCGCCCTACAACGCGACCCTCACCGAACGGGTGCTGGACGCCGGCCTGGTGGTGCTCGGCAAGACCAATCTCGACGAGTTCGCGATGGGCTCCTCCACCGAGAGCTCCGCCTTCGGGCCGACCCACAACCCCTGGGACCTCACCCGCATCCCGGGCGGCTCCGGCGGCGGCTCGGCCGCGGCGCTGGCGGCCTTCGAGGCGCCCCTCGCGCTGGGCACCGACACCGGCGGCTCGATCCGGCAGCCCGCGTCCGTCACCGCGACGGTCGGCGTGAAGCCCACCTACGGCGCCACCTCGCGGTTCGGAGTGATCGCGATGGCCTCCTCGCTGGACACCCCCGGCCCCTGCGCCCGCACCGTGCTGGACGCCGCGCTGCTGCACCGGGTGATCGCCGGCTGGGATCCCAGGGACTCCACCTCGATCAACCAGCCCGTGCCCGACGTGGTCGGCGCGGCACGGCGGGCCGACGTGACGGGCCTGAGGATCGGCGTCGTGAAGGAACTGGGCGGCGAGGGCTACCAGCCCGGCGTCGAGCTGCGGTTCCGCGAGGCGCTCGCCGTCCTGGAAGGGCTGGGCGCGGAGATCGTCGAGGTCTCCTGCCCGCACTTCGACTATGCGCTGGCCACCTACTACCTGATCATGCCCGCCGAAGTCTCCTCCAACCTGGCCCGCTTCGACGCCATGCGCTACGGCCTGCGGGTCGGCGACGACGGCGAGCGCAGCGCCGAGGAGGTGATGGGCCTCACCCGCGGCGCGGGCTTCGGCGCCGAGGCCAAGCGGCGGATCATCTTGGGAACCTACGCGCTCAGCTCGGGCTACTACGACGCCTACTACGGCTCGGCGCAGAAGGTGCGGACCCTGATCGTCCGCGACTTCGAGGCGGCCTTCGAGCAGGTGGACGTGCTGGTCTCGCCGTCCACGCCGACCACCGCTTTCGGGATCGGGGAGCGGGTGGACGATCCGCTGGCCATGTACAAGGCCGACCTGTGCACCATCCCGTCCAACATGGCCGGGAACGCCGCCGGCTCCTTCCCGTGCGGGCTGAGCCCGGACGACGGTCTGCCGGTCGGCTTCCAGGTGATGGCGCCGACGCTGGCCGACGACCGGGTCTATCTGGTCGGCGCCGCGCTCGAGGCGGAACTCGGGCGACGCTGGGGCGGGACGCTGCTCGACCAGCTGGCTGCGCGGGAGGTGTCGGCATGAACACCCCCTTGGTGAGCGACGAGTTGCTCTCCTACGAGGAGGCGCTGGAGCTGTTCGACCCGGTGCTCGGCCTCGAGGTGCACGTCGAGCTGAACACCGCGTCCAAGATGTTCTGCGGCTGCTCCACGGCCTTCGGCGGCGAGCCCAACTCGCAAACCTGCCCGGTGTGCCTGGGGTTGCCCGGCTCGCTGCCGGTGGTGAACGCCAAGGCGATCGAGTCTGCCGTCCGGATCGGACTGGCGCTGAACTGCCAGATCGCCGGCTGGTGCCGGTTCGCCCGCAAGAACTACTTCTACCCGGACATGACCAAGGACTTCCAGACCTCCCAGTACGACGAGCCGATCGCCTTCGAGGGCGGCGTCGAGGTCGAGGCGGAGGGCGCGGTGTTCCAGATCCCGATCGAGCGCGCCCACATGGAGGAGGACGCCGGCAAGCTGCTGCACGTCGGCGGCTCCACCGGGCGCATCCACGGCGCCGACTACTCGCTGGTCGACTACAACCGGGCCGGGGTGCCGCTGATCGAGATCGTCACCAAGCCCATCCGCGGCGCCGGGGCGCAGGCCCCGCAGGTCGCCAAGGCGTATGTCGCGTTCCTGCGTGACCTGATGCGCGCGCTGGACGTCTCCGACGTCCGCATGGAGCAGGGCTCGCTGCGCTGCGACGCGAACGTCTCCCTGATGCCCAAGGGCTCATCCGAGCTGGGGTTGCGCACCGAGACCAAGAACGTGAACTCGCTGCGCTCGATCGAAGCCGCGCTCACCTACGAGATCCGCCGGCAGGCGACGATCCTGGCCGGTGGCGGCCGCGTCCACCAGGAGACCCGGCACTGGCACGAGGACGGCGCCTACACCTCGCCGGGACGCTCCAAGGAGCAGGCCGAGGACTACCGCTACTTCCCCGAGCCCGACCTGGTGCCGGTCGCTCCGAGCCCGGAGTGGGTCGAGGAGCTGCGGGCCACCCTGCCCGAGCCGCCGGCCGCCCGCCGCGCCCGGCTGCAGACGGAGTGGGGCTTCACGGATTTGGAGATGCGGGACGTCGTCAACGGCGGCGGGCTCGACCTGGTCGCTGCCACGGTGTCGGCCGGCTGCCCCCCGCAGCCCGCCCGCAAGTGGTGGACGACCGAGCTCGCCCGCCGCGCCAACGACGCCGGCGTGGAACTTTCTGAGTTGTCGATCACGCCCGGACAGGTCGCCGCCGTCCAGGCGCTGGTGGACGCCGGCGCGCTCAACGACAAGCTGGCCCGCCAGGTGATCGACGGCGTGCTGGCCGGCGAAGGCGAGCCGGACGAGGTGGTGGCGGTCCGCGGCCTGGCGGTCGTCTCCGACGACGGCGCCCTCGCCGCCGCCGTGGAGCGCGCGATCGAGGCCAACCCCGACGTCGCCGCCCGCATCCGCGAGGGCAAGCTCCAAGCCGCCGGCGCCCTGATCGGCGCCGTCATGAAGGAAATGCGCGGCCAGGCCGACGCCGCCAAGGTCCGCGAGCTCATCCTCGCCAAGCTGGCGTGATCTCCTCTGGCCACGGCGAGGCCCGCGACAGCGGGAATCCCGGCCGACTCCGTCATCCTCGCGAAGGCGGGGATCTCAGGCTGCGGATCCTGGCGGTGTTCGCCGTCCTGGTCCACCTGCTGGCGCTCTACCTCCCAGGCTCGCCCGAGCCGAGCTTCGACCTGCCCGGCGCGGACAAGGTCGTCCATGTCCTGTTGTTCGGCGTGCCGGTCTGGCTGCTCGGCCGGCTGACCGGACGGGTCTGGCTGGTCGCCGGCGTCTTCGCCGCCCACGCGGTGGCGAGCGAGCTCGTCCAGCACTGGTTCCTTCCGCACCGTTCCGGCGACCCCTTCGACCTCGTGGCCGACCTGATCGGCGTCTCGCTCGCCGTGCTCGTGCTCACCAAGCGCGGGCGAGCAGATCGGCCAGCAACTCCTCAGCGTCCACCGGGTGGCCCCGCGAGTTGAACCAGGCCGCCATGTTGGTGCAGTCGCGGTGCAGGAACTCCACCGCGCTCGGATTGGCGGCAAGGTCAACCAGTTGGGGGACGTCGATGACGACCAGGCGCGGTTCGTCCGTCCTCGCGTCGGCGACCAAGGTGTTGTACGGGCTGAGGTCGCCGTGGACGAAGCCGAGGCCGGCCATCGTCCGCATCGCGGTGAGCAACTGGTCGAAGAGCAGCGGAAGCTGCGCGGCCGGCGGGCGGAGTTGCTGCAGCCGGGGCGCGGCGGCGTCACCGTCGGAGATGAACTCCATCAGGATCTCGGTTCCCTCCAGCTGGACCGGGTACGGCACGGAAACCTGCGCCTCGAACAGCCGCTTGAGGGAATCCCATTCGGCGTTGACCCACTGTTCGCTGCGGATCTGACGGCCATAGGCGGACTTGCGGTCGGCCATCGCCCGGGTGGCCACGCTGCTGCGCACTCGCCGTCCGTCGGTGTAGCCGGAGTCGCGATGGAACAGCCGGTGGTCGGTGGTGCGATAGCGCTTGGCCGCCAGCAGGCAGGACTGGCCGGGATCACCGGCGACGGCGCGCTCGACCAGGAACACGTCCGCCTCCTTTCCGGTCTTCAGGATGCCGAGATCGGTGTCGATCGCCGCCGACGACGTGACGAGCCAGCCCGGCCAGGGCTGCGGGCCGCGGTTCAGCCGTTCGGTGTGCTCCCAGCTCGACCAGCGCTGGTTGTCTGCCAGATCCTCGGAAACGGCATGGTAGGTGAGGTCGTTCCAGTCGAACGACGAAGAAGAGTGTGACAAGGGTGTTTCTCCTGAGGAGGAGGCACCCGGCGAGCGTCAGGCAGTCGGGGCCTCGAGTGGACGGGCGGTGGACAGCCCGAAGACAGCGATGGACATCGGACGACCTCCCTTCCATGAGGCGATGCGGCGTGATGCGCGAGAGGAACTCTACACCGATCCTCGGACTCCGGGTCGGTGAGGAGGAGCGACCCTGGCGGCGTGCCGTCGCGCCGATCAGCAGGGCGGGGCGCTAATCTCGGTCGCCCATGTCTGAATCCTCCGCCCCCAGCTGGCAGCTCTCCCCGGCCTTTCCGGGCAGGGCCGCATGGGGTACGGCCTCGCGACTGCGCGCCTGGCAGGAGGAGGCGCTCGCCCGCTACCGGGAACTGGACGCCCAGGACTTCCTCGCCGTCGCGACCCCGGGGGCGGGCAAGACCACCTTCGCGCTGCGGGTCGCTTCCGAGCTGCTGGCGGACCGGCGGGTCGAGCAAGTGATCGTCGTCGCGCCCACCGAGCACCTCAAGGTGCAGTGGGCCGAGGCGGCCGCGAAGGCCGGCATCCAGCTCGATCCCGGGCTGGGCGGCTCGCGCAAGGGCCGCTCCCGGCAGTACCACGGCGCCGTGGTGACCTACGCGGGCGTCGCGGTGCGGCCGTTCGCCTGGGAAGCACTCACCGTCCGCGCCCGCACGCTGGTGATCTTCGATGAGATCCACCACGCCGGCGACAACCTCAGCTGGGGGGACGCGGTCGCGTCCTGCTTCGCGCTGGCTGCCCGGCGGCTCGCCCTGACCGGCACACCGTTCCGCTCCGACGCCAGCCCGATCCCGTTCGTCCACTACGCCGAGGAGGCGGACGGAACCCGCCGCTCGGTCGCCGACTACACCTACGGCTACGCCGAGGCGCTGCGCGACCACGTCGTCCGTCCGGTGGTGTTCATGGCCTACGGCGGCGGCATGCGATGGCGGACGAAGGCCGGCGACGAGATCGCCGCCGGGCTGGGCGAGCCGCTCACCAAGGACATCACCGCCCAGGCCTGGCGCACCGCGCTGGACCCGAAGGGGGAGTGGATCGCCGCCGTCCTGGCATCGGCTGACAAGCGGCTGACCGAGGTGCGCCGGCACCTGCCGGACGCCGGAGGGCTGGTGATCGCCACCGATCAACAACAGGCCCGCGCCTATGCGCGGGCATTGGAGGAGATCAGCGGGGAGAAGCCGGTCGTCGTGCTCTCCGACGACGCGGGCGCCAGCCGCCGCATCGAGGCGTTCTCTACTTCCGTAGAGCGCTGGATGGTGGCGGTGCGCATGGTCTCCGAGGGCGTGGACGTCCCGCGCCTGGCAGTGGGCGTCTACGCGACGGCGATCGCCACCCCGCTGTTCTTCGCCCAGGCGGTCGGACGGTTCGTCCGCAGCCGCCGGCGCGGCGAGTTGGCCACGGTCTTCCTGCCGACCGTCCCGATCCTGCTGGCTCATGCCGGCGCTCTGGAGCGGCAGCGCGACCACGTCCTGGGCCGCCCCAAGCACGACGACGACCTCTGGGCTCCCGAGGAGGCGCTGCTCGCCGAGGCGAACCGGACTCGCGACACCGCGGATCTCGACGACGGCCGGTTCGAGGCGCTGGAGTCACAGGCGGTCTTCGACCACGTCCTCTTCGAGGACCGCCAGTTCGGCCTCTTCGCCGAGCCCGCCAGCGCGGACGAGGCCGACTACCTCGGCCTGCCCGGCCTGCTCGAGCCCGACCAGGTGGCTTCCCTGCTCGCCCAGCGGCAACGCCGGCAGCTCGCCCGCCGGGTCCGCCAGGAGCGTCGCGAGCGCGTCCCGGAGGCGGTCAGTCTGCACCGCGCGCTGGAATCCCGCCGCAAAGAGCTGAACTCCCTGGTCTCGCAACTGGCGAGGGTGAGGGGGACGCCGCACAGCCACGTCCACGCCGGCCTGCGCCGGGAGGCGGGCGGACCGTCCCTCGCGCAGGCCACCACCGATCAAGTCGAGGCCAGGATCGCCCTGGCCCGCCGCTGGCTCGCCGCTCCGTGACCTTCTTAGCTGGCGAGTTCAGCGGTCCCCGCCAGGTCTGGTCTCAAGACTCATGTCGAGCAGGCTGTCGACGTCAAGGGCGATGGACTTTGATGTCCCGGCCTGGCTGCGATGTCCATCAGCCCACGAGGTCGTCGCCCGCGAAGGGGACGAGAGAGGTGTCGGTGGCCAGGTGGATCGGTTCCAGCGGGATGCCGGCACGCTGGCCGGCGTCGATCAGCCCACGCGCCCAGGCGCGGTCGTCGGAATCCATCGGATGCTCTCCCGGACGGGTCAGCAGCAGTGCGAAGGCGAAGCTGTGCGAGAAGTGCGCGAAGACCTGCAGGAGCGAATCCAGAAACTCCTGGTCGGGGCGCGCGGGAATCTCGCTGATCTCGTGGATCTGCGGGACCACTCGGCGCTCGTGGTCGAGGAAGACGAAGTAGAGCCGGCGCTGGGTGAAGCCCAATGGGCTCATGAGTTCCAGCCAGTACTGATGCAGGTCGATCTCGGTGTGGACGGGTCGGTCGCGCAACGCTGTGTTCTTCATGTCCTGCACTGTGGCCAGCCGGCACCGGGTGTATCACTTGTCCACAGCTCCCGGTCATCGAGTCGGCGACCGTCGTGAGCTGTGGACAAAGCGGGAGGGCGGCGTCATCTCGCCGCCGGCTGACGCTCCATGCCGTTGCGGGTGCTGCGATGGTGGGACGCTCACGAGAATGCCTGAGGGACCTCGCGCTGTGCTCTCACCCTAGTTATTGTTCGGCAGGCCCGTTTCGTGACAGGAATTGTATAACGGTTTGATAACGGTTGAACGCGTCGATCGCGCCCGGTCAGATCGCCCGGGCGCTCAGCACCCCTTCGATGGCGCGGATCTCGTCCAGCAGGGTCTCGGTGACCTCCCCCTCGACGTCCACCAAGGTGTACGCGAGCTCGCCGCGGGATTTGTTCAGCAGGTCGGCGATGTTCAGCCCGGCGCCGGCCAGCAGGGTCGAGATCTGACCGACCATGTTGGGCACGTTGGAGTTGGCGATCGCGATCCGGCGGGTGCCCTCGCCGCGCGGCAGGACGGCGTTGGGGAAGTTCACCGAGTTCACGATGGTCCCCTCCAGCAGGTAGTCGCGCAGCTGGTCGGCGGCCATCCGGGCGCAGTTCTCCTCGGCCTCGTTGGTGGAGGCGCCCAGGTGCGGCAGGGTCACCACCTTGTCCCGCTTGTTCAGCGCAGGGGAGGGGAAGTCGCAGATGTAGGCCCGCAGTTGTCCGCTCTCCAGCGCCTCGACGACCGCCGGCTCGTCCACGATCGGGCCGCGGGCGAAGTTCACCAGCACGGCCGACTTGCGCATCCCGGCCAGCTGGGCGGCGCCGATCAGGCCGCGAGTGGCGTCGATCAGCGGCACGTGCAGGGTGATGATGTCGGCCCGCTTGAGCAGTTGGTCGAGGTTGGTGACGTGCTCGACCTTGGAGTTGAGCTTCCAGGCGTGCTCGACGGTGACCGCCGGGTCGTAGCCGAGCACCCGCATGCCCAGGCTCGCGGCCGCGTTGGCCACCTCGACGCCGATGGCGCCCAGCCCGATCACCCCCAGCGTGCGTCCGGGCAGCTCGAAGCCGACGTAGGCCTTCTTGCCGGCCTCCACCGCCTTGTCCATGGACGCGTCATCCCCGTCCAGCCGATGCGCGAAGGCGGCGGCCGGGACGATGTTGCGGGCAGCCAGGAACAGCGCGGCGATCACGAGCTCCTTGACCGCGTTGGCGTTGGCGCCCGGGGTGTTGAAGACCGGGATGCCGCGCTCGGAGTAGTCGGCGATCGGGATGTTGTTCGTCCCGGCGCCGGCCCGGGCGACGGCCAGCACCGAGGCGGGGATCGCGACGCCGTGCAGGTTCGCCGAGCGCAGCATCAGCGCGTCCGGGCTCTCCACGTCGGAGCCGACCACGAACTGGTCCTTGGGCAGCCGCGAGAGCCCGCTGTGGCTGATGGCGTTGAGAGTCTTGATAGCGAAGGTCATGTCCTCACCCATTGCGTTGTTCACCCATTGCTCTTTTCGAAGGCGGCCATGAAGTCGATCAGGGCGTGGACGCCCTCGATCGGCATGGCGTTGTAGATGCTGGCCCGCATGCCGCCCACCGAGCGGTGGCCGGCCAGGGTGGTCAGGCCGGCTGCGGCGGCCTGCGCCACGAAGGGCTTCTCCAGCACGGCGTCCGGCACCAGGAAGGGGACGTTCATCCAGGACCGGGCGTTCACCGCCACCGGGTTGGAGTAGAAGTCCGAGCCGTCGATGGCGGCGTAGAGTGCGGCGGCCTTGGCCTGGTTGCGCTCGCCCATCGCGGTCAGCCCGCCGGCGTCCTTCACCCACTGCAGGATCAGCCCCAGCAGGTACAGCCCGAAGGTCGGGGGAGTGTTCAGCATCGAGTCCGTCGCCGCCATCTCGGCGTACTGCAGCACGGACGGGGTCGTGGGCCGCGCCCGTCCGAGCAGATCCTCACGGACCAGCACGACGCACAGGCCGGAAGGACCCATGTTCTTCTGGGCGCCGGCGTAGATCACCCCGAAGCGCGAGACGTCCAGCGGCCGCGACAAGATGGTGGACGAGAAGTCCGCCACCAGCGGCACGTCCCCGGCTTCCGGGATGTGGTCGAACTCGACCCCGCCGATCGTCTCGTTCGGGGTGTAGTGCAGGTAGGCGGCCGAGGGATCGACCTGGTAGCTGCCCGCCGCCGGGACGGTGGTGTAGTTGGACGCGGCCTCGTCGGCCAGCACCTCGACCTCCAGGCCTTGCCGCCTGGCGGCCTTGACGGCCTTGGCCGACCACTGGCCGGTGTTCAGGAAGTTCACCTTGTCACCGGGGGCGGTGAGGTTCAGCGGGATGGCGTCGAACTGCGCGCTGGCGCCGCCCTGCAGGAAGAGCACCTTGTAGTTCTCGGGGACGCCGAGAACCTCGCGCAGCAGGGCCTCGGTCTGGTCGGCGCAGGCCACGAACGCCTTGCTGCGGTGCGACACCTCCATCACCGACATCCCGGAGCCCTGCCAGTCGAGCAGCTCGGACTGAGCTTGCTCGAGCACGCTGGTCGGGAGCATGGCGGGGCCGGCGGAGAAGTTGAAAACACGCATGGCGTGATTCTCCCACCGCAGCGCGAGTGCCCATGACCACGACCGAGAGTCGGTTCGTCGCCGGCGGCTGCCACAATGGCGGACGTGACCGACACACTCGACCCGGCGATCGCCGAGCGCCTCAAACGCAATCCGGACGGTCTGGTGCCCGCCGTCGTGCAGGAGGCCGCCACCGGTCAGGTGCTGATGCTGGCCTGGATGGACGACGAGGCGCTGCGCCGCACCCTGGAGACCCGGCGCGGCACCTACTATTCCCGCAGCCGCCGGCAGTACTGGGTGAAAGGGGAGACCTCCGGCCACGTCCAGCACGTCCGCTCGGTGCGGCTGGACTGCGACGGCGACACCCTGCTGCTCACGGTCGACCAGACCGGCCCGGCCTGCCACACCGGCACGCATACCTGCTTCGACGCCGACCTGCTGCTGGGCGAGGAGAACTGATGAGCGTTGACCTCCCCATCCAGCCGGACCTCTCCGGCTTCGTCGAGGCAGCCGCCACCCGGCGGGTGGTGAGCGTCCACACTCGGCTGCTGGGCGAGGAGTTCACCGCGGTCGGGCTCTACCACCAGCTCTGCGGCGACCGTCCGGGCACCTTCCTGCTCGAATCCGCGGCGGGCGGGGTGTGGGGGCGCTACTCCTTCATCGGGGTGTCGGCGGCCGCCACCCTCAGCGAACGCGACGGCGAGGCGACCTGGACGTGGAGCGGCCGTCCGATCGACGGCCTGCCCAGCGGCGGCAACCCGTTGGAGGTGCTCGCCGAGACCCTCCAACAGCTGCACACCCCGCGGGATCCGGAGCTGCCGCCGCTGGTCTCCGGACTGGTCGGCTACCTCGGCTACGACGTGGTGCGGCGGCTGGAGAAGCTGCCCGACAACAATCCCGACGACCTGGGCATCCCCGAGCTGGCGATGCTGCTGGTCACCGACATGGCGGTGCTCGACCAGCACACCGGCGAGATCTGGCTGGTCGCCAACGCGATCAACTTCGACGGACGCCCGGAGCATGCGGCCGAGGCCTATGCCGATGCCCGTGCGCGCGTCGAGGCGATGGCCACGGCGCTGCGGCGTCCGTCCGAGCCGTTGCTGGCGTTGCGCGACGAGTCGGTCGCCGAGCCGGAGGTTCGCCGGCGGACCAGCTCGGCGGAGTACGAGGCGATGGTCGCCGCCGCCATCGAGGAGATCCGCTCCGGCGAGGCCTTCCAGATCGTCCCCAGCCAGCGATTCGAGATCGACTGCGTCGCCGATCCACTGGACGTCTACCGAGTGCTGCGGCGGATGAACCCCAGCCCGTACCTCTACCTGCTGCGGCTGGACGGCTTCTCGATCGTCGGCTCCAGCCCGGAGGCGCTGGTCACCGTGGCGGACGGCCACGCCACCACCCATCCGATCGCGGGCACCCGTCCGCGCGGGGCGACTCCGGAGCTGGACGCCGCCCACGAGACCGAGCTGCTGGACGACCCCAAGGAGGCCGCCGAGCACCTGATGCTGGTCGACCTGGGCCGCAACGACCTGGGACGGGTCTGCGCCCCCGGCACGGTGCGCGTGGTGGAGTTCATGAAAGTGCGCCGCTACTCGCACGTCATGCACCTGGAAGCCGCGGTCACCGGAGTCCTCGCCGCGGGCCAGACCGCTCTGGCAGCCACCCTGGCCTGTTTCCCGGCGGGCACGCTCTCGGGGGCGCCCAAGGTGCGCGCGATGGAGATCATCGACGAACTCGAGCCGACCCGGCGCGGCCTGTACGGCGGCGTGGTGGGCTACTTCGACTTCGCCGGCGACTCCGACACCGCGATCGCCATCCGCACCGCGGTGATCGCCGACGGCGTGGCGCACATCCAGGCCGGGGCCGGCGTGGTCGCCGACTCGATCCCCGCCAACGAGGACGCCGAAGCCCGCAACAAGGCCGCCACCGTGGTGCGCGCGGTGGCCGAGGCCTCCCGCCTGGTGCGGCTCGGCGGCGAGAGTAGTTGAAACCGCCTCGCGGGCTTGGGAAGATGACAGCCAGCCGACGAACCAGGAGCAGACAGTGAGAGAGAACGAGCACAAGGCCGGCGCGCCCGCGCACTTCCACCACCACGGACGAACCGTCGCCGCCTGGACCGGCAGCGTCATCGCCGGCATCGGCTTCATCCTCGGCTCGATCGCCTTCCTGCTCGGCCCCAACTGGGTGCTGTTCTGGATCTCCATGGCGCTGCTGCTGACCGCGGTCATCACCACCGACGTGCTGCGGCGGATGGGGCACGGTCAAGCAGCTTGAACACCCCACGACGTTCTTCTCCTCCGCTGCGCTCCTCCGAACAACTCCGCGGGGACCCCGCAATGACAGTGCTCGACGAGATCATCGCGGGCGTTCGCGAGGATCTAGCCGAACGCATCGCCGTCCGGTCCCAGGCCGACCTGGAGGCTGCGGTCGCGGCCCTGCCCCCGGCGTTGCCCGTGCTGCCCGCGCTGCGTGCCGACGGCCTCAGCGTCATCGCCGAGGTGAAGCGGGCCAGCCCCAGCAAGGGCCACCTCGCTGCCATCCCGGACCCGGCCTCGCTGGCCGCCGAGTACGCGGCGGGCGGCGCCGCGGCGATCTCCGTCCTCACCGAGCGGCGGCGGTTCAACGGGTCGCTAGCCGACCTGGAGGCCGTCCGGCATGTGGTGCCGACCCCGCTGCTCCGCAAGGACTTCGTGGTCACCGAGTACCAGCTGTGGGAGGGCCGCGCCGCGGGCGCCGACCTCGCCCTGCTCATCGTGGCTGCACTCACCGACGCTGAACTCGCCTGCTTCCTGGAACTCGGCAACCAGCTGGGCGTCACCTGCCTGGTCGAGACCCACACCGCCGACGAGGTGCGCCGGGCGATCGACGTCGGCGCTGAGCTCATTGGCGTGAACAACCGCAACCTGAAGACCCTCGACGTGGATCTGGCCGCTTTCGAGCAGCTGGCCGCCCTGGTTCCGGACACCGCGGTGAAGGTCGCTGAGTCCGGAATCCTCCGCTTGGCCGACGCCCAGCGCATGGTCGACGCCGGCGCGGACGCCGTCCTGGTGGGCGAGGCACTCGTCCGCGACGGCGACCCGCGGGCGGCTGTCGCCGCCATGCGGTCACTTCACGCCGCGTAAGACGCTCTCATTGTTCAACTTTCGTCATATATTCCGTGTTGGCTGATGTATGCGTCAGCCAAGGGGCTGTAGTGACGAAAGTTTCACATCCTAGGCACGGGCGCGGTGCGGCGGGCTCGGTTCACGCTGGTTTAATGGCGGGGTGACCCGATCAACCCTGCCCGACGAGCGCGGGCATTTCGACCTCTTCGGCGGCAGCTATGTCCCCGAGGCACTGATGGCGGCGCTGGCCCAGCTGGACGCCGAGTTCGAGAAGGCGATGACCGACCCGGAGTTCTGGGCCGAGCTCTCCGACCTGCGCGCCAACTACACCGGACGTCCCAGCCCGATCACCGCCGCCCCGCGGTTCTCCAAGCTGTGCGGGAACGCCGAGGTGCTGCTCAAGCGTGAGGACCTGAACCACACCGGGTCGCACAAGATCAACAACGTGCTCGGCCAGGCGCTGCTCACCC
>CAZLWS010000076.1:13030-14884 GCA_964563205.1 uncultured Propionibacteriaceae bacterium | reverse complement strand
AGGTCGCCAAGCTGGTGAAGGTCGACATCCTGCTGCACGGCGAGCCGGTGGACGCGTTCAGCGCGATCGTCCACACCGACGCCGCCTACAGCTACGGCGTCGCGATGGCGAAGAAGCTGAAGGAGCTGATCCCCAGGCAGCAGTTCGAGGTGCCGATCCAGGCCGCGATCGGTGCCCGGGTGATCTCGCGGGAGACCGTGCGCGCCATCCGCAAGGACGTCCTGGCCAAGTGCTACGGCGGCGACATCAGCCGCAAGCGCAAGCTGCTGGAGAAGCAGAAGGAAGGCAAGAAGCGGATGAAGATGGTCGGCCGCGTCGAGGTGCCGCAGGAGGCCTTCGTCGCCGCGCTCTCCACCGGCGAGACCAAGTCCGACAAGAAGTAGGACGGACGCGGGATGTCGCCGTCCGCGCCGCCGCCGGGGGATCCGGCTCCCTCGGACGGATCGCTGCCGACTGCCGCGCTGGCCGAGAACGCCCCGCTCAGCCTGTACCTGCACGTCCCGTTCTGCGCGACCCGCTGCGGCTACTGCGACTTCAACACCTACACGGCCGCGGAACTCGGCTCGGCGCCCGGCGCCAGCCAGCAGGCCTACCTGGACGCGGTGCGCGCCGAGCTCGACCTGGCGGTGCGGGTGCTCGGCCCGCGCCCGGTCCGGACGATCTTCTTCGGGGGCGGGACGCCGACTCTGCTGCCGTCGGCCGAACTCGTGGGGCTGCTCGACGCGGTCCGCGAACGGTTCCCGCTGGCCGCGGACGCAGAGATCACCACCGAGGCGAACCCGGAGTCGGTGGACTCCGGCTACCTGACCGCGCTGGCCGAGGGCGGGTTCAACCGGATCTCACTGGGCATGCAGTCCAGCGTCGGGCACGTGCTGAAGGTGCTCGACCGGCGGCACACCCCGGGACGGGTCGCGCAGGCGGTCGGCTGGGCGCGCGAGGCCGGGTTCGGGTCGGTGAGCCTCGACCTGATTTACGGCAGCCCGGGCGAATCCGCCGACGACTGGCGCCGAAGCCTGCGCGCCGCGCTCGAACTGCAGCCCGACCATCTCTCGGCCTACTCCCTGATCGTCGAGCCCGGCACCCGGCTGGCTGCGCGGATCAAGCGCGGCGAGCTGGCCGGGGTCGACGACGACGTCCACGCCGACTACTACCTGATCGCCGACGCCGAACTCGCCGCCGCCGGGCTGGACTGGTACGAGGTGAGCAACTGGGCCCGTCCAGGTCACGAGTGCCGGCACAACCTGGCCTACTGGCGCGGTCACGACTGGTGGGGGATCGGCCCCGGCGCCCACTCCCACGTCGGCGGGGTGCGCTGGTGGAACCTGCGCCACCCCACCCGCTACAGCGCCAGCCTGCTGGACGGCGAAAGCCCGGCCGAGGCCCGCGAGGAACTCTCCGCCGAGGACCGCCGGATAGAGCGGGTGCTGCTGGAGTTGCGATTGGCCGAGGGCTTGGAGCTCGCCGTGCTCACCCAGGACGAGCAGGCTCGGGTGCCCGAAGTGGTCGCGTCCGACCTGGGAAGGGCCGAGGACGGACGCCTCCGACTGAATCTGCAAGGCCGCCTGCTCGCGGATGGCATCATCCGAGACCTGCTCGACTGACACCGCGCTACGGAATCAGCAGCACCTTGCCGGTCGTGTGGCGACCCTCCAGTGCGCGGTGCGCTTCCGCGGCTTCGGCGAGCGGGTACTGAGCGCCGATCCGGAGCTTCAGGGCGCCCGTCACCACGGCGTCCAGCAGTTCGGCCATGCGCCACTCGAGCTCCTCGCGGGTGGCGGTGTAGTGGCCCAGGGTCGGACGGGTGACGAAGAGCGAGCCGCCGGAGTTGAGCCGCTGCAGGTCGAAGGGCGGCAC
>CAZLWS010000076.1:11661-12930 GCA_964563205.1 uncultured Propionibacteriaceae bacterium | reverse complement strand
TGCCCCGGCTTCACCTCGAAGGTGGAGCGGACCAGGTAGTGCGCGGTCATGCCCTGCAGCGGCAGGGCCGCCGCGGTGACCAAGTCGATCCCCTCCGGCAGCCGCACCGCGTTGGCCGCCGGAACCACGACCAGTTCGGCGTAGGAGCCCGGGGCGTTGTCCCAGCTCACCCGGTCGCCGACCGCGAAGCCGCTAACGTCGCCGCCCAAAGCAACCACCTCGCCGGCCCCTTCGGAGCCGACCACGTGCGGGAACGGCATCGGGTAGATCCCGGACCGCCGATAGGTGTCGATGAAGTTGACCCCGGCGGCCGCCACCCGCACCAGCACCTGGCCCGGCCCCGGCTCCGGATCCGGCAGCTCGACATACTCCAGCACATCCGCTCCACCCGGCTCCCGGGCCACCACTGCGCGCATGAACCGATCCTAATCCGAGCAGCCGGTCTCACTGTTCACGCGACGGACGAGGGTCGCCTGCGGCGGACTTAGGGTGACTGCCGTGACCCGGTACCCCGACGACGTCCTCACGCCTGGCTGGCAGCAGGCGCGGCGTCGGGTGTCGGTCGAGACCCCGGTCGAGGTCGGCCTGGTGGTCGAGGATCCTGCTTCCGGCTTCGTCGGCGCGGTGGTTCGCTGGGAGAACGGGCTGGTCGTCCTGGAGGACCGCAAGGGCGCCCGCCGCAGCTTCCCCTTCGGCCCCGGCTTCTGGGTGGACGGCGAGCCGGTCGCGCTCACCCCGCCGAAGCGAACCCGTCCGGCGGCCCCGACCCACAACGCCTCCGGCTCCCGAATCGCGGCGAAGGCCCCCGCGAAGGTCGCCCGCGCCTCCCGCATCTACGTCGAGGGACGCCACGACGCCGAGCTCGTCGAGCGGATCTGGGGCGACGACCTGCGGGTCGAGGGCGTGGTGGTCGAGTATCTCGGCGGCATCGACGACCTGCCCGGCATCGTGGCCGAGTTCCGTCCGGAGCCGGGACGGCGTCTGGGCGTGCTGGTGGACCACCTGGTCACCGGCAGCAAGGAGACCCGGATCGTCGACCAGATCCGCAACGACCACGTCCTGGTGACCGGGCACCCGTTCATCGACATCTGGTCGGCCATCCGGCCGGAACGGGCAGGGCTGGAAGCCTGGCCCGACGTCCCGCGCGGCCAGGACTACAAGACCGGACTGAGCCGCGCCCTTGGGCGTCCGGCCAGGAACCAGACCGACATCGCCGCCACCTGGCAGTGGCTGCTGGGACGGGTGCGCAGCTGGCGCGACCTCGACCCG
>CAZLWS010000076.1:4121-11651 GCA_964563205.1 uncultured Propionibacteriaceae bacterium | reverse complement strand
AGGTGGAGCGGCTGATCGACTTCGTGACCGCAGACGAGCTGGAGCAATGAACGTGCAGACCGAGTGGGTGGCGCAGCAACTGCAGGAGGTGGCCGAGCGGGTCATCCTGCCCCGGTTCGGCGCGCTGGACGAGGGCGAGATCGAGGAGAAGAAGCCCGGCGACCTGGTCACCGTCGCCGATCGCGAGGCCGAGCTCGAGCTGGTCAAGATCCTGCAGTCCGCCGACCCCGGCGCGCTGGTGGTGGGGGAGGAGGGGGTCTTCACCGACCCCGCCCGGCTCGACGCCCTGCCCAGCGCTGAGCGCGCCTGGGTGATCGACCCGGTGGACGGCACCCGCAACTTCTCCCGCGGCTCGGCCGACTTCGCGGTGATGCTGGCCGAGGTGCGGCGCGGCGAGACCGTCCGCGGCTGGATCTGGCAGCCGCTGCACAACCGGATGTACGTCGCCGAACGCGGCGCCGGAGTCACCTGCAACGGCGAGCCGGTGCGGCGCGCGCCCTGCGACCGTCCGATGCCGCTGGGCGCCAGCTACGTGCCGCTGCTCGGCGAGGACGCCGCCCGGGTGGCGGTGCGCCGCTCCTGGGGCTCCTGCGGCATCGACTACCCGAACCTGATCGCCGGCGAGCTCGACTTCCTCACCTACCGGTCGATGTTTCCCTGGGACCACCTGCCCGGCGGGCTGATGGTCGCCGAGTTCGGCGGCCGGGTGGCCAACGAGGACGGCGTCGACTACCACGCCGGGGTGATCGGGCGGCGGCTCATCGCGGTGATCGACCCCCAGATCTGGACGACCGTCCGGGACGCGCTCGACGCCACCCACTGACGCTCGACGCGGGCGGACGGACGTGGCACAGTGAGGCCATGACCGACAACGACGACATCAAGGCCAAGATGCGCGAGGCGCTGGCGAAGAAGCAGGCTGGGCACGAGTCGGCCGTTGGCGACGAGGGCCACCACAAGGAGAAGGGTCCGCACGCGCGCGGCCCGCAGGGCGGCGCCCGCGAGTTCCGCCGCAAGGCGGGCGGGTAGGGCTCAGCCGGCCAGGCGCGGGATCGCGTCGATCAGTTGACGGGTGCCCGGCGCGGCCGGGTTCGCCAGGGTCTGCAGGGTCGGCCCGGTCTCGATGATCCGGCCGGCGTCCAGCACCAGGAGCTCCGGGCAGAGCGCCGCGACCACGCTCAGGTCGTGGGAGACCATCACGATGGTGAGCTCGCGCGTGCGCTGCAGCCGGTCGAGCAGGCCGATCACCTCGATCCGGGTCGCCATGTCCAGCGCGCTGACCGGCTCGTCCGCCACCAGCACCGCGGGGGACGACACCAGCGCCCGGGCGATCGCGATCCGCTGCCGCTGCCCGCCGGAGAACTCGTGCGGGTACCGCCGGGCGGCGTCCGGCTCCAGGCCCACCTCGCCGAGCACCTGCTCGACGGCCGCCCGCTGCCGGGAGGCCGACCGCTCGATGCCCAGGGAGCGCAGCGGCTCGGCGATGATCCGGTCGACCCGCTGCCGCGGATCCAGCGAGGCGTAGGGATCCTGGAAGACCGGCTGCACCCGCCGGCGCAGCGCCCGCCGCTGGGTCCGGTCCGGAGTCAACGGCGCCCCGTCCAGCAGCACCGTGCCGCTGGCAGGGACGGCCAGGCCGAGCAGCAGGTTGAGGATGGTGGTCTTGCCCGAGCCCGACTCTCCGACGATGCCGAGGCTGCGTCCGGGGTTCAGCCGGAACGAGATCTGCGACAGGGTGTCGGCCGGCGCGCCCCGGTAGCGGAAGCCGACCTCGCGCAGTTCCAGCAGCGGGTTCGTCGCGGTCATCGGATGGTTCCCGTCGTCAGGGCGTTCTCCAGGGCGGCGGCCGAGCCCACCAGCGACCGGGTGTAGGGATGCCGGGGGTCGGTCACGATCTGGGCGATCGGGCCGCGCTCGACGATCTTCCCGTCCTTCATGACGATCGCCGAGTCGACCACCCCCGACACCAAGGCGATGTCGTGGGAGATGAACAGCATCGCCATGGTGTGCTCCCGGCTCAGCTCGGCCAGCAGGGCGGTCACCTCGGCCTGCACGGTGACGTCCAGCGCGGTGGTCGGCTCGTCCGCGATCAGTACCGACGGACGGCAGGCGATGGCCATCGCCATGGCCACTCGCTGCCGCTGCCCGCCGGAGAGCTCGTGCGGGAACGAGTGGACGATCCGGTCGAGATCCGGCAGGGCCACCTCAGCCAGCGCCCGCTCGACCTCGGCGCGCAGTTCTAGGTTCCGCAGCCGGCGATGCCGCCGCAGCGGCTCGGCGACCTGGCTGCCGATCCGGGCCAGCGGATCCAGCGCCCGGGAGGGATCCTGCGACACCATCGCCACCCCGGAGCCGCGCAGCCGGGTCAGCTCGGCCTCGCTGGCGCCGATCACCTCGACGCCGCCCGCCTGGATCGACCCGGTCGCCTTCAGCGCCCTGGGCAGCAGCCCGATCAGGGCCAGCGAGGTGACTGACTTGCCCGAGCCGGATTCGCCGATCAGGCCCAGCTGCTCGCCGGGCGCCAGGGTGAACGAGATGTCGTCCACCAGGACGGCGCCCGAGGTGGTGGTGATGGTGAGGCCTTCCACGGCCAGGACGGGGTTCATCGCTGCCTCCGGGTGGGGTCGGCGACCTCGCGCAGGCCGTCGGCGAGGAAGTTCGCCCCGAGCACGATCATGACGATCACCAGGCCGGGTGCGATCGCTCCCCAGGGGGCGTTCAGGACGGTGCCCTGGGATTCCTGCAGCAGCCGTCCCAGCGAGGCGTTCGGCGGCGGCACGCCCAGCCCGAGGTACGACAGGCTCGCCTCGGTCAGCACGGCCGTGCCGAACACCAGCGCGGCGTTGACCACCAGGGAGGGCCACATGTTCGGCAGCAGATGCCAGCCGACGATGCCCGCCGTCCCGGTGCCCGAGGTGCGCGCGGCGACCACGAACTGGGCGCCGAGCAGGCGCTTGGCGAGAATCCGGGTGAACCGGGCGACCACCGCCGAGGCGGCCACCCCGATCGAGATCAGCGCGGTGCTGAACGAGGCGCCCTGGGTGGCCCCGATCAGCATCGCCAGCAGCAGCGTGGGGAAGGCGATCAGCACGTCGAGCAGGGAGGAGTTGAGGTCGTCCCACCAGCCGGTGGCGAAGGCGGCGCCCAGGCCGAGCAGCACCCCCAGCACGACCGCCAGCGCCATCGCGCCCAGGCCGACGCCCAGCGCGATCCGGGTGCCGACCATCAGGTAGCTGAAGGTGTCCCGGCCGAAGGTGTCGGTGCCGAGCCAGTGGGTCGGGCCGGGGGGCTCGAGCCGGCCGCCGCTGGTGTCGTCCAGCTCGAACGGCAGCCACACCAGGGAGAGCAGGCTGACCGCGATCACCAGGCCGATCAGGACGATGCCGGCCAGCAGCGTGGGCGGCGTCCGGCGGCGCGCGGCGCTCATGCCCCGGCTCCGCTCAGGTGGGTGCGCAGCCGGGGGTCGATCAGGCGCTGCACCACGTCCGCCGCGAAGCCGATGACCAGCACCAGGAAGGTCGTCACCAGCAACACCCCCTGGATCGCCGGGTAGTCGTGCTGGGCGATCGCCTTGGTGAGCATGCTGCCGAGCCCGGGCAGGCTGAACACGCTCTCGACGACCACCGCGCCGAGCAGGGTGGAGGCCAGCTCGATGCCCAGGATCGAGATCACCGGGACGCTGGCGTTGCGCAGCCCGTGCCGCAGGAAGGCCTCCCACTGGCCGGAGCCGAGCGCCCGGGCGTTGCGCAGATAGTCCGACTCCAGGACGTCGAGGGTGGCCGAGCGGACGTAGCGCGCCAGCGAGGCGGTCATCACCACGACGATGGTCGCCACCGGCAGGGTCAGGTTGCGCAGCACGGCCGCCGGATCCTCCCAGCCCGCGCGGGGGAACCCGCCGGACGGGAACAGCCGCCATTGCAGCGCGAAGACCCACACCAGCAGGATGCCGACCCAGAACACCGGCACCGCGATGCCGAACTGGGAGAGCCCGGAGATCACGGCGCCCAGCCGGGTGTCGGCCCGCACCGCCGCCAGGTAGCCGATCAGGCTGGCCAGCAGCACCGAGATGGCGAAGGCGATCAGGGTGAGCGGGATGGTGATCGACAGCCGCTGCGCGATCTCGGGCAGGATCGGGTAGCCGCCGACGAAGGACTCGCCCAGGTCGAGCCGGGCCACGTCCCCCAGCCAGTTGACCAGCTGGACGCCGAGCGGCTGGTCGGAGCCGACCTGGGCCCGCGCCGCCTCGATCTGCTCCGGGGTGGCGTCCGCGCCGAGCAGCGCGTTCGCCGGATCCCCCGGCAGCAGTCGAAGCAGCACGAAGATCGCCAGCATCGCCAGCACGAAGGAGGCGGCCAGGAAGACCAGTCGCCGCAGCAGGTACCTGGTCATCGCCCGCCCCTCGTCCTCATGGCCGCTCCTTCGTCACCGAACCGCAGCTCAGCTCTTCGTGATGCCGGAGACGTAGAACTGCGAGTTGAGGCCGTTCACCGGGAAGCCCGACACCTCGGAGCCGGCCACCACGATCTGCGGGTACAGGAACAGCCACAGGCTCGCTGCCTCGCCGGCGATGATCCGGTTGGCCTGCTTCAGCAGTTCGGCCTGCTCCTCGGGGGTGGCGGCCTGCTCGGCCTGGCCGACCAGGTCGGTCACCTCGGCGTTGTCATAGAGCCAGTAGAAGTCGGGATTGGCGTACCAGACCACGTCCCGGTCGTTGACATGCTCCTGCAGGGTCGCCTCGAAGGCGCGCTTCTGGAAGACCTCGGTGTACCACTCGTCGCCGGTGATGATCTTGATCTCGACCGTGACGCCCACCTTGGCCAGCTCGGACTTCACGAACTCGGCGACCGCCGGGTGCGGGTCGTAGTTCGGGGTCAGCAGGGTGAAGCTGAACCCGTCGGCGAGCCCGGCCTCAGCCAGCAGGGACTTGGAGAGCTCCGGGTCGTACGGGTTGAGGCTGACCAGATCCTCGTACCACGGGTCGGTCGGGGGGACCATCGAGCCGATCACCCGGCCGCGTCCGGCCCACACCGCGTCCAGCAGCTTCTCCCGGTCGATCGCCGAGTACAGCGCCCGGCGGACCCGGGAGTCGGTGAACGGCGCCACCGAGTCGTTGAAGGCGAGCAGCTGTTTGGTGGTGGAGGTGCCCTCGGAGATCTGGAAGTCGGGGTTGTTCTCGAACTGCGCCAGCGCGTCCGGGCTCTGGATGGCGGCGATCAGGTCGATCTCTCCGGTCAGCAGGGCGTTGTTCTGGGCGGCGGCGTCGGTGAAGTAGTGGAAGGTCGCGCCGGCGTTCTTCGGCTGCTCGCCCCAGTACTCGTCGTTGCGGACGATGCTCAGAGTCGAGCCCCGCCGCCAGTCCGCGAAGGTGTACGGGCCGGTGCCGTCGGCTTCAGCCTTGAGGTCGGCCACCTCGGTGTTGACGATCCAGATGTAGGAGATGTTGTACGGGAAGGAGATCGACCGGTTCTTCAGCGTGAACACGACGGTGGCGTCGTCCGGGGTCTCGACCGAGTCGACCACCGCGTAGCTCGACTTCCGGGCCGCCAGCGACTCCTCGGCCACCACGCGCTCGAAGCTGGCCTTCACGTCGGCCGAGGTCAGCGCCTTGCCGGAGTGGAAGGCGACTCCCGGCTGCAGGGTGAAGGTGTAGGTCAGGCCGTCTTCGCTGACCGTGTAGTCGGAGGCCAGCAGGTTGGTGAGGCTGCCGTCGTCGTTCAATTTCAGCAGGCCTTCGTAGACATTGCCGTTGAAGGCCTGGGTGACGCCCTGGCCGCCGGCGTCCACGTTGGACAGGTTGGCGGGTTCGTACAGCGAGCCGATCTCGATGACGGCGTCCGGGGCGCCGGAGCCGGGCGGCGAGCTGGCCCCGGGTGCGGACGCGGTCTCGGACGGCGTCGCCGGTGCGCCGCAGGCCGTCAGCAGCAGGGCGCCGGCCGCGACGGCGGCGACGGCGGCGAGGAGGCGGTTGGGTTTCATGATGACCTTCCGATGAGGGAGTTCCCGAGTGGGAGGGCTGTGGCGCCGCGGGACGGACGTCCCTGGAGACGGCTTGCTGTGGGGATCCGGGGTGGCCCGGTCGTGGGAGGCGGTGCTGACTCGGTCCGGCGATCCGGCCCGGCTGACCGTGGGGTCAGCGGCGGCGTTCCGGCCTCAGCAGGTGGGCATCGACGAGCGACGACAACACAGCATCAGACAGCTGCGGTCGTCCATCTCGCCTCCTCGGCCCTGGTTCGCCGAAACGGCGTGGCCCAACTGTAGCCGCAGTCTCCGGACGCGCGGCAAGCTCGTCTCGCCGGACGGGCGGTCACCGCGTCCGGAGGGGCTCGTCAAGGCTCCGGATCAGGAGTGCGTGATGATCGGCTAGGCCAGCGGAAGATTGCGTCCGGGATGGATGCCGTCGGCTTCCAGTTCCTCGTAGATGATCGGCAGCGCCTCGCGGACGACCTCTTCGGGGAAGGGCCATTCGCCGGCGGCGTACGCCTCGGCGAGCCGGATGCCCCGCTTGGCGAGATGCTCGGCCTGGCCGTACAGCCCGGAGATCCGGGCACGCTGGTCGAAGGCGAACATCCGGTCGATGACGTTGCCGTGGCCGGGGACGATGACGGTGTACTCGTCCACCAGGCCCAGGATGCCGTCCACCGCGCTCGGCCAGTCCTTCGGGTGGCAGTCGGGGCCGAAGGCGGGCGGGCCGGACTGCTCCAGCAGGTCGCCGGCGAAGATGACGTTGGCGTCCGGGACGATGGCGACCACGTCGCCGTCGCTGTGGGCGCGTCCGAAATGCACCAGTTCGACCCGGCGGTCGCCCAGGTCGACCACCCGGGCCAGCGAGAACGGGTGGGTGGGCGCCACCAGCTCCGCGACGCGGACGCCGACTTCCGCGGCGCTGACCGCGAGCCCGTCCGAGCGCAGCCAGTGGGTCAGGGTCTCGTGCCCGTAGCTGGGCATCCCTGCGAACCCGGCCAGCCCGAAGAAGTGGTCCCAGTGCCAGTGGGTGACCATGACCGCCCGCACCGGAACCCCGGCCGCGCTCTCGGCCGCCGCGCGAATCTCGGCGCCGTGAGCGGGGGAGCACCCGGTGTCGATCACCAGCGCCGCGTCCCGTCCGACCACCAGGCCGATGTTGACCGAGGCCGGTTCGGCGACCGCGACGAAGACGCCGTCCGCGACCTGCTCGAACGAACTGAGGCTGGTCTGCATGATCCCCACCCTAACCGTCGCCACGAGGTTGTAGGGGTTCGCGCGCATCACTTCTGGACAGTTTTGTACATCAATGTACAATATGGCCATGAGTGTCATGACTGTCAGCCAGGCCCGGGCGGCGCTGCCGTCGGTGATCGACCAGGTCGAAGCCGGCGAATGGGTAACCATCACCCGGCACGGCCGTGCGGTGGCCGTCGTGGTGAGCCCCGAAGCCTTGCCCTCCGGGCCACCAGTCGACCTGCAGTGGCGGATTGACCGAATTGGGGAGTTGCTCGAGCAGGCGCGAGAGCGTCCGCTGCCCAAGGAGGGGTTCACGCCCGAGCGGGCGGA
>CAZLWS010000076.1:0-4021 GCA_964563205.1 uncultured Propionibacteriaceae bacterium | reverse complement strand
CGCAACGACATGGCCGTGCTGGAGGAGGAGGGCTACATCACCCAGCCCCACACCTCGGCCGGGCGAATCCCCACTGACAAGGGCTATCGGCTGTTCGTCGACCGGCTGGGCGCGGTCAAGCCGCTGTCGACTGCCGAGCGCCGCGCCATCGAGACCTTCATGGCCGGCGCCCTTGACATGGACGACGTGGTGCGGCGCACGGTCCGGCTGCTCGCGCAGATCACCCAGCAGGTGGCGATCGTGCAGTATCCGGTCGACCTCGGCTCGTCCATCCGCCACGTCGAGTTGGTCACCCTGGGCGGCGACCGCGGGCTGGTCATCGTGGTCACCTCGGCCGGACGGGTCGAGCAGCGCGCCGTCGACACCGGCGGCGCCGGCGAGGAGGCCGTCGCCGAGCTTCGCGGACGGCTGAACGCAGCCCTGGTGGGTTTGTCGTCCGAGCGTGCGGCGGCCCGGGCCGTCGCCCTGCTGGACGAGCTGGCGCCCGATCTGCGCCCGCTCGGCGCCGTGGCGATCGCCGCCGTCCTCGACGTGATCGGCAGCCGCGACACCGGACGCGTGGTGGTCGGCGGAGTGCCCAACCTCACCCGATTCGCCGACCAGTTCGAGACCACCGTGAAGCCCGTGCTGGAGGCGCTGGAGGAGCAGGTCGTGCTGCTGCGGCTGCTCGGCGAGGCCGCCGGCGAGACCGACGTGACCGTCCGGATCGGTCACGAGAACCCCTACGAGTCGTTGCAGTCGACCTCGGTCGTCGCCAGCGGCTACGGAACCGCGCCGGATGCCTGGGCGACCTTGGGTATCGTCGGCCCGACGCGGATGGACTACCCCTCGACGATGGCCGCGGTTCGCGCGGTCGCCCGCTACGTCGGGCGCTTCCTGGCTGAAGGATGATGAGTGAGCACTGACTACTACGAAGTGCTGGGCGTCTCGCGGGACGCCAGCGCCGAACAGATCAAGAAGGCGTACCGCCGGCTGGCGATGAAGTACCACCCGGACGTGGCCGACACCCCGGACGCCGCCGACAAGTTCAAGCAGATCGGCGAGGCCTACGAGGTGCTGCACGATCCGCACAAGCGCTCGGTCTACGACCGTGGCGGCGATCCGCTGGGCAACTCCGGCATGGGCGGGTTCGGCGGCTTCAGCGGCGGCGCCTTCGACTTCACCAACCTGGTGGACGCCATGTTCGGCGCCCAGGCGACCAGCCGCGGGCCGCGCTCCCGCACCCGACGCGGCCAGGACGCCCTGGTGCGGCTCAACCTCACCTTGGCCGAGGCGGCGTTCGGCGTGACGAAGCCGCTGCGGGTCGACACCGCCGTGGTCTGCCCCAAATGCAACGGCGGGGGCGCCAACCCGGGCAGCTCGCCGGTCACCTGCACCACCTGCCACGGCCAGGGCGAGGTCACCCAGATCCAGCGCTCCTTCCTGGGTGACATCCGCACTTCGCAGACCTGCCCGGCCTGCCGCGGCTACGGCACCGTCATCCCCGACCCCTGCGGCGAGTGCTCCGGCGAGGGCCGGGTCCGCTCCAGCCGGACGATCAACGTCAAGATCCCGGCCGGGGTGAACACCGGCAACCGGATCCACCTCGACTCCCAGGGCGAGGTCGGCCCCGGCGGCGGCCCGGCCGGCGACCTGTACGTCGAGCTGACCGTCTCCGGGCACGACGTCTTCCGTCGCAACGGCGACGACCTGGAGGTCGTGGTGAAGGTGCCGATGACCGCCGCCGCGCTGGGCACCGAGGTCGAGATCGCCACCCTCGAGGCCGAACGCGACGACCTGCCCGCCGAGGAAGGGACCGTCGCGGTGTCCATCCCCGCCGGCACCCAGTCCGGCACCCGGATCGCGGTGCCCGGACGCGGCGTGCCCAAGCTGCGCGGCGGCGGCCGGGGCGAGCTCGGCGTCACCCTGCTCGTCCAGACGCCCATGAAGCTGGACGACGAGCAGCGCGACCTGCTGCGGCGGTTCGCCGACCTGCGCGACGAGGCCCGTCCGGAGGTTGCGGCGGCCAAGCACAAGGGCGGGGTTCTAGGCTGGTTGAAGGAGGCCTTCTCATGACCGAACCGCTGTTCCTCGCCTACCTCGACGCGCCTCAGGTGGGCGGCCAGGTGACCCTGGCCGGGGACGAGGGACGCCACGCCGCCCAGGTCCGCCGGATCCGCAAGGGCGAGGTGATCTGGATCAGCGACGGGGCGGGGACGGCCGTCCGCGGCCCGGTGACCGATCTGGCCAAGCAGCACCTCACCATGGAGATCGCCGAGGTGGTGCACACCCCCGCCGGCCCGGTCCGCTACGTGGCGGTGCAGGCGCTGCCCAAGGGCGACCGCGCTCAGCTGGCCGTCGAGATGCTCACCGAGCTGGGAGTGGACGAGATCGTCCCCTGGCAGGCCGAGCGGTCGGTCGTGAAGTGGGGCCCGGACCGGGTCGAGCGCGGGCTCACCAAGTGGCGCGCCGTCGCCCGCGAGGCCGCCAAGCAGTCGCGGCGGTTCCGCGTCCCGATCGTGAGCGCCCCGCTGACCACCGCCGAACTGGCGCTGCGAATCGCCCAGACCGCGCTCACTGCGGTGCTGCACGAGACCGCCGCCGACCCGATCGCCGGACTCGACGTCCCCGGTTCCGGCGAGATCATGTTCATCGTCGGCCCCGAAGGCGGGCTCACCGACGACGAGGTCGTTGCCTTCGAAGCTGCCGGCGGCAAGGTCGTCCTGATCGCCGACACCGTGCTGCGCACCTCCACCGCGGGAGTCGTCGCGCTCGCCCAGCTCCAGGCCCTCAGCGCCCGTGACGCCAGCTGAGCCTGTGGACATCTCTTCGTCATCCCCGCCTTCTCTCCGTCATCCCCGCGAAGGCGGGGATCTCTCCCAGCCACCTTTCGGCTTCACCCCGGACGCCGTCCTGCCCGACGGCCGCGGCCGCACCGGCGTCATCCACACCCCGCACGGCGAGATCCAGACGCCGGCGTTCATCGCGGTGGGCACCAAGGCCACCGTCAAGGCGGTGCTGCCGGAAGCCGTCGCCGCGGTCGGCGCGCAGGCGGTGCTGGCCAACGCGTACCACCTCTACCTGCAGCCCGGCTCCGACATCGTGGACGCCGCCGGCGGGCTGGGCGCCTTCATGAACTGGCCCGGCCCCACCTTCACCGACTCCGGCGGCTTCCAGGTGATGAGCCTGGGGGTCGGGTTCAAGAAGGTGCTGGCCATGGACACCGTCGGCCTGGCGAACGACGACGTGATCGCCGAGGGCAAGCAGCGCCTGGCCCATGTGGACGACGACGGGGTCACCTTCCACTCCCACCTCAACGGCGACAAGCACCGGTTCACCCCCGAGGTCTCGATGCGCATCCAGCACGAACTGGGCGCCGACGTCATGTTCGCCTTCGACGAGCTGACCACGCTGATGAACACCCGCGGCTACCAGGAGCAGTCGGTCGACCGCACTCACGCCTGGGCGGTGCGCTGCCTGGCCGAGCACTCGCGCCTCACCGAATCCCGCTCCCACAAGCCGTATCAGGCGCTCTTCGGAGTGGTGCAGGGCGCCCAGTATGAAGACCTGCGCCGTCAGGCCGCCCGCGATCTCGCCGCCCTCGAGGTCGCCGGCCGGCAGTTCGACGGCTTCGGCATCGGCGGCGCCCTGGAGAAGGAGAACCTCGGCACGATCGTCGGCTGGGTCACCGAGGAACTGCCCTTCGACAAGCCCCGGCACCTGCTGGGCATCTCCGAGCCGGACGACTTCTTCGCCGCCATCGCGGCCGGCGCCGACACCTTCGACTGCGTGATGCCCTCCCGGGTCGCGCGCAACGGCGCGCTCTACACCCCTAGAGGACGCTTCAACGTGGTGACCGCCGCCAATCGCCGCAACTTCACCCCGATCGACGAGGACTGCGACTGCTACACCTGCGCCCACTACACCCGCGCCTACCTCCACCACCTGTTCAAGGCCAAGGAGATGCTGGCCTCGACGCTGTGCACGATCCACAACGAGCGCTTCACCGTCCGCCTGGTCGACGACATCCGCAAGAGCATCG
>CAZLWS010000075.1:0-14928 GCA_964563205.1 uncultured Propionibacteriaceae bacterium | reverse complement strand
TCGGTGCGGGTGAAGATCGACAGCGCGGCCAGGCCGCCGCCGATCGCCAGCGAGCCGGTGTCGCCCATGAAGATCTTGGCCGGGCTGGCGTTCCACCACAGGAAGCCGAAGCAGGCGGCGGCCAGCGCGATGGACACCGCGGCCAGGTCGAGCGGGTCACGCACCTCGTAGCAGCGCGGCCCGGCGTTCAGGTAGGCGCAGGACTGGTTCGACTGCCAGACGTTGATGATCGTGTAGGCGGCGAACACCATGGTCGCCGCGCCGGCGGCGAGCCCGTCCAGGCCGTCGGCCAGGTTGGCGGCATTCGACCACGACGAGATCAGGAAGACGATCCAGATCACTGCCAGCCAGATCGGCAGGTGCAGCCAGTGGAGGTCGCGCAGGAAGGAGATCGCCGGGCTGGCCGGGGTGACGCCGCGCTCGTTGGGGAACATGAAGGCCAAGATGCCGAAGCCGATCGCGAAGGCGGTCTGCAGGGCCAGCTTGGCGGTGGAGTGCAGGCCGAGCGAGCGGGCGCGGGAGATCTTGATCCAGTCGTCCAGGAAGCCGACCAAGCCCAGCGAGGCGACCAGGCCCAGGACCAGCATCCCGCTGGCGGTGGGCGGCTGCCAGGTGATCAGGTGGGCGAGCGTGTAACCGAGAATCGTCGCGGCGATGATGACGACACCGCCCATGGTGGGCGTGCCGCGCTTGGTGTGGTGGGTGGTCGGCCCGTCGTCGCGGATGAACTGGCCGTACTGCCGGCGCACCAGGAACCGGATCATGTACCTGGTGCCGAGCAGTGCCACCAGCAGCGCGACCGCCGCGGCGAGCAGGACGCCAATCATGCCCATCGGTGATCTCCCTCGGCTAGCAGGTGCTCGGCCACGGACTCCAACGCTAGCCCCCGGGAAGCCTTGACCAGAACGACGTCGGCCGGTGAAACGACGGCGCGCAGCTGTTCCGCCGCGGCCGCGCGGTCCGCGACCACCACGGCTTCGCTGCCCTGGGCTCGGGCGGCTGCGGCCAGCTCCGGGGCGAAATCGCCCACGGCCAGCACCAGGTCGACGCCCAGGCTGCCGGCCAGGTCGCCGACCTTGCGATGCTCGTCCGCCGCCTGCGGGCCGAGCTCCAGCATGTCGCCCAGGACGGCGATCAGCCGGCCGCCGGGCCGGCGCAGCCCGGCCAGCGAGCGCAGCGCGGCGGCCATTGAGTCGGGGTTGGCGTTGTAGGCGTCGTTCACCACCAGCAGCCCGTCGGCGCGTTCGGCAAGCTCCATCCGCCAGCGGGAGGCCGGCTCGGCCGCGCTGAGCGCGGCGGCGACTGCGGCGGGTTCCAGGCCCAGCGCGATCCCTGCGGCAGCCGCCGCCAGGGCGTTGCCGACCTGGTGGGCGCCGGCCACCCGCAGCGCGACCGGCGCCTCGACTCCACCGTCCGTGCGGAGCCGGAACCGGTGGCGCTGACGCGAATCGGCCTGAATCCCCTCGGCCCAGACCCGAAGATCGCCGTGCTCTGGACGTCCAGCCACCCCGAAGCTCGCGATCCGGGCGCCCGTTCTGGCCGCCATCGCCGCGACGTTCGGGTCCTCCGCGTTCAGCACGGCCCACCCGTTCACGTCCAGCGCTTCGACGAGTTCGCCCTTGGCCCGGGCGATCGCCGCGACCGAGCCGAACTCGCCGAGGTGGGCGTGGCCGACGTTGATCACCACGCCGACGTCCGGCGGGGTGATCCGGCACAGCGCCGCGACGTCGCCCACCGCCCGGGCCCCCATCTCGGAGACCAGGTAGCGGGTGGCGGCGTCCACGCCGGCGGCGGTCAGCGGCACCCCGACCTCGTTGTTGAAGGAGCCGACCGGCGCGACCGTCGGGCCCGCGGCGCCCAGCACCGCAGCCACCAGGTCCTTGGTGCTCGTCTTGCCGGAGGAGCCGGTGATCCCGACCACCCGCAGGCCGCCCGCCTTCGCCCGCGCGACCAGGCCGCCGGCCAGCGCGGTGAGGCCGGCCAGGGCGTCGGGGACCAGCAGTTGCGGGACGGCCAGCTCCAGCGGCCGGGTCACCAGCACGGCGGCGGCGCCCCGCTCTACAGCCGTAGTGGCGAAGTCGTGGCCGTCCACGCGTTCCCCCGGCAGGGCGACGAAGAGCGACCCGGGCTCGGCCTGCCGGGAGTCGGTGACCACCTTCGGACCGATCATGGTCGTCGGGTCGCCGGCCAGCCGGGCGCCGGCCAGTTCCGCCACCTGGGCCGCGGTGAGGTTATCCATGGATGATCTCCTGCCACGCCTCCGCTGCCACGGTCACGTCGTCGAACGGGGTGATGACGCCGGCGATCTCCTGGCCCTGCTCGTGGCCCTTGCCGAGGATGGCGACCCAGTCCCCCGGCGCGGCCGCGGCGAGGGCGGTGCGGATGGCCGTCCGGCGGTCGCCGCCGTCGATGACGACGGCGCCGGTGGTCGCGGCGGCCCGCCGGGCACCGGTGAGCACCGCCTGCCGGAGGACGGCGGGATCCTCGCTGCGCGGGTTGTCGTCCGTCACCACCACCAGGTCGGCCCCGGCGGCCGCGGCCTCGCCCATCGGCTCCCGCTTGGCGGCGTCCCGGTCGCCCCCGCAGCCCAGCACCACGACGGTGCGACCCGCCGGGACGGCCGCCAGTGCGGCGGCGACCTCCTCCGGGGTGTGGGCGAAGTCGACCACGACGTTGGGGGCCGCGCCGGGCAGCGGCACCCGCTGCATCCGGCCGGGGAGGGAGGCTGTCGCGAACCCGGCCAGGGCGGCTTCCAGGCCGACTCCGGCCTGGTCGAGCATGGCGGCCGCGGTCAGGGCGTTGCGGACGTTGAACTCCCCCATCAGCCCCAAGGTGAACCCGATCTCCCCGGACGGAGTGGCCAGCCGCACCCGGCTGCCGCCGTCCTGGCGGAGATCGCGGGCGAGAATGCGGTAGTCGGCGTCCGCGCCGGTGGTCGCCAGGCGGGCGAGGCCCTCGGCCCGCAATTCGGCGGCCAGCCGCGCTCCCCAGGGGTCGTCCACGTTGACCACGGCGCGACGGCTGCGCCCGCCGAGGAAGAGCCCGGCCTTGGCGCGGAAGTAGCTCTCCTGGTCGCGGTGGAAGTCGAGGTGGTCGTGGCCCAGGTTGGTGAACCCGGCCACGTCGAAGACGATCTCGTCCACCCGGTTCAGAGCCAGGGCATGGGAGGAGACCTCCATCGCCACTGCCTGTGCGCCGCCCTCCAGCATCACCGCCAGCAGCGCCTGCAGGTCGGGCGACTCCGGGGTCGTCACCGTCGAGCGGACGGCGGGCAGCGGCTCGCCGCGCAGCCGGAAGCCGATCGTCCCGATCGTCCCGGCCGCCAGCCCGGCGGCGGCCAGCCCCGCCTCGATCAGCAGGGCGGTGCTGGTCTTGCCGGCGGTGCCGGTCAGCCCGAGCATGAGCAGTGACTCGCTCGGCCGCCCGTAGACAGTGGCCGCGAGGCGGGCCAGCTCCCCCCGCGGCTCGGTCACGACGATCACCGGCACGGCCAGGTCGCCGGCCAGCTCCGCTCCGGCCGGATCGGTCAGGACGGCGGCGGCCCCGGCTTCCACGGCGGCGCCGGCGAACCGGGCGCCGTGGGTGTCTCGGCCGGGCAGCGCGACGTAGAGGTCGCCGGGCAGCACCCGGCGGGAGTCGAGGGCGACGCCGCTGACGCTGACGGCGCTCGTCTCCGCGTCGAGCTGAGGCAGCAGGTCGCCCAATGCCAGCGGCCCCGTCCGGACCGGACGGGGCTGGCGCAGGACGTCGGACATGGCGGACACCCTAGTCGGGGGCCACCGGAAGCTTCGGCGGCTTGGACGTCGACGGCGCCACGCCATAACGGGAGAGCGCGATCTGCAGGCCGTCCTGGTAGGCCGGGCCGGCGACGCTGCCGCCGAAGGAGCCGCGCTTGGGGTTGTCGATGACCACGTAGGTGAGGATCTGCGGATCCTCCACCGGGCCGACGCCGATGGTCGAGCCGATGATGCCGCCGCCGCGGCGTCCGGTCTTGGGGTTGATCTTCTGCGAGGTGCCAGTCTTGGCGCCGGTGCGGTAGCCGGGCACGACGAAGGTTCCGGCGGTGTTGTTGACCACCATCGCCTCCATCATCGACACGACCTCCTTGGAGGCCTCCTCCGAGATCACCCGCCGCGGCTCGCCCGCCGAGTACTCCTCCTCGACCCCGTCGGCGTTCACCGTCGAGGCGATCAGCCGGGGCGGGTTGTAGATCCCGCCGTTGACGACGCTGGCCACCGCGGCGGCCTCCTGGATGGCGGTGACCGCCACCGCGCTGCCGCCGAAGGCGAGGCCGTCACGGGAGTAGTCGGGCATGTCCGGCCCGGGCAGGATGCCAGCCGATTCGCCCGGCAGGCCGATGCCGGTCTTCTGGCCCAGCCCGAAGGACTTCAGGTAGGCCTGCAGGTCGGCCTTCTTCATCTTGCGGGCCAGGATGATCGTCCCCACGTTGGAGGACTTCGCCAGCACGCCGCGGGCGTAGTACGTCTCGTCGCCGTGGTTCCAGGCGTCGGCCACCCAGTTGCTGCCGGACTTGATCTTCCCCGGCACCTCCACCACGTCGGTGGGACGGATGGCGCCCGAGTCGAGCAGGGCGGCGAAGGTGAGCACCTTCTGGACGCTGCCGGGCTCGTACACGTCCGAGACGGCCCGGTTGCCCAGGTCGTCCACGTCGTAGGAGCCGTAGTCGGCCGGGTCGAAGGAGGGGAACTGCGCGAACGCCAGGATCTCGCCGGTCTTGACGTTCATCTGGATCATGATCCCGGAATCGGCCTCGGCGACCCGCACCCGGTCGGCCAGGATCTGCTCCGCCTGCCACTGCAGGCCGAGGTCGAGGGTCAGCTTGACGTTGCGGCCGTTCTGGGCCGGGACCAGCTCGCTCTCCCCCAGCGGGATCTTGCCATTCGGGGAGGCCTCATAGCTCTCCAGGCCGTCCTTGCCGGAGAGCACCTTGTCGAGCACCAGCTCAAGGCCGCCGGAGGCGACCCCCTCCTTGTTGACATAGCCGATCACGCCGGCGGCTGCCTGGCCGTTCGGATACCTGCGGGTCGGCGCGCTCTCCCGGTGCAGCCCGATCAGGTCGTTCTCGCTCAGTTCGGCGGCCAGCCGGCTGTACGAGGCGGCCGAGACGTTGCGGGCCACGATCGAATAGCGCTTGTCGGGCATGGTGAGCCGCGGCAGGTAGTCCTCGACCGTCCCGCCGAGATGGGCGACCATCAGCTCGGCGATCCGCTGCGCGGCGGTGGCCGCGATCTCTTTGTCGCGATCGGTCATCGGCTCGCCGAACTTGCCGTTGGTGCGGATCATGTCGGGGTCGGCGATCACGGTGACGGTCGCCTCGGTGTAGGCGAGCACCTCGCCGTTGCGGTCGGTGATCTCGCCGCGGAAGGCGGGCAGCTTGCGGGTGACGGTGATCTCCTTGGCGGCCTCGATGGCCACCGCGTCGGCGTCCACCGCCTGCACCTGGACGGCGCGGCCGGCCGCCACCGAGAACACCACCGCGATCGCGATCAGCATCACCCGCAGCCGGTTCATGGACGAGGCCAGCGGCAGCCGGCTCCAGCGCTTGGGGCCGGGACGCTTCGGCTGGGCGGGCTTGGCCGCCTTCGTCGCCGACTTCGCCGCGGGCTTCGGCTTCTTGGCGGGCTTGCCATAGAAGAAGCGGTCCAGCGGCCGGGTCACTGGCCGGATCCCTTCTTCTTGGCGGGCTTCTGCGCAGCTTCCTCAGCCGCCTTCTTCTTGGCGGCCTCCTGCTTGGCCTTCTTCTCGGCCTTGGCCAGGAGTTCCGCGGCCTGCTCGGCGGCCTTCTTCTCCTCCGCCAGCCGCTTCTTCTCCGCCGCCTCGGCCTTGCGCTTGGCCTCCGCCTCGTGCCGGGCCTGCAGCTCCTTGGCGGCCTGCTCCTCGGTGATGTAGCGGACGCTGGGCACCTCGCCGCCCACCACGCGGCGCTCCTCGCCGGTCACCTTGCCGTCCGGCATGCGCAGCTGGGCGGCGTACGGATTGGGCCGCATGCCCAGCCGCCGGGCCGCCACCCCCAGGTGATGGACGGAGCGCGCCTGGGTGACCTGGCTCTCCAGGTCGGAGAGCTCGTTGGCCAGCGCGGTCGCCTCGCGCTGCCGGGCCTGCACCTGGAAGGCCTGCTCCTGCAGCGCGGTGGTGAGCAGCAGGACGCCGACCATGCCCAGGCCGAGCACCGCCGCCACGACGACGACGAAGCCGACCGTGCGCATCTGCCGTCGCGGCGGCGGCACCGGGCGCAGCGGCGGCGAGCTGGGCGCGCGGCCCTGCGGCTTCGGGGCGAGCAGAGCCGTCATGCGGCCACCTCCTGAATCCGTGCCACGGCCCGCAGCCGGGCCGAGGCGGCCCGCGGGTTGTCGGCGATCTCGTCCGGTCCCGGACGCTCGGCGCCCCGGGTGAGCGCGGTGAACCGCGCCTTCAGCGCGGCCGGGACGGCCGGCAGGCCGGGCGGCACCCGGTCCGCGCAGGCGTCGGCGAACTGTCGCTTGACCAGCCGGTCCTCACCGGAGTGGTAGGCGAGCACCGCGATCCGGCCGCCCGGCGCCAGCGCGTCCAGTGCGGCGGGCAGCACCCCGGCCAGCGAGTCGAGTTCGGCGTTGACGGCGATCCGCAGCGCCTGGAAGGTCCGCTTGGCCGGATGGCCCGAGCGGGCGTGCCGGGCGGCGGCCGGGATGGCCTCGGTGACGATCGCGACCAGTTCGGGCGAGGTGCGGATCGGTCCCTCGGAGCGAGCAGCGACGATGCGCCGCGCGATCCGGTCGGCGAACTGCTCGTCGCCGTACTCCCGCAGCCAGCGGGCGAGCTGGCCGGCCGAGGCGGTGTTGACCAGGTCGGCGGCGGTGAGCTCCTGCTCGGTGTCCATCCGCATGTCCAGCGGGGCGTCCGCGGCGTAGGCGAAGCCCCGCTCGGCGGTGTCGATCTGCAGCGAGGAGAGGCCGAGATCCAGGCAGACGGCGTCGACGGCCTCGGCGCCGTCCTCGTCCAGCACCTGCGGCAGCTCGTGATAGGCAGCGTGGTAGAGATGCACGCGATCGCCGAATCCGGCCAGCCGGGCGGCGGCCAGGTCGAGGGCGGCGGAATCCCGGTCGACGCCGATCAGCCGGGCCTGCGGGCAGCGGTCGAGGACGGCCGAGGCGTGGCCGGCCAGGCCGAGGGTGCCGTCCACGTAGACCGCGCCGGGGTGCTGCAGAGCGGGCGCGAGCAACTCCACGATCCGGGCGCGCATCACCGGCACGTGCGTGGGGTTCACCGCCTCAACGCCCATCTTCACCCTCACTCGTGACTCGTGCGCCGTGGTTTCAACCCGAGGGCCCCGCCTGGCGCCGGGGAAGGTGCGCCAGGTGATGCCCCCTCGGGTTGAAGCCGCGCCGCACGCGCCGCCTCGCACTAATCCGTCTCGTTCAAGTCCGCGAACACGTCCTCCTGGGCGGCGGAGTACTCCGCCCACTTCTCCTGATCCCAGATCTCCAGGCGGTTGTACGCCCCGATCACGACGATCTCCTTCACCAGCCCGGCGTAGGCGCGCAGTGCCGGCGGCACCGTCACCCGGCCCTGTGCGTCCGGAGCGTCGTCCGAAGCCCCGGAAGCGACCATGCGCTGGAACTCCCGGACCTTCTGGGAAGCGGAGGGACCGGATGCGGTCTGCCCGACGTCGGCGATGAAGGCGTCGATCGGCCAGATCGCCAGGCACCGCTCCGGCTGTCGCGTGATCACCAGACCGGTGCGCAGCTGTTCGCGGAACTTGGCGGGCAGGAAGAGCCTCCCCTTGTCGTCGAGCTTCTGCAGGAAGGTGCCCAGATACATGCCGGCGCCCTCCTCCATGTCGCTCCACTTTGCCCCACCATACCCCACATCGCTCCACCCGAGGCAAGGGGAGGACGTGTCGAACCTCCAATCGGCCCCAGCTGGCCGCCAAGGTGCGGCGGAATCGCCGACATCGGGCCTTCCGCCACACCTTGCGAACTGAGCGGGGAGCGGAGTGGAGCGAGCGGGAGGTCGGGCCGCGCCGGGGCGGAGGGCGCGTTGCCACAGGGAATAGGGTGGGAACGAAACCGAGCCGCCGAAGTAGGGAGTTGTGCGATGGAGGCCCACGTCGCGTCCACGGACGAGGTGCACGCGATCGCTGCCACCGCCGCGCAGATCCAGCAGTCCGTGGGCCGGGTGATCGACGGCAAGGACGCGGCGATCCGGCTGGCCATCACGGCCCTGCTGGCCGAGGCGCATCTGCTGATCGAGGACGTCCCCGGGGTGGGCAAGACGATGCTCGCCCGGGCGCTCGCGCGGTCCATCGACGCCCGGGCCAGCCGGATCCAGTTCACCCCCGACCTGCTGCCCAGCGACATCACCGGCGTCTCGGTCTTCAACCAGCACACCACGGGCTTCGAGTTCAAGCCCGGCGCGGTCTTCGCGCACGTGGTGATCGCCGACGAGATTAACCGCGCCTCGCCCAAGACCCAGTCCGCGCTGCTGGAGGCGATGGAGGAACGCCGGGTCACGGTGGACGGCACGAGCCACCAGCTGCCCCGTCCGTTCGTGGTGGTGGCCACCCAGAACCCGGTCGAGATGGAGGGCACCTACCCGCTGCCCGAGGCCCAGCGGGACCGGTTCGGGCTGCGCCTCGACATGGGCTACCCCAGCACGGACGCCGAGATCGCCATGCTCGACCATCACGGCGACTCCGAGCCGCTGGAGCGGCTCACCGCGGTCACCGACGCCGAGACCGTGAACCGGTGCATCGCCGGGGTGCGGCGGGTGTTCGTCCATCGCGCGGTGAAGGACTATCTGGTCGGGATCGTCGCCGGGACGCGGAACTCGCCCGACATCCGGCTGGGCGCCTCGCCCCGGGCAAGCCTGCAGCTGATGCGGGCGGCCAAGGCGCGGGCCGCGGTGGACGGACGCAACTACGTCACCCCCGACGACGTCCAGGCGCTGGCGCTGCCCACCCTGGCCCACCGGGTGATGCTCAGCCATGAGGCGCGGATGGGCGGGCGGGGCGTCGCCGAGGTGGTGTCCCAGGTCGTCGGCACGGTTCCGCTGCCCAAGCGCCGCTGATGACCAGCCCGGTCGCGCGAGATCATTCCTGGCAGCCGCCGGGATTGACCCTGCAGGGCTGGGTGACGGCCGGCGGCGGCCTGGTGTGGTCGGTGATCGCCGGGATGACCGGGCAGCGGGATCTGATCTGGCCGGGGCTCTTCCTGGTCGCCCTGCCCCTGGCCAGCTGGCTGCTGCTGGCCGTGGGCTCGCGGCGGCCGCAGGTCGAACGCGTGGTCACCCCCGGCGAGGTGACCGCGGGCGAGCAGATCACCAGCCGCATCGAGGTCGACCCGGCGGGGCTGCCGCTCAGCGGCGCCGTCCACTACTCCGACACCCATCCCGAGGCGGTGCGCGGGCCGACTCAGGCCAGTCTGCCACCCGGGGTGGGACGGCACCGGATCGAGCATCGGCTCACCGTCGTCCGGCGCGGCCGGCACCGGCTGGGCCCGCTGCGGCACAGCGTCACCGACGCCCTCGGGCTGGCCCGGGCGCAGCGGGTGGTGCCGGCCGTCGCCGAGGTGCTGGCGCTGCCGCGGGTGCATCCGCTCGATCCGCAGCGGGCGGCCTCCGGGCTGGGCTCGGCCACCGAGTCCACCGTGCTGAAGACCAGCCTGGTCGGCTCCGACGACGTGCTGGTGCGCGAGTACCTGCCCGGCGACGACGTCCGCCGCATCCACTGGCGCTCCACCGCCCGCACCGGCGAGCTGATGGTCCGTCGCGAGGAGCAGGCCTGGGATCCCAGCGCCGTGGTGCTGCTGGACAACCGGTCGCGCGCCTTCGGCCGGACGGAGCCGGATCCGCGCTTCGAATGGCTGGTCTCCGCCGCGGCCTCGATCGCGGTCCATCTCATCGAGCACGGCTTCGCGGTGGTGGTCACCGATGCGCGCGGGGTCGATCCGGCCCAAGCCCAGCGGGTCGGCGCACGGACGGTGATCCGCCGGCTGGCGGACGCCGACCTCACCACCGCCGACAGTCTGGAGCCCGCGGTCGCCACCGCCCCGACCGGGGCGCGCGGCCAGCTGCTGATCGCCCTGCTCGGCCGGCTGGACGCCGCGGACGGCGTCACACTGGCGGCCGCGCTGCGCGATCACCAGGCCTGCTGGGCGCTCATCCTCGACCCGGCCAAGATCGACCCGGACGCCGCGCTGCTGCTGCAGACCAGCGGCTGGCGGGTGCTGCGGGTGCCCGCGGGCACCCCGGTGGCCGGCGCCTGGCAGCTGCTCGGGGAGGTGTCGCGGTGAGCGCCACCCGGCTCAACGCGGCGCTGGCGGTCGCCATCCTGCTGGCGGGGCTCGCCCTGCTGCCGACCACGGCGGACCGGGCGTTCTGGGTGCGGCTGGCGCTGATGCTGGCGGCCACGGTCGGCGTCGGCGCGGGCTTCCGCGCGCTCGGCGCACCGGACGCGGTGGCGCGGATAGCGCAGCTGGCGCCGGGGGTCGCGGTCGTCTGGTGGCTGTGGGGGGACTGGCCGGAACTCGTGGCCGAGACCGCCGGCTATGTCGCCTCCGCATTCGCCCCGATGCCGGTTCACGAGGGCTTCCGGGTGCTGAGCATGGCGGTGCTGTGGCTGCTGTTCGTGGTGGCCGAGACGATCGCCGTCGGCCTGGACCGCCCGGGGTGGGTCTTCCCGCTGCTGGTGCTGCCCTACCTGGTGACGGCCATCGTCCTCAACGAGGAGGCGTCGCCGGTCTACCTGGGGCTCGCTTGCGCCGGCTACCTGCTCGTCCTGGCCACGGCCGTCTACAACCGCGCCGCCCCGCAGCTGACCGGCGGCCGCCGCCGGCTGGCCGGCAGCATCGCGCTCACCGGTGCGATCGTCGGCCTCGCGGCCTGGACCTTCAGCGGGCTGGCGGCCGGCGCCGTCCCGGAGCGCGGGCTCGCGCTGTTCGAGCCGGGCAACGTCGACAGCACCATCCAGCTGGGCGACCCCACGCTGGATCTGGTGCGCAACCTCAGCTCGCCCTCCGCCCAGCAGATCATCAGCTACACCTCCTCGGACGGACGCGGGCACTACCTGCGGCTGGCGGCGCTGTCCGCCTTCGACCGCAACGGCTTCCACCTGGTGCCGACCGACCTGATGCCCGGCCTGGCCGGCGTCGCCGCCGGCGTCACAGGCTCGGTGCGGCTGGAGGTCGAGGTGGGCGACTTCGGCAGCGAATGGCTGCCGGTGCCGTGGATGCCGCAGTCGATCGAGGCCGCCGGCGACTGGCGTCACGACCCGGCCACCGCCGCGATCGTCGCGGTGGGCGCCAACCGATCGCTGGCCACCCGCCGCCTCGACTACCAGGTGGACGCCCGCCTGCTGCAGCCCGGGCAGCCGGCGATCGCCGCCGCCGCGGCCGGCGACGCCGGCGACGGCGGGCTCACCCTCGGGCTGCCCGACGAGCTCGACCCCCGGCTGATCGACCTCGCCCAGGAGGTGACGGCCGGCGCCTCCACCGCGGGCGAGCGGGTGCTGGCGCTGGCGACCTGGCTGCGTTCCGACGAGTTCACCTACTCCACGCAGATCATCGACGGCTCGACCCTGGAGACGGTCGACGACTTCCTGTTGAACTCCCGCACGGGCTACTGCGAGCAGTTCGCGGGATCGCTGGCCATCCTCGCCCGGGCGGTGGGCGTCCCCTCCCGGGTGGTGATCGGCTTCCTGCCCGGGATCGCCACGGAGACCGGCTACGAGGTCTCCACCAAAGACATGCACGCCTGGACGGAGGTGCTGCTGGACGGCCTGGGCTGGGTCGCTCTCGACCCCACCCCCTCCGGCGCGCCGGAGGCCGAGCCGATCCCCTCCCCCAGCCCCACCGTCTCCGAACCGGAGGCGCCGGAGCCGACCATCGACGACGTCCCGACCGCCTCGGCCACCCCGGAGGCGCCGACGCCGACCGAGCCGGAGCCCGGCGACGGCCTTCAGCTGCCCGGCTGGATCGGCTGGCCGATCGCGGCGCTCGCCGTGGCCGCGCTGCCGCTGACCGTCCGCCGGGTTCGCAGCGCGCGCCGGCTCCGGCCGGGCGCCGATCCGGCCCGGGCGACGGAGGACGCCTGGGACGAGGTGCGCGACACCCTGCTCGACCTCGGCCGGCCGTGGCCCGACGGAACCCCCCGGCAGGTCGCCACCGAGCTGGCAGCCGGCCTGCCCCCGGACGTCGCCAAGCAGGTCACAGAGCTCGGCCTGCGGGTGGAGCGGGCCCGGTTCGCCCCTGACGCCGTCGCGCCGGTGGATCCGAGATCGGTCCGGCGGATCGTCGCCGCCCTGCCCGCCTCGGCTCGGGAGCGCCTGTTCAGCCGGATCCTGCCGCGCTCCGTCTTCCGCTGGGAGCGCTGACCGCACACGACGACAGCCCGGGCGCGCCCGGGCTGTGAAGGTGAGGACGGGAGGCTACTGGCCTTCGTCGTTGCGGTGGCGCCAGCGCTCCTCGAGCTTGTCCATGAAGTCGCGTTCGGGGGATTTGCCGCTGCCGTGGGGGGCGGCTCCGTCGGAGTCGTAGCCGACGTGCTGCCAGGCTGTCACCGCCACCACCGTGGCGGCCAGCATGACCAGGAAGCCGGCGACACTGAGTGCCCAATGCACTTCCATGCCGCCGACCAGCATCGCGATGCCTGCCAGGAAGCCGAGCCCGGCGAGCGCCGCGCGCCGCCGGTGCAACCGGCGGGAAGTGGTGCCGCGCAGAGTGTTCGCCAGCTTGGGATCCTCGGCTTCGAGGGCTGCTTCAAGCTGGTCGAGCAGTCGCTGTTCGTCCTCAGAGAGGGCCATGTTCGCCTCCTGCCTCGTGTCGTGGACGAAATCTGTCTCCAGTCTAGGTGGGCGCCGAGCTTTTCGGTACTGGAGGGAGCTAGTGCTGCTCTTCGTCGAACCGGGTGTCGGCGTGCAGGTCGTCCACCACCGCGGAGTCGGCGTCCCATTCGCCGTCGCGATAGGCGGTGCGGGAGACCAGGTGGCCGGAGACCGGGGCGGTCAGCATCTGCAGCAGCACGGCCAGGCCGAGCAGGGCGAAGGCCTTCGGATCGCGCAGCGACAGGGTCACTCCGACCAGCACCAGGATCAGCCCGAAGACCACCGGCTTGGTGGCGGCGTGCATCCGCGTCATCACGTCCGGGAAGCGAACCAGGCCGACCGCCGCGGCCAGGCAGAAGAAGGCGCCCAGCGCGATCACCACCGCGCCGGCCAGATCGAGCCACTGCTCAAGCGTCATCGGAGTCCTCCTCCTGACGGGCCTTGCGTTCCCGGAACCGCCGCCGGATGGTGGACGGCGAGGCGATCAGCCCTGCCACCCCGACCGCGCCGCTGAAGCCGACCAGGGACAGCCCCAGCAGGATCGGCAGACCGGTGGAGTTGTGCGAGATCACCGAGTACAGCCCGACCGCCGCGATGACGATCCCGACCATCACGTCGGAGGCGACGATCCGGTCCAGCGAGCTGGGCCCGGTCACCATCCGCCACAGCACCAGGCAGGCCGCGGCGAACAGCATCACGCCGGCGGTGCCGATCACCCAGGTCATGGCTGAGCCTCCTTCCGGCGCTGCTCGGCCGCCCGCAGGTCGGCGGCGCGCAGTTCGTCCTCGCTGCCGAAGGCGCGGACGACCCGCTCCTCGATCTTCAGGGCGTGCTCGCGCTGGGCGCGGATCGACTTGTGGTCGGGCAGGTGGAAGACGTGCAGGTAGAGCAGCCGCGGGTGACGGGGGGCGTCGATCACCAGAGTGCCGGGCACGATCGAGATCAGCTCGGCGGTGGCCACCTGGTACAGGTCGCTGTTGTACCGCAGCCGCACCCGGATGACGCCGGGCCGCAGCTCCACTTTGGGACGGAAGGCCACCACGGCCAGCTGGAAGGAGGCGGCAGCCAGATCCCACAGCTGCAGGGCGGCCAGCCGGAGCAGCCCGCCGACATGCACGGCGCCGTAGTAGCGGATCGGGGCCAGCCAGAAGACCACGCTGACCAGCCACCCCAGCGCCAGGCCGTACAGCACGTTGATGAGGGAGAGCTCCCCCCACAGCAGCACCCAGACCGCGGCCAGCAGCAGGATGGCGCGCAGCTGCAGCCGCCACCGCAGCTTCCGGGTCGACTCGCTCATCAGCCGCCACCTCCCAGCACCGCCAGCACGTAGCTGCCGTCCAGCAGGGCGGCCGCCGAGCGGCGCACGTAGTCGTACATCGGGCCGGCCGCCACCGTGAACCCGGTGGCGAGCACCAGCAGGCCGACCGTCGAGCCGACCATCAGCCCCGGCATGGCGGCGCCGATCGCCGGGTCGGCGAACCGGCGCAGGTTGCGCAGCGTCCGCTGCGGGGCCTCGCCCCAGAACGCCCTGCCCCACACCTTCGCCATCGCGTAGAGGGTGAGCAGCGAGGTGAGCACCGCGCCGGCGACCAGCGTCCAGGCCATCGGCGACCCGTCGGCGACGCCGGCCGTCAACAGGGCCAGCTTGGCGATGAACCCGGAGAACGGCGGGATGCCGGCCAGGTTGACCGCCGGGACGAAGAAGAGCACCGCCAGCAGCGGCTTCAGCTTGGCCAGCCCGCCGAGCCGGTCCAGCGAGGTGGTGCCGGCCACCCGCTCGATCAGGCCGGTGACCAGGAAGAGGGTGCACTGGATGGTGATGTGGTGGGCGGCGTAGAGGATGGCCCCGGCGTACCCCTGCGGGGTGGCCAGCGAGACGCCGAAGACCATGAAGCCGATGTGGCTCACCAGGGTGAACGAGAGCAGACGTTTGATCTCGACCTGCGCGATCGCGCCCAGGATGCCGACCACCATGGTGGCCAGCCCCACGATGCCGAACAGCACGTTCAGCGGCGACTCGGGAAAGAGCAGGGTCTGGGTGCGGATGATCGCGTACACGCCGACCTTGGTGAGCAGGCCGGCGAACACCGCCGTGACCGGTGCCGGCGCGG
>CAZLWS010000074.1:0-15081 GCA_964563205.1 uncultured Propionibacteriaceae bacterium | reverse complement strand
TGTTGATCGGCCTGCTGAAGGCCTACCGCGCGGTGATCAGCCCGCTCTACGGCAACGTCTGCAAGTACTACCCCAGCTGCTCGGCCTACGCGCTCGAGGCGGTCACCGTCCACGGCGCGGTGAAGGGGACGTGGCTCGCCGGCCGCCGGCTCGCCAGCTGCCACCCCTGGTCGCTGGGCGGCTACGACCCGGTCCCGGGGACGCCCGCCGCGGCCGAGTGGGAAGCCGAACAGGCCGCGAAGGCCGCATCGTCCATCGACCCGAAGGGGTCGCCGCAGCAGGACTCTGCTGCTCGTACAGATGCCCGCACCCGGGCTCTAGCGTGAGGTGAGAATGGTGAACCTGCTTCCCCTGCTGCTGCCGATGGACCTGTGGTCCGACATCGGTGGCTTCTTCAACACCATCATGTCGCCGCTGTACTGGGCGGTCTCGGGGGTGCTGGTCGCCTTCCACTCGTTCTTCAGCCTCTTCCTCGACCCGGCGGCGGGCGTCACCTGGGCGCTGTCGATCATCCTGCTGACGATGCTGATCCGCACCCTGCTGATCCCGCTGTTCGTCAAGCAGATCAACTCCTCGCGCAATATGCAGCTGCTCGGCCCCAAGCAGCGGGCGCTGCAGGAGAAGTACGGCCACGATCGCGAGCGTCTCGGCCAGGAGACGATGAAGCTGTACAAGGACGAGGGCGTCAACCCGATGGCGTCCTGCCTGCCGCTGCTGCTGCAGATGCCGATCTTCCTGTCGCTGTTCTGGGTGCTCAACAACGCCTCGCACGGCATCCCGATGGGCATCTTCGTCGACCGGCCGGACCTGATGGAGTCGCTGCGCAACGCGACCCTGTTCGGTGCGAAGATCTCCGCCACCTTCTGGCCGATCCCCGACACCGGGATCGGCGGCACCCAGATCCTGGCCGCGGTGCTGGTGATCGGGATGACGATCGTCCTGTTCGTCACCCAGCTGCAGCTGATGCGCAAGAACATGCCCCCGGAGGCGCTGACCGGCCCGATGGCTCAGCAGCAGAAGATGATGCTGTACCTCTTCCCGTTCATGTACCTGTTCATGGGCGTGAACATCCCGATCGGCGTGCTGATCTACTGGCTGACCACCAACGTCTGGAACATGGTTCAGCAGTACATCCTGATCCACAACAACCCGGCGCCGAACACCCCGGCTTACGTCGATTGGGAAGAGCGGATGCGCGCCAAGGGCAAGGATCCCGACGAGATCATCGCCAAGCGGCGCGGCAAGAAGCGTCCGGCGGCGACCACGTCGGCCGACCCGACCAAGGTGGCCCGGCAGGGCCCGTCCACCGGTTCCGGCGCCAACGGGAAGACGGTGATCGCGTCCGACGATCCGAACGAGCCGCCGCGCACCGTCGTCCAGCGCCAACAGCCGAAGCGGAACACCCGAGCCAAGCGCAAGTCCTGACCCCGATGAAGCAGGCCGCTCGCGGCCCCAAGGAGTGATGAATGATGTCTGAAGAGACGATGGTGGACGAGCCGGTGGCGGACGTCGCCGAGGTTGAGGTGGAAGAGGCGGCCGAGTCCGACGCGGACGCCGCCCCCGCCGGACGCTCCAAGCGCGAGGCCGCGCTGGAGAACGAGGGCGAGATCGCCGCGGACTACCTGGAAGAACTGCTCGACATCGCCGACCTGGACGGCGACATCGACACTTACACCGAGGGCGGCCGGGCGCACGTCGCCGTGGTCACGGACGCCAACCTGCTGGTCGGCAAGGACGGCGAGGTGCTCGAGGCGCTGCAGGAACTCGCCCGGCTCGCGGTCATGACCGAGACCGGTCACCGCAGCCGGCTGATGCTCGACATCGCTGGACACCGCGACAAGCGGCGCGGGGTGCTGCAGGAACTGGCCGCGAACGCCATCTCCGAGGTCAAGGAGTCGGGCGAGTCGGTGCGGCTGGCCCCGATGAATCCGTTCGAGCGCAAGATCGTCCATGACGCGGTGGCTGCCGCCGGTCTGGTGAGCGAATCCGAGGGCGAGGAGCCGCGCCGCCGCGTCGTCGTGCTGCCCGAGAGCTGACCGATGGACAAGGCTGCTGCCGCAGTCTTCAGTTCCGGCGATGAAGCGATTAGACGTTATGTCGACATATTGGCAAGTCGAGGTATTGACTGGGGATTGATCGGCCCGCGTGAGCGGGACCGACTGTGGGAACGCCACGTCTTGAACTCGGTGGCGATCGCCGAGCGGATCCCGGTCGGCGCGTCCGTGGTGGATGTCGGCAGCGGAGCGGGCCTGCCCGGCATTCCGCTGGCGGTCCTGCGTCCTGATCTCTCGGTCACCCTGCTCGAGCCCCTGCTCCGCCGGGCGAACTTCTTGAACCTCGCCGTCGAGGAGTTGGAGCTGGGCGACCGCGTGCAGGTTGTCCGTGGCCGAGCCGAGGAGCACCGCTAGACCTACGACATCGTGACCTGCCGCGCCGTGGCCCCACTCCCCCGCCTGCTGGCCTGGTGTCTCCCGCTGGTCTCCCCCGGCGGTCGCCTGCTCGCCCTCAAAGGCAGCTCAGCCGCGGACGAGGTGAAGACGGCCAAGCCCGACCTGAAGCGCCTCAAGGTCCACGCGTTCGTCCTGGAATTGCAGGTCCCGGGCACGGACGAATCCACCTGGGCCATCGAGGTACCCGGCTAGCACGGCCCGCACGACCTCCGCGGCAGCCCTGCATCGGTGGTGACGTTTGCATCCGGGCTCCGGGGACACCGGTCGGGCGACGGACGTACTCGGGTTTCGCGGCGTCCTTGCGTTCTGTGGCGGTCGGGTGTTCCTTTACGTCGCCCGACCGGTGTCCCGCTCCGCCCTTTTGTTCCTCGCTGGGCGGTTCTTGGGAGCAGTTGGCGGGCGATTCTGGGTGGTTGCTTGGTCTGTGGGCCCTGATCTGCGGTGGCGGTGCGCCCCATAGGTACGCCGGGCGCGACAAGGGACGAGCGCGGGCCACGGTGCTGCTGCCCGAGGTGAAATAGCCCGGATGCCGGGACCCGCTGCGCCGTGACTCGCTCCCCTGGTTGAGCCTGCACGCATTCCACTGAGTTGACGCGGGGATCCGCACCCCGCGGTGGACGTTCTGAACTGGGTGGGAGGCCCTTGGACTACCTCGCTTCAAAGCAGGTGCGAGCCATCCGCGGGGTGCGGACCCCCGCGTTCGTCGAGTCGGATGCGAGCAGGCTAAACCCATGGAGCGTTGCGCTCGGCGCCGTTGCGTCGATGCCGGCCTCAGGCGCTCCCCCATGCAACGCGAGGCGAACGCTGAACCCATCCCCAAGGGAAACTCGATTCCCAGGGTCTGCCGCCAGCGCAGGCACAAGCGTCGCGCGAACCCAAGAACGCAACGTCAAGGCGGAGCGGGACACCGGTCGGGCGACGTAAAGGAACACCCGGGTGTCGCCGAACGTAAGGACGCCGCGAACCTGATGGCGTCCGTCGCCCGACCGGTGTCCCCGGAGCCTAAGCAGTCGCAACCACGACGACCCGATGCGGTCGCAACCGCAGGGCGCCCGCCTCCGAACAGTCCTATATCCTTCTGTTTCACGTGAAACGAGCACAGGAGACCGCCTCGTGTCGACTTCTTCCCCGCGTCGGGCTGCGTTCGACGTTCCAGAGTTCGCTGAACCCGAGGAGCTGGAGCCGGACGACCTCGACGCGGAGGTTTCACGTGAAACGCCGGGGGTGCTCCCCCGTCCGCGACGCGTCCGGACGCTGGTCGTCGCCAATCAGAAGGGCGGGGTAGGCAAGACCACCACGACGGTGAATCTCGCCACCGCGCTGGCTCTGGGCGGGTTGAAGGTGCTCGTTGTCGACTTGGATCCGCAGGGGAATGCATCTACGGCACTCGGGGTCGACCATCATGAGGGCGTTCCGGGCACCTACGAGGTGCTGACGGACGAAGCTCCGATCGCCGAGTTGGTGCAGGCGTCGCCGGAGGCCCGCGGACTGTGGGTTCTGCCTGCCACCATCGACCTCGCCGGCGCAGAGATCGGCTTGGCGGCGGTGATGGCACGTGAGAGCCGGCTGCTGCACCAGTTGCAGGTCTTCACGGCCGCGCACTCCTTCGACTACGTGTTCATCGACTGTCCGCCATCGCTCGGGCTGCTCACCCTGAACGCGCTGGTGGCCGCCGACGAGATCCTGATCCCGATTCAGTGCGAGTACTACGCCCTGGAGGGCGTCACGCAGCTGCTGCGGACGATCGACCTGGTGAAGGGGGCGATGAACGAGCAGCTCCGGCTGACCACGGTCGTCCTCACCATGTTCGACGCTCGCACCCGGCTTTCGGCGCAGGTGGCCGACCAGGTGCGGCAGTACTTCCCGCAGGAGACGCTCAGCACCGTGATCCCACGCTCGGTTCGCGTCTCCGAGGCGCCCAGCTACGGCCAGAGCGTCGTGACCTACCATCGGGCTTCGGCGGGGGCTCAGGCCTATCTCTCCGCCGCGGAGGAGATCGCTCACCGCGCCGACGCGGTGCTGGCAGAAGGAGACGGACGATGACCACCGCCAAACCACGCAGCGGCCTCGGCCGCGGTCTCGGAGAGCTGCTGCAGCGCACCGATCCCGAGCTCGCCAATCGCGGGGGAGAGGCGCACCCCGTCCCCGAGGGCTCCCGCTTCGAGGAGATTCCGGTCTCGGCGATCCAGCCCAACCCGAAGCAGCCCCGCACGGTCTTCGACTCCGACGCCCTGGACGAGCTCTCCGCGTCCATCGGGGAGTTCGGGCTGCTGCAGCCGATCGTGGTCCGACCGCTTGCCAAGGACCAGTACGAACTGGTGATGGGGGAGCGGCGCCTCCGAGCAAGTCAACAAGCCGGTTTATCGACAATTCCGGCGATCGTCCGGCGCACCGAAGATCACGACCTGCTTCGGGATGCCTTGCTGGAGAACCTGCATCGCGCTCAGCTGAACCCCCTGGAGGAGGCCGCCGCCTATCAGCAGCTGCTGGAGGATTTCGGCTGCACTCAGGAAGAGCTCGCCCGCCGCATCAAGCGCTCCCGTCCGCAGATCTCGAACACCATCCGCCTGCTGCAGCTGCCCACCGCCGTCCAGCGTCGGGTCGCCGCCGGCGTGATCAGCGCCGGCCACGCCCGCGCCCTGCTCGCTCTCGACACCCCGGAAGCGATGGATCGCCTAGCCAACCGCATCATCGCCGAGAACCTCTCCGTCCGCGCCGTCGAGGAGCTCGTCGCCGTGGGGGAGCCCGGCACGCCCCGCGCCCCCCGCACCCAGCGCCCCCGGCAGACCCCTCCCGAAGCCCTTGAGATCCAGGACGAGCTCACCGACGCCCTGGACACCCGCGTCACCATCACCACCGCCGGCAAGCGAGGCAAGATCGTCATCGACTTCGCCGACACCACCGATCTGGCTCGACTTAGAGATCTGGTGATTAATAGATAGGGCTATTTATCGATAAATAGAGAACCGGGCTCTTCGCCATTCTGGGGATCCGGGGCGGTTCCGCGGGCGCTTGCACTAGGCTGAGCGCGGCATGTCCGAGCCCGGCGTGTCGGCTTCACCCCCTATGCGCGCTCGCACCGAGACGCTCAGCCGCTCAGCGGCATGATGCGGCGTGCCGAAAGGACGAACTTCATGCCTGCGAGGCCCCAAGGTAGGTCCACATGCGTCGACTGCTGATCACGGGCATTGGAGGCCCGGCCGGGACGGCGCTCGGCGAGCAGCTGACTGCCCGCGTGGCAGACGGCGCCGCACTGGAGTGGGTCGGTGTCGACATCCGGACGGTCGACGACCCGAACTATCCGCAGAGCGAACTCGTGGCTCGAGCCGACGACCCGAGCTACGCGCCGGACATGCATGCGGCGATCGCGCGGTTCCGCCCCGATTTGGTCATCCCGACGGTCGCCGACGAGCTCCCCCAGATGGCGGTCCTCGCCGAAGCCATGGGCGTCCGGTCGCCGTCGGACGAGGGCCCGGCAGTGCTCATCTCTTCGTCCGCTGCGTCCGCGGTCGCTGCGGACAAGTTGCTCACCATGTGGGCGCTGGAGCGCGCCGGCGTGCCCATCCCAAGGTTTGCGGCAACCACCGATTTCGCTGATGTCTCGGCTGCGCTGGCCTGGGGAGGCGGACCGATCGTGGTCAAGCCACGGGTCTCCCGCGGCGGCCGCGGAGTGGTCCTGGCCGAGTCGGCGGATGATCTGGACTGGGCGACGACCAGCGCCGCTCAGATCGTCCAGACCTTCGCTGGCGGCGTCGAGTACAGCCCGCAGGTGTACCGCTCGCCGCTGACCGGGGAGTGCACCGTGGTGGTGCTCCAGAAGACCGAGCTGAAGCAGGGCCGGGTGGGCAACGCGGTGTCGACGGTGCGGGTGGCTGGCGATGAGGTGCGTGACGTCGTCGCGACGGCGATCGGGGCGGTGGAGGCGCTCGACCTGATCGGACCGCTCGACCTTGACATCCGGCGCGACGAAGCGGGGACGCCGGTCGTGCTCGAGGTGAACTCGCGGTTCGGCGCGAACTCGGCGTCGGCGCCCGAACTGCTGGGCGCGGTCCTCCGGGAGTGGCTGGCGTCATGATCGGCGATCTCCTCTCGGCGGTCGTCCTGGTCTTCGGGGTGATGATCCTCCTCACGGCGGCGATCCGGCTCGTGCAGGTGCCGTTCGCCCTGGTGCACTCCTACAAGTACCGGGCGCTGCCGAAGGACGCGCCGCCCCAGGCCGGTTCGATCTTCACCTCGCCGCCCTCGGTCAGCGTGATCGTGCCCGCCTACAACGAGATGGTCGTGTTGGAGAACTGCCTGCGGTCGGTCGCCGCCAGTGACTATCCCGATGTGGAGGTGATCTGCGTCGACGACGGGTCGAAGGACGACACCTTCGCGCTGATGCAGAAGCTGGCCGCCGAGTTGCCGGGGGTGGTCGCGATCCGGCAGGAGAACGCGGGCAAGGGCGCGGCGCTCAACCGCGGCATCAAGGCCTCCCACGGGGACGTCCTGCTGCTGGTCGACGCTGACGGCGTCTTCGCCCCGAACACGATCACCGAGATGATCCGCGGCTTCGACAGCGAGGAGATCGGCGCGGTGTGCGGCGACGACCGGACGGTCAACCTCGACCGGGTGCAGACGCGGTTCATGGCCTTGATCAGCCATGTCGGCACGGGCCTGATGCGGCGGGCGCTGCACGTGCTCGGCGCTCTGCCGGTGGTCTCGGGCAACAGCGGCGCGTTCCGCCGCGACGTCCTGGAACTCACCGGCCCGCTGCGTGAGGACACCGTCGGGGAGGACCTGGAGCTCACCTGGCGGGTGTACCGGGCGGGCTACCGGGTCGCCTTCCGTCCGTCGGCTCTGGTCTACGCCGAGTCGCCGTCGACCTTCGGCGGGCTCTGGAAGCAGCGGGTGCGCTGGGGACGCGGGCTATTGCAGTCGATCAAGCTGCATCGCGACATGATCGGCAATCCGCGCTATGGGTTCTTCGGCATCTACCTGGCGATCAACGTCGTCACCCAGGTGTTGGTGCCGGTGATCCAGGTCGTCTCTATCTTCCTGCTGGTCGTGCTGGCGCTGCTGGGTCGTGGCGGGTCGCTGCCGGCCACCTGGTGGGACTGGGTGCTGTACGTCGGCTTGCCGATCTCGATAGCGCTGCTGGTTCTCGCGGTGATCCTCAATCATGCGGTGGGCGATCTGCGGCATGCCTGGACCCTGCCCCTGTGGCCGGCGTACAGCGCCGTCATGAGCCTGGTCATGCTCAAGGCGCTCTCCCTCGAGCTTCGGGGCGCCGAGAACCGGTGGAACAAGCTGGAGCGCACCGGCACGGTGTCGGTCGGCGCAGATCATCGCGCGAAGGCTGTGGCGGACCGCGAGCCCACAGCGGAATAGCGCTTTCCAGCGCGCCGTCCTTTCGGGCGGGATCGGACGCGCGGCGGTTCAGCACTCTCCTAGCGGGCGAACTCCTCCGCCGGCTCCACGCTGTGCTCCTCGTCTTCGACGACGGCGGCGTCGAGGCTCGAGCGGGCCGCCGCCGGGGTGGCGCTGGCGCGGATGGTCTCCAGGGGCTCGGCATAGTCGCCGACGCCGAACCGTGACCAGTACCGGGCGGTCGCGCGGACGACGTCCTCCTGCATGTAGTCGCGGCCGCTCTGGGAGGCGAACGCCGCGAGCATGCGCAGCTTCATCTCCAGATGGTCGCCGATGTCGACGAACCTGCTGGGCTGGAAGTCCACCGTCGACGACGGGCTCTGGAAGCAGGAGACGTTCTGCACCGACCGTGCCGCGATCTGCACGGCAGCGTTCACGGCGCGATGGTCCTGGTGCCGGTCGCGGGCGGTGTGGGTGTAGAGGTGATCCGGGCGGATGTCCCGGATGACCTCCTCGATCGCGGTGATCACGCCGCTGGCCGGATCGATCTTGGTGTCGGGGAAGTCGTGGTGGATCAGTCGTGCGCCGACGATCGCCGCGGCGGCCAGCGACTCGGCGCGCCGGGCGGAGGTCTCGCCGCCGATCGCTCCGCCGGAGAGGGTCAGGATCACGATCGCGTCGCCCGCGGCGTGGTGGGCTGCCAGCGTGCCGCCGGCGCCGATCTCGACGTCGTCCGGATGGGCTCCGACGGCGAGCACGGTCAGCGGACGCGGCGCCGCAGCCCGCAGCCGCCTGCCTTCCTTGGCCAGCGCGGTCGCCCGGGCGACCAGCGGGGCGGCCTGGATGGGCTTGGACAGGAACTCGTTCGCACCCCCGCGGAGCGCCTCGACGACGTAGTCGAGCCGGGCGTGTGCGGTGAGGAAGATGACCGGCACACCGGGAGCGAGGCGATGGATGTCGGGCAGCAACTGCAGCCCCGACCGACCCGGCAACTCGATGTCGGCGACGATCAGATCGAAGCGGCTCTGCTCGAGGTGCTGCAGTGCCGTGACCGCGTCACAGGCGAGCGCCGTCGTCATGCCAGCGCCATTCTCCAAGATCATCCCGGTCAGGTGTGCCAGGTCGGGATCGTCCTCGATCACGAGCGCCTTGTAGGGATCAGCCGCCATCGCAACGCCTCCATCGTCAGCCAATTCGTTCGTGGCCCCTGACGGCGACTGCGCATGGACACTCAAGATGACAGCGCCCGGTCGGGGCGGAGCCTTGTGTGGATGGACGACAAGCTTGGGGGGTTCCGCCCAAACGATAGCAGTCCCAGGCGAAGCCGTCCTCGGTCTGCCGCAGAAGGCCCGGCCTCGGATCAAGGAGGATCCCGGCGAGTCGAAGCTAGAGTGGTCGTCGTGTCCGAGTCGTGGGCAACGAGTGAGAACGCCCGCCGGTCGATGCAGGCCAATCGGTCGCGCGACACCGGCCCGGAGCTTGCTGTGCGCCGGCTCGTCCATGCCGCCGGGCTGCGGTATCGGGTGGACGTCCGGCCCGTGCCGACCCTTCGCTGCAAAGCCGACTTGGTGTTCACCCGGGCCAAGGTGGCGGTGTTCGTGGACGGCTGCTTCTGGCACGGCTGTGAGGAGCACTTCACCCATCCCAAGGCGAACGCCGACTACTGGGAGCAGAAGATCAACCGCAACAAGAGTCGCGACGCAGAGTCGACCCGGATCCTCGTCGAGCAAGGCTGGACGGTCCTGCGCTACTGGGAGCACCAGCCGCCGTCGGAGGTCGCGGAAGCGATCAAGACGGCCCTCGCCGCGACTTTGGCCCGCCGCCCCAGTCGGCGCGCCCCGAGCGAACCGTGAACGACGATGGCGCGGGCCGACCGGTCGCGTGTCACGTCGCGCTTTAGAAAGACAGTTCGATACGGTGGGCTGGTGACCAACGTTGTGCCCCTCCGACCACGACCGAGAGCCCTCGAGTTCTTCGCCGGCGTCGGCCTGGCTCGAATCGGGCTGGAGCGGGCGGGTTTCGCGGTCGTGTGGTCCAACGACTATGAGCCGGACAAGCACGCCATGTACCAGGCTCACTTCAACGACGGTCCGGAACACACCTATGTCGTGGGCGACATCGGCTCGGTCGAGGCAGCCGATCTTCCCCACGACGTCCAGTTGGCGTGGGCTTCGTCACCCTGCACCGACCTGTCACTGGCCGGCACCCGATCCGGCCTGGCCGGTCGCGAGTCGAGCGCCTTCTGGCTCTGGGTCGAGTTGCTTGACTCCATGGAGGAGGACGCGCCCGAGGTGGTGGTCCTTGAGAACGTGACGGGCCTGGCCACCTCCCATGGCGGTGACGACCTTCGCGCGGCGATCCGGGCCCTCAACGACCTGGACTACTCGATCGACATCCTGGCCATCGACGCCCGGCGCTTCCTGCCACAGTCTCGTCCGCGGATGTTCCTGGTGGGCGCCAAGACGCCGCCGGAATCCACCTCGGCCAGTTCCGAGCTTCGTCCGGACTGGGCCGAGAACTTCTACGGCGACCCCACCCTTCTCATGCACCGAGCACCGTTGCCTGTCCCGCCCGCGTTCGTGACCTCCGGGCTCGGCGAGTGCATCGAGGAGATGCCGCTGGACGACGGCCGCTGGTGGGATCCGGCGCGGACGGAGGCGTTCGTACAGTCGCTGTCACCGATTCAGCTTGAGCGGGTGAACGGGCTGCGCCTCAGCTCCGGGGTGAAGCACCGAACCGCCTACCGGCGGACGCGCGGCGGTCAACCGGTCTGGGAAGTCCGGGCGGACGATGTTTCCGGCTGCCTGCGCACCGCGCGCGGGGGTTCGTCCAAGCAGGCGGTCGTCCGGCTGGGCGACGGTCGCCTGCAGGTGCGCTGGATGACGCCGGTGGAATACGCCAGACTCATGGGCGCGGGCGAGTTCAACCTCGCCGGGGCGCGCACGAACCAAGCGCTGTTCGCCTTCGGCGACGCCGTCGCGGTGCCCGCCGTGGAGTGGCTCGCGAAGGAGTACCTCCAGCCCCTGCTCGCCGGAGGCCTCGGCCAGGCGGACGGGCTCGCCGTCACAGCCTGATCAGGTCACTCCGCGGCTGCGATGCGCGCTCGGACGTCCTTCGTGGCGGAGCGTTCGGCGACGAAGGAGAGGAAGGGGATCGTCCCGGCCAGGGCGATCAGGATGAGGCGGCCCCAGGGCCAGTGGACGCGGCGTCCCAGGTCGTAGGCGGTGATGATCAGCACCATGTACAGCCAGCCGTGCGGGACGCCGGTCCAGGTCACCACCGAGCCGTTGTCGGCGAAGTACTTCAGCGGCATCCCGATCAGCACCAGCACCACCAGCAGGATGCCCACGACGTACGCCATCACCCGGTAGCGCAGCAGCGCGCCCTGGATGGCGGGGAGCTGGGCGGGGTCGATGGCGGGGTACGGCTCGGGCTGGGTCACGGTGTCTCCTGATCGGTGCTCATGGTCACCGTACCCTGGCGCTCGAGGGCCCGGACGAAGCGCAGGGTCATGAAGATCGCGAAGGCGGCGAACACCCACCACTGCAGGGCGTAGCCGTAGTTCTGCCAGGAGCCGTCGCCGGTGGTGAGGGTGACCGTGGCGGGCTCCAGCCCCTGGGCTCGGGCGTCAGGCTCGCCAAGGGTGAGGAAGCCGGGGAGCAGTTGCTGCGGCCACTGCTGGGCCAGCGCGGCCAGCCGGACCGAGCCGTCCGGGTCGTCGCTGCGAGGTTCGGTGGGCATGAAGATGCCGGTGAGCTCCTGCGCTCCGGAGCCCACAACAGCGATCCCTGAGCCGGACGAAGGGTCAGTGCCAGGGATCGTCCCGCGAACCACCGGCAGGACGCGTCCGTCGCGCAGTTCAAGGGCGGTCAGCACGCGTCCGTCCGTCAGAACCAGCTGCTGCGCGGGCAGGAAGGCGCCGGAGACGCTCACCTGGCGGCCGTACACGTCGCCCACGCTGCCGTCCGCGCCCACCTGATCGAGCAGGGGGATCGGCGCCAGGGCGGCCCGCTCCTCCGCGGAGGCCAGCTCCTTCTGCTCGTACACCCGCATCTGCCACAGCCCGAGCCACAGCATGGTCACGGCGACGGCCAGGCCGACCGCCCCGACCAGTGCTTGCTTGACCCTCGTGGGCATGGCTCAGCGGCGCGCCCAGGCGTTCTCGACCAGCTGCGCGCACAGCAGGCCGAAGTCGTAGCCGGCAGCTTCCACCGAGAGCGGCACCAGCGAGGTCTCGGTCATGCCCGGCGCCGAGTTGGCCTCGATGAACACCGGCTGGCCGGAGCCGTCCACGATGATGTCGGCGCGGGAGAGATCCCGCAGCCCCAGCACGCGGTGCGCCTCGATCGCCATCGCGGCGCAGGCCGCGGCGACCTCCTCCGAGAGCTCAGCAGGGGAGATGAACCGGGTGGTGCCGGCGGTGTACCGAGCGGTGTAGTCGTAGAACCCGGATTCCGGACGGATCTCGACCGCGGGCAGCGCGACCTGCTCGCCGTCCAGCTCCACCACGGTGACGGCCACCTCGGTGCCCTCGATGTAGGGCTGGACGACCGCCACGTCCCCGTAGGAGTAGGCGGCGACGATGGCGGCCGGCAGGTCGGCCGGCTTGGAGACCCGGCTGCAGCCCAGCGCCGAGCCGCTGCGGGCCGGCTTGACCATCATCGGGAACCCGACCCGCTCGCCGAGCGCCCGCACCAGGTGCGCGGCGCCGAGCTCGCGGAACATGTCGTGCGGAAGCGCGACCGTCTCCGGCGTCCGCAGCCCGGCCTGGGCGACCAGCGGGCCGCCGATCGCCTTGTTGAAGGAGCGGCGGCAAGCGGCCGGGGACGACCCGACGTAGGGAACCTCGAGCAGGCTCAGCACCTGCTGCAGACCCCCGTCCTCGCCGACGCCGCCGTGCAGCAGCGGGAAGGCGACCGGGTTGTCGAGGGAGTCCAGCAGGTCGATCAGGCCCGAGGTGACGTCGGACTCGACCACCTCGAGACCGCGGTCGCGGAGCGCCTGGGCGACCCGGCGTCCGGACCGCAGCGACACCTCGCGTTCGTGCGAGAGACCGCCGGCCAGGACGACGATCGGGCCATGGCTAGGGGAATCGTTCATGGTCAATGCCTAACTGATGTCGGGAGCCGGACCGGTGGCAAGGTCGTGGTGGCGGGCGGTGTCGAGATCGAGCCCGAAGGTGAGGTGCATGTCCTGCTCGGCCTTGATGACGTCGCCGAGCCGGCGGGTGCCCTCGTAGATCCGCTCCGGGGTGGGGAAGCAGAACGAAAGCCGCATGTTGCGGCTGCCCAGCCCGTCGGCGTAGAACGCGGTGCCGGGGGTGAACGCCACCCGGGCGGTCACCGCGCGCGGCAGCATCGCCTGCGAGTCGAGCCCCTCGGGCAGGGTGACCCAGACGAAGAAGCCGCCGGTCGGGTGCGTCCAGGTCGTGCCGTCGACCATGTGGTCGTTCAGGCCGGCGATCATCGCGTCCCGCCGCGCCCGGTACATGTCGCGGAAGGTGGTGATCTGGTTGCGCCAGTCGAACTCGTCCAGATAGGTCGCGATCGCGTACTGGCTGAACACCGGGGGACAGAGGGTCGCGGCCTCCTGGGTGAGCACCAGTTTCTCGCGGACGGCGTGCGGCGCCAGCGCCCAGCCCACCCGGAACCCAGGGGCGAAGATCTTCGAGAAGGAGCCGAGGTAGATGACATTCTCGGAATCCATCGACCGCAGGGCCGGCAGCGGCTCGCCTTCGAGGGCGAGCAGGCCATACGGGTTGTCCTCCAGGATCAGCAGGTCCTCCTCCTTGGCGACCGCGATGATCTCCTTGCGACGCTCCAAGGTCTGCGTGACCCCGCTGGGGTTCTGGTAGTTCGGGATCGTGTAGAGGAACTTCACCTGCTTGCCGCCCGCCCGCAGGCTGATCAGGGCGGCGCGCAGCGCGACCGGGTCGAGCCCTTGGTCGTCCATCGCCACGTGGACGACCTGGCACTGGTAGGCATGGAAGGTGCCCAGCGCGCCGACATAGCTGGGGGCCTCGGCGAGGACGACGTCCCCGGGGTCGCAGAACACCCGGGTGATCAGGTCGAGGGCCTGCTGGGAGCCGCAGGTGATGACGATGTCGTCGGCGTGGGCGTGGATGCCCTCCTCGGCCATCACCTCGACAATCTTCTCGCGCATGAACGGCTCGCCCTGCCCGGAGCCGTACTGCATGGCCTGGGTGCCGCGGTCGGCGATCAGCCGGTCGACAGCGCGGCCGAGAGCCTCGCGGGGGAGGTCGGCGATGTTCGGCATCCCGCCGGCCAGTGAGACCACCTCGGGGCGGTTGGCGACGGCGAACAGAGCTCTCACGGCCGACACCTGCAGGCCATGGGTGCGCTCGGCGTACGCGTCGACATAGGGGTCCAGCCGCGTGTCGCGGCGGGACGGTTCAGGAAGGCTCACTCCCCAAGCATGCCGCACTCCTGCGCAAACCCGCGCCGTCGCCCGGCTTTCGAGGCTTGATAGCCGGCCCCCTGGGAACTTCCTGCCATATACGGCGTCTGCGCGACGTATATGTCGCGGCGAGCCCGTATATGGCAGAAACTGCATGCAGGGCGGACAACTACGATGTGTCGTGGGCGACCCCAGCCCGGCCGCGACGCGACGAGGAGGACGATGAGCAGCCTCACCTGGCTCGGACGAGCCGACCTGGCTGCCCTCGCCTGCCCCTACTGCGGCCGGACGCCGGACGCCGCCGACCCCGGCACCCTCGCCGCCGAGCAGGAATGGGGGTTCGTAGGAGCGGCGCTCAATGCACACGGACGCCGGACCGCCGCGCTGCTGCTCACTCCCGTCCCGGACTCCCGGGCGGCGATGCTGAGCTGCCTGTGGGTGGCTCCCGGACACACCGGACGCGGCCGCGGCCGGCGATTGGTTCAGGCGGCCGCCGCCGGGCTGGTCTCGCAAGACGTCGAGGCCATCCTCGCTCGCGGCCGCAAAGCCGACTGCGCCGCACCCCCGCCGGAGTTCCTGCGGGCGGTGGGCTTCACCCGCACCCTGGACGAGCTCCTCGACCCCGGTCGCCCGGGCGGCAAGCTCTGGCGCCTCGACCTCACAACGACGGTCACCGCTCCCTCCGGCTTGCGCGGCCTGGTCGAGCAGCTGCTGCTGGGCCTGCGTCCCGTCCGCCCGGAACCCGCCGGACGCGTCACCGGCGATTCATAAGCCCCTTCCGTCATCCCCGAGCCCCTTCCGCCATCCCCGAGCCCCTTCCGTCATCCCCGCGAAGGCGGGGATCTCCTCGCCCACGCCTGAGCCC
>CAZLWS010000073.1:0-15366 GCA_964563205.1 uncultured Propionibacteriaceae bacterium | reverse complement strand
AGTTGTGGGCGATCCGGTAGATCATCTCCTGGATGAGCACGGTCTTGCCCACGCCGGCGCCGCCGAACAGGCCGATCTTGCCGCCCTGCACGTAGGGGGTGAGCAGGTCGAGCACCTTGATGCCGGTGTGCAGCATCTGCGTCCGCGGCTCGAGTTCGTCGAAGGCCGGGGCGGGGCGGTGGATCGGCCAGCGCTCGGTGATTTCGAAACTGCCGGCCGGCTCGTTCAGGCAGTCGCCGGTGACGTTCCAGACCCGGCCCTTGGTGACATCGCCCACCGGGACGCTGATCGGGGCGCCGGTGTCGCGCACTCCGGTGCCGCGGCGCATGCCGTCGGTCGGCTTCAGCGAGATCGCCCGGACGATGTTGTCACCCACGTGCAGCGCCACCTCGGCGGTGATGGTGCGGGTGCCCTCGTCGGTCTCGATGTCGATCAGCAGCGCGTTGTTCAGGTCAGGCATCTCGTCGGCGGCGAACTCCACGTCCACCACCGGGCCGATAACCCGCGCCACCCGTCCGATCCCGGCGGTCTGCGCGGCGGCGGGGGCTTCGATCGTCTCGGTCATGATCTTCCTCGTCCTATTCCTGTTCGGCCAGCGCGCTGGCGCCGCCGACGATTTCGCTGATTTCCTGGGTGATCTCCGCCTGGCGGGCCTGGTTGGCCTCCCGCGTGAGCCGCTCGATGAGCTGCTGGGCGTTGTCGGTGGCCGACTTCATGGCCCGCTGCTGGCTGGCCAGCTGCGAGGCAGCCGACTGCAGCAGGTAGAACCAGATGCGGCTGCGCACGTAGACCGGCAGCAGCGCGTCCAGCACGGTCTCCGGGTCGGGCTCGAACCAGTACTCGGGGATCAGGTCCCCGCCGCCGGGTTCGTGGACGCCCTCGACGACCTCCAGCGGCAGCACCCGGCGCACCCGCGGGGTCTGCGAGATCATCGAGTCCATCCGGGTGTAGACCGCCCAGATCTCGTCGACGCCGCCCTCCTCGGTGGGCTTCAGGAAGTCTGCCACCAGCCGGTCGGCGATCTCGGTCGCGTGCGCGAAGGTGGGCGAATCCGAGAAGCCGTCCCAGCTCGCCTCGATCGGCAAGGAGCGGAACTGGACGTATCCGATGCCCTTGCGCCCGACGATGTAGCGGACCGCCTCCTTGCCCTCGTCCTGCAGCCGCTGCCGGAAGCTCGCCACGGCCTTGATCACGTTCGAGGAGTAGGCCCCGTTCATGCCGCGGTCGGAGGTGATGAAGAAGATCGCGACCCGCTTGGGGTTCACGCTGTCGGCGACCAGCGGGTGCTCGAGGTGGGAGTACGCCGACACCGCCGACACGGCGCGGTTCAGCTCGCGGGTAAACGGCAGGACGCGTGCGGCCGCCTGCTGCGCCTTGATGATCCGCGAGGACGCGACGAGCTCCATGGCGCGGGTGATCTTCTTGGTGGCCATCACCGACTGTCGCCGCCGGCGCAGCTCGCGCAGACTAGCGCCCATCGATCAGGACCTCTTCTTCTTCACGACGATCTGCTCGGCCTCCAGGTCGGCGGCCTCGATCGCCTCCGCGGCCTCCTCACCGCTGGCCAGCGGCTTGCCGTCGCCGGTGATGAAGCCCAGCTTGAAGGCGTCGATCACCTCGCCGGTGGCCCTGGCCAGGTCGTCGTCCCAGGCGCCGGTCTCGGCGATGGTGGTGAGGATCGGGGTGTGGTGCCGCAGATGCTCCAGCAGCTCGGATTCGAAGCGGAGCACGTCGGAGACCGGGACGTCGTCCAGGTAGCCGTTGGTGCCCGCCCAGACCATCACGACCTGATCGGCCACGCCGAAGGGGGCGTACTGCGGCTGCCGCAGCAGCTCGACCAGTCGCTGGCCACGATCCAGCTGCCGGCGCGAAGCCGCGTCGAGATCCGAGGCGAACATCGCGAAGGCCTGCATGTCGCGGTACTGCGCCAGGCCGATCTTCAGCGTGCCGGAGACCTTCTTCATCGCCTTGACCTGGGCGTCGCCGCCGACTCGGGAGACCGAGATGCCGACGTCGATGGCCGGGCGCTGGTTGGCGTTGAACAGGTCGGACTGCAGGAAGATCTGGCCGTCGGTGATCGAGATCACGTTGGTCGGGATGTACGCCGAGACGTCGTTGGCCTTGGTCTCGATGATCGGCAGGCCGGTCATCGAACCCGCGCCTAGCTCGTCCGACAGCTTGGCGCAGCGCTCCAGCAGGCGGGAGTGGAGGTAGAAGACGTCGCCCGGGTAGGCCTCGCGGCCCGGTGGGCGCCGCAGCAGCAGCGACATCGAGCGGTAAGCCTCGGCCTGCTTGGTGAGGTCGTCGAAGATGATCAGCACGTGCTTGCCGCTGTACATCCAGTGCTGGCCGATGGCCGAGCCGGTGTAGGCGGAGATGTACTTGTAGCCGGCCGGATCCGAGGCGGGGGCGTGGACGATGGTGGTGTACTCCATCGCGCCGGCCTCCTCCAGGGTGGTCCGCAGCGCGGCGATGGTGGAGCCCTTCTGGCCGATCGCCACGTAGATGCAGCGCACCTGCTTGGTGGGATCGCCGCTGGCCCAGTTCGCCTTCTGGTTGATGATGGTGTCGACCGCGATGGCGGTCTTGCCGGTCTTGCGGTCGCCGATGATCAGCTGGCGCTGGCCGCGGCCGATCGGGGTCATGGCGTCGATCGCCTTGATGCCGGTCTGCAGCGGCTCCTTGACGCTCTGGCGGTCCATGACGCCGGCCGCCTGCAGTTCCAGCGCGCGGCGTCCGTCGATGCCCTTGATCTCGCCGAGGCCGTCGATCGGCTCGCCCATCGCGTTCACCACGCGACCCAGGTAGCCGTCGCCGACCGGCACCGAGAGCACCTCGCCGGTGCGCTTGACCGTGGAGCCCTCCTCGATGCCCTCGGAGTCGCCCAGCACCACCACGCCGATCTCGCGGACGTCGAGGTTCAAAGCGATGCCCTGGGTGCCGTTGGCGAACTCCAGCAACTCGTTGGCCATGGCCGAGGGCAGCCCCTCGACGCGGGCGATGCCGTCGCCAGAGGTGACCACCGTGCCGATCTCGTCCCGGCTGGCGGTCTCGGGACTGAAGTTGGACACGAAACGATCCAGCGCGTCCCTAATCTCTTCGGGACGAATCGTCAGTTCCGCCATCTGCGCACCCTGTTCTCTCGTTGTCTTTGCACGGCCCTGGGGCCGGGTAGTTCAGTTCAGTTGTCTTGCGGCGGCCTGCAGCCGCCCGGCGACGGTGCCTTCGATGACCTCGTCGCCCAGCTGGACCCGGACGCCGCCCAGCACGGACGGATCCACGCTCACCTGCAGGCTCACCTCACGGCCCACCTGCGCCGACAGCGCGGCGCGCAGCCGTTCGGCCTGCGCGGCGGTCAGCGGACGGGCCACAGTGACTTCGGCGATCGCCCGCCGACGTTGCTCGGCGGCCAGCTGCAGGTAGCTCTCGAGGGTGAGCTCGAAGGTGCGCTCGGTCGCCCGCACCGCCCGCTGGGCCAGCGCGTCGGTGAGCTCCAGCGCCTTGCCGCGCAACAGGTCGGCGACCAGCTCCTGCCGGCCCGGCAGGCTCGCGGCGCGGTCCTCCAGGGCGACCCGCAAGGCCCGGTCGGCCACCACGATGCGGGAGAAGCGGAAGAGCTCCTCCTCCACTTGGTCGAGGTCACCCGCGGCCTGCGCGGTGCGCAGGAGGGTCCGGATCGCCTGCCGTTCCAGCGCCGCGACCAGCGCCCCGGAGGTCGCCCAGCGCAGCCCTGCGGCGCCTTCGACCACCGCCACGGCGGCCTTGGACACCTGGCCGCCCAGCAGACCGACAGCCAGCTGCTCACGGGCGGAGGCCGGGGCGGTCAGGTCGGAGAGGGCGTTGCGCAGGGTCGGCTGGGATTCCAGCAGACCGACCACCGCGAACAGCTCGTCGGCCAGCGCCCGGCTCGGCTCCTGGGCGTCCAGGATCCGGTCGAGTTCGGCCTGGCGGGCCTCCGTTGCTGCGCTCATGCCTTTGCCGTCTCCGCCTGGGACTCCAGCTCGGCCAGGAAGCGCTCGACGCTGCGCTGCGCGCGGGCGTCGTCGTCCAGCGACTCGCCGACGATCTTGCCGGCCAGCTGGGTGGCCAGCCCGCCGATCTCGCCGCGCAGCTGCTGGACGGCTTGCGCCCGTTCGGCCTCGATCTGCGTCCGGGCGTGCTCGATGAGCCGCGCCGACTCCTCCTGAGCGGCCTGGCGGATCTCGGCGGCAGCCGCGGCGGCCTGCGCCTTGGCGTCCTCGCGGATCTTGGAGGCCTCCTCGCGCGCCGTGGCCAGCTGGGCACGGTACTCGGCCAGCGCCGCGGCAGCCTCGGCCTGCGCGGCCTCGGCCTTCTCGATCCCGCCGGAGATCTGGTCGGCGCGGTCGGCGTAGGTCTTCTCGAAGACCGGAACGACCTTCTTGGCCACGACGAACCAGACGATCAGCGCCAGGCCGATGCCGGCGAAGAGCTCGCTGAGGTGTTCGGGCAGCAGCGGGCCGAGATCGATCTCGAGCGGCAGCATGCCCGACCTCACCCGAGGACGAATGCCAGCGCGATAGCGATGATGGCCAGCGCCTCGACCACGGCGAAGCCGAGGATGGCGGTCGACATCATGGCCCCACGAGCCTCAGGCTGACGGGCGGTGCCGTTGATCACCGAAGCGAAGATCCAGGCAACGCCGATCGCCGGGCCGAGAGTCGCCAGCGCGTAGCCGATCATGTTGATCGAGCCAGTGATTTCCATTGGGTGTTTCCTTTCGGTGGCTTCGAGGACGAAGTCGGTCAGTGCTCCTCGGCGATTGCCGAGGAGATGTATTGGGCGGTCAGGACGGTGAAGATGTAGGCCTGCAGGATCGCGACCAAGATCTCCAGGGCGAAGATCGCCAGGCTGAACAGCAGCGAGACCACGCCGGCGGTGTTCAGCAGCGGGACGGGGAAGCCGGCAGCCGGCTCGGTCATGGTGAGCAGCATGCTGCCGCCGACCACGAAGACCATGATCACCAGGTGGCCGGCGAACAGGTTGCCGAAGAGTCGCATCGCCAGCGTGACCGGGCGGACGATGAAGTTGGAGAGGAATTCCAGCGGAATGATCAGCGGCCACAGCGCCACCGGCACGCCCTCGGGGAGAGTCATCCGGCGCATGTAGTTGCCGAAGCCGTACTTGGCGATGCCGGCCGCGTTGTAGACGAGATAGCTCAAGATCGCCAGGCCGTAGGCGTACCCGATCTTCGAGAAGGTCGGGAACATGAAGACGAAGAGCTGCCCGAACAGGTTGTTCACCAGGATGAAGCTGAACAGCGCCACCAGGTAGGGCAGGAACTTGCGGAAGTCGTGACCCAGGATGTCGCGGGCGATGGAGTTGCGCAGCAGGTTGTAGAGCGACTCGCCCAGGAACTGCTTCTTGCCCGGCACCACCTGCTGTCCCTTGGCCATCCACAGCCAGAACCCGATGACGAGCGCGGCGCCGATGACGGCCTGGATCAGGTGGTTGTTCAGCCAGGCCCATTCCTCGCCCAGGCCCGGGAACAGCGGCCGGGAATCGAAGCTGTGCACCCCAGGCGGCCAGCCGTGGGCGTCGCCCTCCATGGGTATCAACAGTGGGACCATCCCCGAGAACCCTCCAGTGCTCACTGTGACCTGCCGTACTTGACGACCACGTAGTAGACGCCGAGCCCGATCCCGAGGATCAGTCCGATCGGCAGAAACCACGCCGTCCCCAGCCAGCGATCCAAAAGCCAGCCGAGCCCGCCGTAAGCGATCAGTCCGGCGATCATGATGCTCAGGATCCGATAACCCTGGTCCGCACCGCCCTGGTCGCTCATAGCGAGTCGGACTCTAGCAAGAATCTGTGGCTGAGTTCACCTGCTGTCTCGCCGTGTCCGGCGCCAATCGGCGTTCGCGGTGAAATCACTCCGCGGTTTCGGTGGAGTCGAAGGCCGGAATCCGCAGCCGGGTGAAGGCGATCACCTCTCCGGTGATCCAGCCGACCGTGGCCGCGAGCGTCGTCCACAGCAGCGAACCGGCGTCCAGACCGGTGGGCTTCGGCCCAAGCAAGACGGACGAGAGGACCGCCCCGAGCAGGACGACGCGCAGCGCGTAGGAGGCCAGCGCGACGAACAGCGCCACCCGCGGCGAGGCGTCCGCCACCGCCCACTGCAGGGACTGCCCGAGGGTGAAGAAGAGGCCGACGACGCAGGCCGCGCCGGTGGCGGCGACCAGCCCCGGCTGGCCGGCGAGCAGCCAGCTGAATCCGACGGCGGGAACCGTCGCGGCCAGCCAGCCGAGCAGCCCGCCGCTCAGCAGCCGCCAGGCTCGCCGCCGCTGCGGCGTCACCTGGCCGCCTTCCGGCCCGCCAGCCGGCTGCGGGCGGCCGGTCCCCAGGTGAGCAGGGACGTGATCAGCAGCGCGAGCAGCCACCCGGCAAGGGTGAGGGCGTGCGGGTAGAGGCCCAGCACGACCACGCCGAAGGCCGCCAGCGCCGACCACAGCCACAGCAGCGCGACCGCCCGGCCGTGGGAGTGGCCCAGGTTCAGCATCCGGTGATGCAGGTGCTGTTTGTCGGCCTGGTACCACATCTGGCCGCGCAGAGTGCGACGGGTGTACGCCAGGAAGAGATCCAGCAGCGGAAAGGCGAGCACCGCGAGGGGCAGCAGCAGCGGCAGGTAGGCGGCCACGGCGCCGAAGCCGAGGCTGTCCAGGCTGGCCGGGTCGAGCTGTCCCGAGAGGCTGATCACCGAGGTGGCCATCAGGAAGCCCAGCAGCATCGCGCCGGAGTCGCCCATGAACATCCTGGCCTTGTGGATGTTGTAGGGCAGGAAGCCCAGACAGATGCCGACGGTGGCGACGGTCACCAGGCTCGAGGTGGTGGCCCTGGCCAACTCGTTCTGATAAGCCAGTAGATATGCGTAGGTGAAGAAGGCCCCCGCGCCCACGGCCACGACCCCGGCGGCCAGGCCGTCCAGCCCGTCGATCAGGTTGACCGCGTTGACCGCGAAGAAGATCAGCAGCACCGTCACCACGATGCTGGCGCCTTCGTCCAGCGAGACGATGGCGTCCGGCAGCGGGATCCAGTACACCTTCACGCCGTTCATCACCGCGACCCCGGCAGCCAGCAGCTGGCCGGCGATCTTGGCGACCGCTCCCAGCTCGACCACGTCGTCCACCGCGCCGACCAGGCAGATCAGGCCGCCGGCGACCAGCACCGCGGTGGCGTCGTGCCGCACCACCTCGAAGCTGCCCAGCCAGGGCAGCTGGGAGGCGACCAGGAAGGCGGCAGCCAGCCCGAACCACATCGCCACGCCGCCGAAGTAGGGCACCGGCTTGGTGTGCACGTCGCGATCGCGCACCATGGCGACCGCGTTGTAGCGGAAGGCGAGCCGCCGGGCGAGCCCGCTGAGGAGGTAGGTGACCCCGACCGCGATGAGCGCTACGAGCAGGTATTCGCGCATCGGCTACTCGAGCGCTCCGACCACGGCGCTCAGCTCGTCGCGGCTGATCCGGCCTTCGCGCAGCACCCGCGGCGGGTCGCTGGTGACGTCCACGATGGTGGACGGCACCAGGCTGCTGCCCGCTCCGGCGTCCAGATAGACAGCCACCGAGTCGCCCAGCTGGTCCAGCGCCTCGGCGGCGGTGTTGGCAGCCGGGTTGCCATGGGTGTTGGCGCTGCTGACCGCCAGCGGGCCGGTGGCCCGCAGCAACTCCCGGGTGAACTCGTGGTCGGGGATGCGCACCGCGATGGTGTCGCCGCGATCGCCGAGATCCATCCGCAGGTTGGCCGGGGCGGCCACCACCAGAGTGAGGGCGCCCGGCCAGAAGGCCTCGGCCAATGCCGCGGTGGTGTCGCTCACCTCGGCCGCCAGCGAGCGCAGCATGGCCGGCTCGGCGATCAGCACCGGGGGCGGCAGGTCGCGTCCGCGCTGCTTGGCTTCCAGCAGCCGCTGCACGGCCGCGGCCGACAGCGCGTCCGCCCCGATGCCGTAGACCGTGTCGGTCGGGAGGACGACGCACTCCCCCGCTTCGATCGCCGCCACGGCAAGGTCGATGCCGTGGGCGGGCTCCGTCGTCACGTCGATCAGCTTGCTCACGGTGTCATCCTTCCACCTGGGGCCCAGATCTCGGGCTCATCCGATCGTGGCGAGCCGCTCGGCCAGATCGGCGGCCTGCAGCGCGTCGACCACGGCCTGCAGGTTGCCGGCGAGCACCTGGTCGAGGTTGTACGCCTTGAAGCCGATCCGGTGGTCGGCGATCCGGTTCTCCGGGAAGTTGTAGGTGCGGATCCGCTCGGAGCGGTCGACGGTGCGCACCTGGGAGCGGCGGGCGGCGGAGGCGGCGTCGGCTGCCTCCTCTTCGGCGCGGGCGACGAGGCGGGCGCGGAGCATGCGCATGGCCTGCTCCTTGTTCTGCAGCTGGGAGCGCTCGTTCTGGCAGGAGACCACGATGCCGGTCGGCAGGTGCGTGATCCGGACGGCGGAGTCGGTGGTGTTGACGCCCTGACCGCCCGGGCCCGAGCTGCGATAGACGTCGATCCGCAGGTCGTCGTCGTTGACCTCGATCTCGGCCGCCTCGACCTCGGGCATCACCAGCACGCCGGCCGCCGAGGTGTGCACCCGTCCCTGGGACTCGGTGACCGGCACCCGCTGCACCCGGTGGACGCCGCCCTCGAACTTCAGCACCCCGTAGGGCATGTTGTCGGGGTCGGCCGTCGAACCCGCCTTGACCGCGACCGTCACGCTCTTGAAGCCGCCCAGGTCGGTCTCCTGGGAGTCGAGCAGCTCGACCTTCCAGCCGCGGGTCTCGGCGTAGCGGGTGTACATCCGCAGCAGGTCGCCCGCGAACAGGGCGGACTCCTCGCCGCCCTCGCCGGACTTGATCTCGATCAGGCAGTCGGCGGAGTCGTTGGGGTCGCGCGGGGCGAGCAGCCGGGTGAGCTGTTCGGTGACCTCGGCCAGCTCGGCGGCGAGGGTCTCCGCCTCGGCGGCGAAGGCCGGGTCGGCCTCGGCCAGCTCGCCGGCAGCCTCCAGGTCGTCGCCCAGCCGGCGGTAGGCGTCCATCGCCTTCACGATCGGGGTGAGCTCGGCGTAGCGCCGTCCGATCCGGCGGGCCTTGGCCAGGTCAGAGTGGGTGGCGGGGTCGGCGAGCTGGCGCTCCAGCTCGGCGAACTCGGCCAGCAGCGGCTCGGCCGCTTCGAACATCACTCCTCCTCGACGTCTTTGGGACAGCGGACGGTTCGTCGTCCCGGTCACACGATCAACGAAACAGCGCCGGGGCCAGCGATCTGCTGGTACCCCGGCGCTGCCGTGGAGCTACTTCTTCTTCGCGTAGCGGCGCTCGAAGCGAGCGACCCGGCCGCCGGTGTCGAGGATCTTCTGCTTGCCGGTGTAGAACGGGTGGCAGGCCGCGCACACTTCGGCGTGGATGACGCCGTTCTTCGCGGTGCTGCGCGTGGTGAAGGTGTTGCCGCAGGTGCAGCTCACCTCGGTCACCACGTAATCGGGATGGATCCCTTGCTTCATCATTTCTCCTGTTCGCTGGCGCCGGGTCGTCTCTGCTGATCGGGGCTGGATGAACCCCTGGACGTGAACCGGAACCGACTGTCTATTCTGCCTGATCAGGGTCGTCCCGCCAAACTGCCTCTTGTCATTCCGGCGCGGGCCGGAATCTCGGCAGCATTCCCGGAGATCCCCGCCTCCGCGGGGATGACGGAGAGAGCGGGGATGACGGAGAGAGCGGGGGTGACCGATAGGGAGAGTTACTCGGGTGTCGGCGTGGTCTTCGAGATGAGCATGAGGAACTCCCGGTTGTTCTGCGTCTTGCGCATGCGGTTCAACAGCATCTCCAGGCCGGCCTGCGGATCCTGGCCGGAGAGCACCCGGCGCAGCTTCCAGATGATCGCCAGCTCCTCGCGGGGCATCAGCATCTCCTCGCGGCGGGTGCCGGAGGCGACCGGGTCGATGGCCGGGAAGATCCGCTTGTCGGCGAGCTCGCGGCGCAGCCGCAGCTCCATGTTGCCGGTGCCCTTGAACTCCTCGAAGATCACCTCGTCCATCTTCGAGCCGGTCTCGATCAGCGCGGTGGCCAGGATGGTCAGCGAGCCGCCGTCCTCGATGTTCCGGGCCGCGCCGAAGAACTTCTTCGGCGGGTACAGCGCGGCGGAGTCGACGCCGCCGGAGAGGATGCGCCCGGAGGCCGGCGCGGCCAGGTTGTAGGCCCGGCCCAGGCGGGTGATGCCGTCCAGCAGCACCACCACGTCCCGGCCCAGCTCGACCAGGCGCTTGGCCCGCTCGATCGCCAGCTCCGCGATCGTGGTGTGATCGTCGGCCGGACGGTCGAAGGTGGAGGCGATGACCTCGCCGGAGGTGGTGCGCTGGAAGTCGGTGACCTCCTCGGGACGCTCGTCCACCAGGACGATCATCAGGTGCACCTCGGGGTTGTTCACGGCGATCGCGTTGGCGATGGCCTGCATCACCAGGGTCTTGCCGGCCTTCGGCGGGGAGACGATCAGGCCGCGCTGGCCCTTGCCGACCGGGGAGACCAGGTCGATGATCCGGCCGGTCATGTTCAGCGGGGTGGTCTCCAGCTTGAGCCGCTCCTGCGGGTACAGCGGGGTGAGCTTGCCGAACTCCGGACGGTCCTTGGCCTTCTCGGGCGCGTCGGCGTTGATCGAGTCGATCCGCACCAGCGGATTGAACTTCTCGCGGCGCTCGCCGTCCTTGGGCTGGCGGATCGCGCCGGCGACGATGTCGCCCTTGCGCAGGCCGTAGCGGCGCACCATCGACAGCGAGACGTAGGCGTCGTTCGGGCCGGGCAGGTACCCGGTGGTGCGGACGAAGGCGTAGTTGTCGAGGACGTCCAGGATGCCGGAGATGTCGACCACCACGTCGTCCTCGCCGATGGTCGGCTCGGCTTCGAGGCGGTCGAGCGGCAGACCGCCGCCGCGTGCGTTGGTGTTGCGGCCGCGGTTCTGCCGGTCGCGGTTGCGGCGCCGACGGCCGCGCCGGCCGGAGCCGAAGTCGTCCTCGACGTCGCGGTCCATCCGCGGCGGACGGTTGTCGACGGGCGCCGACTCGGCCTCGGCCTCGTTCGACTGCGCCGCCTGGCGGTTGTTGCTGTTGTTGTTGCGGTTGCGGCCGCCGCGTCCGCCTTCGGCGCGCAGCGCCTCCAGCCGGCTGGCCACGTCGTCGCCCTCGGCGGGCAGCGCGGGCTGCTCGGAGCGGGCCGGACGGTCCTCGCGCGGGGCGCGGGCCGGACGCTCCTCGGCTGCCTCGGGCTGCTGCGCCTTGGGGGCGCGGGTGCGGGCCGGCTTGGCTTCGGCGGCCGCCTCCTCGGCGGCGCGACGGGTGCGGGCCGGGCGCTGCCCGGAGCCGCCGCCGGCGGACTTGATCGCCTCCACCAGCGCGCCCTTGCGAAGGCCGGAGGTCTTGATGCCCAGGGAGGATGCCAACTGCTTGAGTTCGGGCAGCAGCATCGCGTCGACGCTGCTCGAACCGGAGCGGGCGGCCGACGTCGGATTGAGTGTGTCGGTCACGGAGTTCCTTTCGGAAGGGGTATGCCTGCGAGACGCGCACCGATCGAGTGCCGATGGTGGACGCTTTCCAGCGGTGCGCCTCGGATTCCAGGTTTGGGGCCAATCGCTCTTGGTGAGGGATTCACTTCCATGACGGGCCATCCCGTCCCGCTCGGCCTGGTGGAGCGGTGGCGCAGAACTGCGACGTGGCCAAGAATAGCACCGCGTCCCAGCGCATCGTCACATCGCCGCGAGCGCGCCCTCGATCGTGTCGGCGAGGTCGGGCAGCGTCCAGGTGACCGGGAACTGCGGGAACTCCGCCACCACCGATTCCGGCGGACGGATCAGGATGCCGGCGTCGGCCTCGCCCAGCATGGCGGTGTCGTTGTAGGAGTCGCCCGCGGCGACCACCCGGTAGTTGAGGCCGTGGAAGGCCTTCACCGCCTCCCGCTTGCTGTCGGGCTGGCGCAGGGTGTAGCCGACGATCCGGCCGTCGGCGCCGACCTGCAGCTTGTGGCAGAACAGGGTCGGGTAGCCCAGCTGGGCCATCAGCGGCATCGCGAACTCGTAGAAGGTGTCGGAGAGGATGACCACCTGCGCGCGCTGCCGGATCCGGTCGAGGAACTCCCCCGCCCCGGGCAGCGGCCCCATGCCGGCGATGACCTCCTGGATGTCGGCCAGCTTCAGGCCGTGCTCGTCCAGCACTCGCAGCCGGTGCGCCATCAACTCGTCATAGTCGGCCATGTCGCGGGTGGTGAGCCGCAGCGCGTTGAGGCCGGTGCGGTCGGCGAAGTTGATCCAGATCTCGGGGACCAGGACCCCTTCCAGGTCGAGGCAGACCAGGTTCATCGGCCCGCCACCCGCATCGTCGAGATCCCGGCGCCGACCTGTGGCAGCCGCTCCAGCTCGGCGACCGTGGCCAGAATGTCGGCGTGCGGCGCGGCATGGGTCATCACCCCTAGCCGGGCACGGCTTTCTGCGCTGACGCCGTCCTGACGCACGGCCTGCAGCGAGACGCCGTGATCGGCGAAGCAGGTGGCCACCTTGGCCAGCACACCCGGTTCGTCGGAGACCTGCAGCGCCACGTAGTAGCGGGAACGGACGTCCCCGGCGGGGGTGATCGCCCGTCCGGAATAGGCCGACTCTCCCGGCCCGGCCACGCCGCGCACCCGGTTGCGGGCGGCGGTGACCACGTCCCCCATCACCGCCGACGCGGTCGGCTGGCCGCCGGCGCCCGGACCCATGAACATCAGTTCGCCCGCATTGCGGGATTCGATGAAGACCGCGTTGTAGGCCCCCGGGATGCCGGCCAGCGGGTGGGACACCGGCACCATGGTCGGGTGGACGCCCACCGCGATGCGGCCGTCCTCAGAAAGCGAGCAGTCCGCCAGCAGTTTGATGACGCAGCCCATCTCCTTGGCGGCGTTGACGTCCTCCAAGGTGACCCCGGTGATGCCCTCCCGGTCGACGTCGTCCAGCCTCACTCGGGAGTGGAAGGCCAGCGAGGCCAGGATCGCCGCTTTCGCGGCGGCGTCGAAGCCCTCGACGTCCGCGGTCGGGTCGGCCTCCGCGTAACCCAGTTCCTGGGCCTGCGCCAGCACGTCGGCGAAGCTCTCGCCGGCGGTGTGCATCTTGTCGAGGATGAAGTTGGTGGTGCCGTTGACGATGCCCTTGACCGCGAGCACCTCGTCGCCGACCAGGGATTCCCGCAGCGGCCGGATGATCGGGATCGCGCCGGCCACCGCGGCCTCGTAGTAGACGTCAACCCCGGCTGCCTCCGCCGCCGCGTAGAGCGCCCCGCCGTCCTGGGCGAGCAGCGCCTTGTTGGCGGTGACCACCGAGGCGCCGGACTCGATGGCCGCCAGCAGCAGGCTGCGGGCCGGCTCGATGCCTCCCATCACCTCGATCACCAGGTCGAGGTCGCCGCGGCGGACCAGGGCCTCGGCGTCCGCGGTGAGCAGCGCGGGGTCGATGCCTTCGCGCGGCTTGGCGGTGTCCCGCACCGCGATGCCGACCAGTTCCAGCGGGCGGCCGATCCGGGCCCGCAGGTCGGCGTCCTGGGTGAGCAGCAGGCGGGCCACCTGGGAGCCCACCACGCCACACCCGAGCAGGGCGACCTTGAGCGGGGCACTCGTCGTCATGGACATCCTTTGCGTGATCATTCGCCTGCGCCGGCGTCCAGCGCCAGCAGGTCGTCGATGGTTTCGCGGCGCACCAGCGTGGAGATCACTCCGTCTTTCACCGACACCACCGGTGGCCGCGGAGTGTGATTGTAGTTGCTGGCCATCGAACGGCTGTAGGCGCCCGAGGCAGGGACGGCCAGCAGGTCGCCTGGCCGGACGTCCGCCGGCAGGAACTCGTCGCGCACCAGGATGTCGCCGCCCTCACAGTGCACCCCGACCACCCGGGAGACCACCGGCTCGGCCTGCGAGGCGCGCGAGGCGAGCGTGGCGGAGTACTCAGCGGCGTAGAGGGCCGGACGGATGTTGTCGCTCATGCCGCCGTCCACCGAGATGTAGCGGCGGGACATTCCGCCGCCGACCTCGACCGCCTTCACGGTGCCGACGCGGTACAGCGCCAGCCCGCTCGGGCCGACGATCGCCCGTCCCGGCTCGATGGAGACCGCCGGGGCGTCCAGGCCGAAGCCGCGCACCTCGTGGTCGACGATCTCGCGCAGCCCGCGGGCCAGCTCGGCGGGTGAGGCGGGGTCGTCCTCCTTGGTGTAGGCGATGCCGAAGCCGCCGCCCAGATCAAGCTCGGCCAGGGACACCCCGGTCGCCTCCTTGAACTGGCTGAACAGCTTCAGAGTGCGGCGGGCGGCGACCTCGAAGCCGTTGGTGTCGAAGATCTGCGATCCGATGTGGGAGTGGACGCCCAGCAGGTTGAGCCGCGGGCTGTGGAAGCACCGCACCATGGCCACCAGCGCCTGGCCGCCCTGGATCGAGAAGCCGAACTTCTGGTCTTCGTGGGCGGTCGCGATGTACTCGTGGGTGTGCGCCTCTACGCCTGTAGTGACACGAACCATCACCTGGGCGGTCGTGTCCAGTTCGGCGCACAGCCGCTCCAGCCGTCCGATCTCGTCGGCGGAGTCGACGATGATGCGGCCGACCCCCGCCTCAAGCCCCGTCCGCAGCTCGGCCTCGCTCTTGTTGTTGCCGTGCATGCCGATCCGCTCGGCCGGCATCCCGGCGCGCAGCGCCACGGTGAGCTCGCCCAGCGAGCAGACGTCCAGGCTGAGGCCCTCCTGGGCCACCCAGCGGGCCAGGATGACGCTCAGGAAGGACTTGCCGGCGTAGTAGACCGTCCAGCCGTCGAAGGCCTCCCGCCAGGCCCGGGCCCGCTGCCGGAAGTCGTCCTCGTCCAGGACGTAGGCGGGCGTGCCCACCTGCTCGGCCAGGTCGGTCAGCTTCAGCCCCGCCACCGACACCACCCCGTCGGCGTCGCGAGTGACCCCGGAGCTCCACAGCTTCGGGGTGAGCGCGTTGACGTCGTCCGGCCGGGTCAGCCACACCGGGGCGGGCGAAGTCGCGTCGGCGTGCAGCGAGCCCGCGACATGCATGTGGGTCATAGCCGTCTACTGTGCCAGAGGTTGGCGCCCCGCCGGCACGTGCGCGGTTTGCTGGTCAATCTTTGCTACAGTTGCCGAGGCCCAACCGCCGGGCCCCCGTAGCTCAGGGGATAGAGCACCGCCCTCCGGAGGCGGGAGCGCAGGTTCGAATCCTGCCGGGGGCGCAGACGCCGAAGACCCCAGCCAGATCGACTGATCGGCTGGGGTCTTCGGCATTTCCCTCAGACCGGGCGAGGATCACATCACGACGCCGGTCACCGCGTTCACGAAGATCCGCTGACGGTCGGCGCCGGAGCCGGTGTGGATCTCCCACG
>CAZLWS010000072.1:0-15376 GCA_964563205.1 uncultured Propionibacteriaceae bacterium | reverse complement strand
GCGTACGGCCCGCGCAGGAAGGGCGGGATGCCGGGACGGGTGTCGAGGAAGTCGAGCCCTTCGTAGGCCCGCTCGTCGTACATCGGCGGGACGAGGATGTGCTCGGGGGTCTGCCACCCCTCGGAATACATCGGGGAGGCGTGCAGCAGCGCGTCGAACTGCTCGGCCGAGTCGGCCGGGGGCAGGCCCGCACCGAGGTCGACGCCTGCAAAGCTCGGGATAGTCACTTCGAGACTCCAATCCGGTCCATCGCCTCGGAGAGGAAGGCGACCACGTCCATGCCCATGAAGACTTCACCGTCGATCCAGTCGCCGACCTCGTCGGAGGCCGCCTCCCGGCGGTTGCCCGCGATGTAGACCGTGGGCACCCCCGCCTGCTTCAGCGCGCGGGCCACGTCCACCGCCTGGGCGGCGTAGACCTTGGCCGAGGAGCACAGGATCACGAACTTCGCCCCGGACGCGAGCACCTGGGCGACGATCTCGTCCGGCGTCCCGCCCTCGCTGGCTGGGTGGTCGATGCCGCCAACGCCCAGCATCGCCCCGACGAACATCTCCCGGGCGCCGAAGTCGCGCCGGGCGCCCAGGCAGGCCTGGAAGACGGCCGGACGGGGGTCCGCGGCGGCCGCGCGGTCGCGCAGCGCCTCGAAGACCTCGGAGTCGCGGTGCGGCGCCAGGCCGGCCCGCGCGGGGGCGGCCGGACGCGGACGAACCGTGAGCGGCTCTTCGGCGGGGTTCGGGAACATCGAGACGCCGGTGAGCGGCTGGCTGCGGTCGGCCAGGCGCTTGGCGCGCGCGGCGTTGGCGGCCGCGATGCGCTCGGCGACCAGGCCCGAGGTGAGCGCGGCGGCCATGCCGCCGGCGGCCTCGATCTGCTGGAAGACCTCCCAGGCCTTGGCGGCGAGCTGGTCGGTGAGCGACTCGACGAACCACGCCCCGCCGGCCGGGTCGGAGACCTTGCCGATGTTGGACTCCTCGGCGGCCAGCACCTGGGTGTTGCGGGCCATGCGGCGGCTGAACTCGTCCGGCAGGCCCTGGGCGGTGTCGAAGGGCAGGCAGGTGATGATCTCGGCGCCGCCGACCGCCGCCGCGAAGGTGGCGATGGTGCCGCGCAGCAGGTTGACCCAGGGGTCGTCGCGGGTGATCATCCGCCAGCTGGTGACGGCGTGCTGGACGGCGCCGCGGGCGGCGTCCGGAACCCCGCTGACCTCGCAGACCCGCGCCCACAGCCGGCGCAGCGCGCGCAGCCGGGCGATGGTCAGGAACTGGTCGGCGTTGGCGCTCACCCGGAAGGCGAGCTGTCCCGCGCCCTCGGCCGCCGGGATGCCGGCGGCCTCCAGGTCGCGCAGGTAGGCCACGCCGGTGGCGATCGCGAAGGCGAGCTGGTCGACGTCGCCGGCGCCCGCGTCGTCGTAGGGCAGCACGTCGACACAGAGGGCGCGCACCGCGGGGAACTCAGCCAGGGTGAGCCGCACCCAGTCGGCCTGCGCGCTCAGATCGGGGGCCTCCCCCGTCCGGGCGGCCAGGCCGAGGGCGTCCAGGCCCAGGTTGCCGCGGGCGAATTCGGCGCCCTTGGCCCGCCAGAAGGCGACCAGCGCCTCGGCGGCGGCCGCCTGATCCTCGGCGCTGGTGAGCGAGATCGGCGCCAGATCCGGGTGCACCCCGTCCAGCACGGCGGCCAGATCCTCGACGGCGATCGCGTCGCTGCCGACCCGCAGCCAGACCGAGCTGGCGCCGCGCTCCAGGTCGGCGAGGATCTCGCGCCGGGTGAAGGCGACGTCCGGGTCCTCGTGGAGCTGGCGGACGTCCCAGGTGACCATCGGGCTGGTCTTCACCATGGTGCCGCGGGTGAACGGCATCACGCCGGCATGCCCCAGCGGTCGCTCGTCGCGAACGTACAGCGGCTCGATGGCGAGCCCGTCGACGGTGGTGGTGCGCAGCCGCGCCATCGCCTTGTCGAGCGGGATTTCCTTGCCTTCAGGGCGGCCACGGTTGAGCACCTTGAGAACTTCGGCCTCCCACTGTTCACGGGTTGGAGTGGCGAAGTCCCCGGCCAGCAGCAACGGGGTATCGGTCATGCCTTTCACCCTAATGACGCCGGAACTCCCCCGCAGGAGAACGAGAAAAAAGCTCAGCTCACCTGGCGCACCAGGGCCTCGGCGGAGCGGACCATGGTGGCGGTCTCGCGCTCCCAGTCGGGCTCCTGGCCGCGGAAGGGGCCGGTGGCCAGGGAGATGATCACGGCCGCCGCGCGCAGCCGCAGCTGGGTGGGGTCGACCCGGGCGTCGAAGACCGGCACCCAGCTGCGCACCAGGTCGTGGACGCGGGCCTCCTGCACCGGGTTCATCCGCTGGATGGTGGAGAGGTGGGCGACCAGGCAGGCCAGGTCGTCCACTCGGTGGCCGGGGCCGATGGTGTCGATGTCGAGCAGGCCGGAGACTCGTCCGCCCGCCACGTGCAGCTGGCCCTCGTGGAAGTCGCCGTGGGTGGGTTCGTGGCCGGGCCCGACCGGCGCCAGGCCGGTCGAGATGGCGTCAACCAGGGCGCTCAGCCGGCTCTCCAGGCGGGGGACCGCCTGGGCGACCATGTTCGCGTAGTGCTGGACGGCGTCGCTCCACGGCGGCCGGCGTTCGAGCTGGGCGACGCTGGCGGGCAACGAGTCGAGCAGGTCGATCAGCTGCTCGGCGGTGCACGGAGGGGTGGGGTCGAACACGGCCTGGGCAAGCGGCACGCCAGGCAGTTCGCGCAGGATCAGCAGCTGGTCTTCGGTGGTGGCGGCGACAGGCGCGACCGGCACCCCGGCGTCTGCCAGCAGCCGGTGGCGGCGCACCACGTCGTCGAAGAGCCGGGGTCGCAGCACCTTGACGTAGACCGCCTGGTCGCCGTCGGCCGCGACGCGCACCACCGCCCGCCGCCGGGGCCGGTAGCCGACCATGTGCAGGTCGAGCTCACCGGGGGTGACCGGGTGGCTGAACAAGTGGTGGACGTTGGCGACCTCGGCCATCGACTCGGCGTAGGCGGCCCGGGCCAGCCCGGGCAGGTCGGGATCCTGCGGGTAGATCCAGACCGCGACCTCCCGGTCGCCGTCGGCGAAGATCTCCGCGGCAGCATCGCTGGCGACCGGGCCCGAGGCGCGGGCGCTCACGCCCAGCAGCTCTTCACGGCGTCCGTAGGGCCAGTCCACCACCGCCGAGTAGGTGGCGGTCGTGGAGAGCGGCGGGTTGGCGTCCACGTGGTCGAGCGACCAGCTGACCAGCTGTCCCCCGGCGTGCTCGACCGCGGCCTGCAGCAATCCGCCGGCTTCGCCGGAGGTGAGCAACGCCGAGCCGTCCGGATCGTCCAGGGTCACGCTCACCTCCTGCCTCGCGCCCAGACTATTCGCCGCACCCGCGCCAGCCCGCTCGACTCGCCCGGCCCACCTCGCGACGGGGGCGACCGTCAGGCGGGGTCTTCGGCGGCGGCGCCGAGGTTGGTGAGGCGGACGCGCGCCACGCGGCGTCCGTCCAGGTCGATGACGCGCAGCTCGAAGCGGGTCGCGCCCCCCTCCTGCGGCTCGGCGGGGTCGAGGGTGACCTCGCACTGGTCGTCCAGCTGGGGCAGCGCGCCGAGCTGTGCCATCAGGTAGCCGGCAACCGTGTCGTAGGGGCCTTCCGGGAGGGCGTAGCCGAACTCGTCGGCGAAGTCCTCCAGGGTGGTGAGGCCGTCCAGGTCCACCGAGGAGTCGGTGTTGGCGAGGCTGCCCGCAGCCTCGTCGTCGAACTCGTCGGTGATGTCGCCGATGAGCTCCTCGATGAGGTCCTCGATGGTCACGATGCCGGCGGTGCCGCCGTACTCGTCGCGGACGATCGCCAGGTGCGCCTTGGCCTGGCGCAGCTCGGTGAGCGCCCGCAGGATGCGCATGCTCTGCGGCAGGCTCGGCACCGGACGCACCAACTCGCGCACCGGGACGCTCCGGGCCACCGAGTCCAGGCCGACCAGGTCGCGCAGGTGGAGGAACCCCAGCACGTGGTCGAAGTCGCGGCCGATCACCGGGTAGCGGCTGTGGGCGCCGGCCTGCATCTCCAGCAGCGCCTTGTGGGCGGGCGTGCCGCCGTCCAGGAAGTCGACCTCGGTGCGCGGGATCATCGCCTCGCGCAGCGAGATCTCGCCGGCGGCGAAGACCTCGTCCACGATCTGCCGCTCCTCGTCGCCCAGGGTGGTGGACGAGCCGACCATCGAACGCAGCTCGGCGTCGGTGACCTCCTCGCGGGAGGCCTGCGGGTCGCCGCCCAGCAGCCGGACCAGGCCGTTGGTGGAGACGCCGAGGAACCAGATCACCGGCTTGGCGATGGTGGCGATCGCGTTCACCAGCGGGCCCAGCGCCATCGCGAAAGACTCCGCCCGCTGCATGGCCAGCCGTTTGGCCGTGAGCTCGCCGATCACGATCGAGAAGTAGGAGATCACGATGGTGATCAGCACCAGCGCCAGCGGCGCGGCGACCGTTTCCGGCACCCCCCAGGTCACCAGCACCGCGCCGAAAGCGTCGGAGAGCAGCGCGCCGCCGAAGGCAGCCGACAGGAACCCGGAAAGCGTGACGCCGATCTGAACCGCGGAGAGGAAGAGGTTCGGATCGGCGCTGAGCTCGGCGACGGTGCGCCCGCGTTTGCCGCGGACGGACAGTTGTTTCACCTGGCTGTCGCGCAAGGACACCAGGGCCATCTCAGCGGCCGCGAAGATGCCACCGATCAGGATGAACACGAAGATCAGCGCAATGTTGCCGACGATCTCGTTCATCCAACTCCTCTCCCGTAGGGGCAGTCATTCTACGTGCAAGCGCTGGAGCCGCCCGACGCATCCGACGCATGGTTCGCTGCACGATGGTGGTTCACACAGTCGTCCCTGCGCGTCTCTTGGTGCTTCGCTGCAGGATGGTCGTTGTGGAGCCGCAACCCCGCCCCACAACGACCACCTGGCAGCGAAGCTCGAACTTCGACGTCGGCATCGCTTCCAGAACCGCCATCCTGCAGCGAGGCGCGCTCGCTGGTAACCTCCGACCCGTGGCTGCCGGTGGATACTCCTTCGCTGCGGGCAACCTGCGCCAACTGCTGGCCGCGCCGCGCTATCTGGTGAGCGGAATCCGCGCCCGCCGCGCCAAACGGGACCCGAAGACCTGGGTGATCGGCTCCGCCTTCGGGGTGGCGGACGGGGCGCTGGCCTTCGCCCGGGCGGCGCGCGACCTGCCCGACCCGCCGCGGCTGGTGTGGCTGCACCGCACCGAGGACGAGGCGGACGCGGCTCGCGCGGCCGGCTTCGAGACCGTCGAGCGGGACAGCGACGCCGGGCTGCAGGCCACCCTGGGGGCGGGCCTGATCGCGGTGACCCACGGGTTCGGCGACGTCGCCCGGTTCGGGGTCTCGGGGGCGGTGATCGTGCAGTTGTGGCACGGCGCGCCGCTGAAGAAGCTGCACGCCGACTCTCCCGGGGTGTTCGGCGCCGGGCTGCTCGGCCGGATTCCGGGGATGCCGGCGCTGATGCGACGGGCCTACCGCTGGGGCAGTCAGCGGATCAGCCTGCTGCCGGTCTCCTCGCCCTTCTTCGAGCCGTTCATGCGCAGCGCCTTCCACCTCACCGATCAGGTGAAGGTGCTGGGCGAGCCGCGCACCGACGTGCTGTTCGCCCGTGATCCCGAGGCGCTCACGCTCGCCTCCCGGGCGCTGCTGGACGAGCGGCTGGGCGAGGTCGCTGACCGCCGGGTCGTGTTGTTCGCGCCCACCTGGCGGGACGGCCAGCCGGATCCGTCCATCCCGACGGCGGCGGAGTGGGAGGCGATCGAGGCCTTCTGCCAGCGGCACGACGCCATGCTGGTGATCCGTCCGCATCCGCTCGGAGTCGGCGTCTACCAGCACTCCAGCGACCGGGTGAAGCTGCTGCCGATGGATGTGCAGCGGGAGTCGATGCCGCTGCTCTGGGGGGTCTCGGCGCTGATCACCGACTACTCCTCGATGCTGATCGACTACGCCGTGACCGGGCGTCCGATCCTGCTGCTGGCGCCCGACCTGGAGCACTACGGGGCCACCCGCGGCCTGTACGTCGACTACGCGGAGCTCGCGGACGGGCGATGGTTCACCAGCTGGGCGCAGACCCTGGCCGAACTGGACGCGCTGTTCAGCGACCCGCGGCGCCATGCCGCATCCGCAGAACGCAGTCGCGAGCTGGCCGCCCAGTTCCACACCTTCACCGACGGCCACAACGCCGAACGGGTGGCCAAGGCCGCTGCCGACCTGGTCAGGAAGCGGTTCGACAGCTCTACTTGACCCGGGAGCGGTCGACCGTCCGCTCAGCGCCGAAGGCGACGCCGCGCAGGAAGCCGGCGCCCCAGGAAAGATGCATGGTGATCAGGACCACGGCGTTCAGCAACCGGTCGGTGAGGCTCTCGCCGCCCAGCCGCGTCATGCCCACCGCCGAGGCGCCGACGAGGTAGCCGGCCGCCGCCAGGTGCGCCAGCCAGGCTGCGTTGCCCAGCGGGCCGCGCAGCACCCCGAGCGCCTGCAGCAGCAGACAGAGCAGGCTGAGGCCGACGATCAGCGCGACCGCCGGCGGCGGCAGGTAGCGCCACGGCGTCCCCTTCTGGAGGCGCACCAGGTGGCCACGCCAGACGCCGGTGGCGTACATCTGGCGGCGCAGCGCGTCCAGGCTGGCTCGCGGCCAGTAGGTGACCTTCAGCTTGGGGGTGAACAGCACCTGATAGCCGGCGGCGCGGATGCGGGAGTTGAGCTCCCAGTCCTCGGCACGGCGCAGGTGGTCGTCGTAGAGGCCGACCGCGAACAGCACCTCGCGCCGGAAGACCCCCAGGTAGGCGGAGTCGGCCGGGGTCTCGTCCTCGCCGTGGTGGTAGACGCCGCCGCCGAGCCCGAAGGGGCTGTTGTAGGCCCGTGCGATGGCCTGCTGCACCAGCCCCTCACCCTTGGCGACCATCACCCCGCCGAGGTTGCCGCAGCCGGTGCGCCGCAGGATCTCCACGGCGGCGGCGGTGTAGCCCGGCGGCAGTTCGGCGTGGGCGTCCACCCGGATCACCACCGGGTGGCGGCTGGCCCGGATAGCGGCGTTCAGGCCCTTGGGGATGTCGTTGAGCGGGTTGGCGACCGTCCGGATCCGCGGGTCGGCGGCGGCCAGTTCGGCCGCGATCCGGTCGGTGTCGTCGGTGGAGGCGCCCAGCGCCAGCACCAGTTCGGACTCCCCCTCGTACTCCTGGGAGAGGATCGCCGCGACCGCCCGCGCCAAGTGCCCGGCCTCGTTCAGCACCGGCATCACATAGGAGACCGCCACCCGTTCGGGCAGCGGTTCCAGGACGGGACGAGGCTCGGCGTCGCTCACCCGGTCATTCTGGCATGGACCCTGCCGCCTGACCCGCCGCCGGCGATCGGGGCTGGTGCACTTTCTGCCAGATACGGCATGCGCGACAATACGTCGGCGCGGAGAGTGGCTATATGGCAGAAACTGCCCGGCGTGGGCGGTTCAGCCACACCGAGAGCCCCACCCCGCCGAGCACCAGCAGCGCTCCGCCGGCCACGAACCAGGCGGTGACCTCCTCCTGGCGGGTCTGCAGCGTCACGTCGCGGGGCAGGTCGAGCAGCACCTGGGTGAGCCGCTCGGCGTCCTCGGCGCGGTAGTACTCGCCGCCGGTCGCCGCGGCGACCTCCTTGAGCACGTCCTCCTCGATGGCGAACCGGCGCCCACCACGGCCCTCAAAGCCGCCGCGTCCGATCTGGCCAGGGTCGCAGACCATCGGCGCCGGGTTCTCGGTGCCGAAGCCGATGGTGTACACCCGCAGGCCGCGGGCGGCGGCCAGTTCGGCCGCCTCGGCGGGCTCGACGCCGCGGGTGTTGGCTCCGTCGGTGAGCACCACGATCACGTCGGGCTGCACCTGGGGTTCGCCGGTCACCTCCACCCCGGTCGGGGCGACGTCGGGGTTGGTCTCGGCGATCGCGTCGATCGAGGTCATGATCGCCATCCCGATCGCGGTGCCGCGGGAGGTCTGCAGCCCCTCGATCGCCTCGATCAGCGGCTCGGCGTCGGTGGTCGGCTCGACCAGCAGGCCCGCGAAGCCGGCGAAGGCGACCAGCCCGACCGGGCCGTCCTGGGCCTCGACGAAGGCCTTGGCCGCGTTCTGCGCGACCACCAGCCGGTTCGGGTCGACGTCGGTGGTGCACATCGAGCCGGAGACGTCGAGCGCCAGCACGATCGCCGAGGACTCCACCGGCACCGCGACCGCGGCGTGCGGGCGGGCGACCGCCACCCCGGTCAGCGCCAGCCCGGCGCCGAAGAGTCCGACCGCGAGCCGGCGGCGCCACAGCGACTGGGCGGGCAGCGCGGCGCGGATCAGCGCCACCGACGGCACCCGGACGGCGGTGCGCCGGCGGCGGTTGCGCAGCCACCACCAGGCCCCCGCCAGCAGCGGTCCGGCGAGCAGTCCCAACAGCGCCAAGGGCCAGGCGAGAGTCACAGCAGCCTCCCGGTCCGCAGGATCATGACCAGGCCGCCGGCGGTGAGCAGCAGCAACCCCAGCCCGGCTGTCGCCGCCGTGAGCTCAAGCCGCTCATCGACCACCCGGAAGCGGGCTTCGACCGACGACACCGCGTCCCCGACTCCGTCCTCGTCGGCGCGGTGGTAGTCGCCGCCGGTGGATTCGGCCAGGTCGGTCAGCATGGCCTCCTCCAGCCGGGTGGCGATCCGGTAGCCGTCCACCTCGATCACCGTGCCGGCGAGGGTGCCGACGCCGATCGCCTCGATGCGCACCCCGGCGGCCGCCGCCAGGTCGGCAGCCGCCAGCGGGTCGGCGCCGGCGGTCTGCTCGCCGTCCGAGACCACCACGATGGTCGCCGACTCCCACAGCCCCAGGTCAGGGGCGGGCTCGCCCTCCTCGGGCAGGGCGACGGCTTGGCCGGTGATCATGCTCAGCGAGGCCAGCACGGCGTCGCCCAGCGAGGTGCCGCCGCCGGCGCGCAGCCGGTCCAGCGCCTCGGCTGCCTCCGTCCGGTCGGCGGTGGGCTGCAGCACCGGCAGCGCCCCCGCGCCGAAGCTCACCACGCCGATGTCGACGCTCTCCGGCTGTGCGTCCACCAGTTCGCGGGCCGCGGCGCGCGCGGCGGCGAGCCGGTCCTCGGCGACGTCATCGGCCAGCATCGAGCTGGACACGTCGACGGCGAGCACGACCGTGCTCGACACCCGCGGCACGCCGACCGTGCCGTAGGGACGGGCGAGCGCCAGCAGCAGCACCAGGACGCCGCCGCCCAGCAGCAGGTAGGGCAGGTGCCGGCGGCTCACAGCCACAGGCGCCAGCCCGGCCTGAGCCAGCGCCTGGGTGCGACGCTGGTCGAGCACCAGGTAGCCGACCGTGCCAGCTCCGGCCACTGCCACGGCGACCAGGAGCATCCAGGGTGACAGGAAGCTCATCGTCGCCGCCGGGTGGCGTCGCGAACCAGGTCGATCAGCGCGGCGACCAGGTCGTCCCCGGTGCTCACTGTCCGGTGGCGGACGCCCGCCGCCCGCATCGCGGCGGTCACGGCCTGCTGCCGGGCGTCCACCTCGGTGCGCAGGCGGTGGCCGAAGGCCGGGTCGGAGGTGTCGAGGTAGACCTGCTCGCCGGTCTCGGCGTCCTCGATGACCACCAGCCCCACCGCGGGCAGGCTGAGTTCGGCGGGGTCGGTGATCTGCACCGCCACCACCTCGTGGCGCAGGTTGAGCCGGGTCAGCTGCCGCTGCCAGTCCAGCTCGCCGACGAAGTCGGAGATCACGATGACGACTCCGCGACGGCCGGCCACCGCGGCCACCTTGGCGAGCATCCCGGCCAGGTCGGTGGTCCGGCCGGTGCCGTCCTGGCGGGCGGGGGCGGTGAGGGCGGCGGCCAGCCGGAGCACCTGCCGGCGGCTGTGCCCGGGCGGGAGGATGCGGTACTCCTCGCCGTCGTACAGCACCGCGCCGACCGGGTTGCCGGACCGCGACAGCAGCCGCGCCAGGCTAACTGCCAGCTCGCCGGCGGTGGTGTCCTTGCCGTGCCCGTCGGGGCCGAACCGCATCGAGGCGGAGCGGTCGAGCACGATCCAGGCGGTGACCTCGCGGTCCTCGGTGAACAGCCGGACGTAGGGCTCGTCCAGCCGGGCGGTGACGTTCCAGTCGAGGTGGCGGATGTCGTCCCCCGGCTCGTAGGGACGCATTCCCGCCAGGTCGACCCCGTGGCCGCGATGGACGGTCCGGTGCGCGCCGTGCAGTGCCCCGTCCAGCCGACGGAGCACCTGCCACTCCAGCCGCCGCAGCAGCCGTTCCGGCGCGCCGGCCATGCTCAGCCGGCCCGCGCCGGCATGTCGGGGACGCCGACCGCGGCCAGCACCTGGGCGAGCACCGCGTCCGCCGTGACGTCGTCGGAGAGGGCTTCGTAGGAGAGGACGATGCGGTGCCGGAAGACGTCGTACACCAGTTCGGTCAGGTCGGAGGGCACCGCGTAATCCCGTCCGCGCAGCACGGCCAGCGCGCGGGCGGCCAGCACCAGGTTGATCGAGGCCCGCGGGCTGGCGCCGTAGAGGACGTAGCGGGCCAGCCGGCCCAGGCCGACCGTGCCCGGACGGCGGGTCGCCACCGCCAGCCGCACCGAGTACTCCACCAGCGCCGGGTCGACGTAGACCTGATCGGCGCGGGCCTGCAGGGACAGCAGGTCGGCCGGGCCCAGCACCCGCTGCGGCGGTCCGGGACGATGCAGCGCCCGGTCGACCACCGCGTACTCCTCGGTCGGCGACGGATAGCCGACCAGCACCTTGAGCATGAACCGGTCGAGCTGGGCCTCCGGCAGCGGGTAGGTGCCCTCGGCTTCGATCGGGTTCTGGGTGGCCATCACCAGGAACGGCTCCGGCACCCGGTGGGTCTCCCGGCCGATTGTGACCTGGTGCTCCTGCATCACCTCCAGCAGCGCGCTCTGCACCTTGGCGGGCGCCCGGTTGATCTCGTCGGCCAGCAGCAGGTTGGTGAAGACCGGGCCCAGCGAGACCTGGAAGTCGCCGGTGGGCTGGTGGAAGACCCGGGTTCCGATCAGATCGGCGGGCACCAGGTCAGGGGTGAACTGGACGCGGTGGAACTGGCCGCCGGTGACCGCGGCGAGGGTCTTCACTGCCAGGGTCTTGGCCAGCCCGGGCACCCCCTCGACCAGGACGTGGCCGCGCGCCAGCAGCGCGACGACCAGCCGCTCGAGCAGCGCATCCTGCCCGACGATGGTCTTCTTCACCTCGTAGAGCACCTGCTCCAGGGGCGTGGTCGGCGGAGCGAACTCGCTGCCTGCGGGCCTGGCCATCCAAACCTCCTGATGGGTCATTTCTGGGGTCCTCCGGCTCCTCCGAGGGCGGTTCCGATCGGGACGGCGAGGCCGATGCCGATGAAGGTGCGGTCGCCGGTCGGGTTCACCAGCGCCACCACGACGCCCACGATCGACCCCGTGGTGTCGACCAGCGGGCCGCCGGAGCTGCCCGGGTTCACCGCGGCGTCGAACTGGATCAGCCCGGTGAGCTCGCCGCCGCCGGGATGGGCGGCTGACCGGTTGAGCCCGGAGACCACGCCTGCGCTGACGCTCTGGGTCAGCCCCAGCGGGTTGCCGAGGGCGACCACCTCCGAGCCCGGGGCCAGCGCCTGGGAGGCGCCGAGCACGGCCGGCACGATGACTGACGGCAACTCGTCCGGGAGCAGGGTGACGATGTCGTTGGCCTCGTCCGCGCCGGTCACCTCGGCCGTGGTGGTGGTGCCGTCGGCGAAGGTGACGTGGACGGTCTTCGCGCCGTCCACGACGTGCCAGGCGGTCAGGATGGTGGCGTCGTCCGCCACCACCACACCGGCGCCCTGGGACTCGGATCCAGGCGAGTCCTCGGCCGTGATCGTGACCAGGGAGGGCGCCAGCAGGGTCGCGATCTCGCCGGGGGTCAGCGGGGTGGGTTCAGCGGACGGGGTCGCGCTCGGCGAGGTCTCGGCGGCCGGCGACGTCCAGCGTCCGGCGAGCCAGGCGGTGATCGCCACCAGCACCACCACCACCAGCCCCCCGGTCACCCAGGCCGGACGCGTCCACCACGCCCGGCCCGCCTCGGACGGGGCCTGCATTCTGGCAGCGTAAGCGGCGGATGCCCAGAAGCCCTAGCATCCGCCGCCGATTCACAGCTAACCCACAAGGCCGCCCGCTGCCGGGCGGCCTTGTCGGACTACTTGTCCGAGGTGTCCTCGGATTCGTCCTTGTCAGGGTTGGAGGGAGTTCCCACCGTGACGGTCCCGCGGACGCTGCCACCGCCGCCGCCGACCGAGATCGGCGCCCCCACCCGCACGGTGCCGGTGGGCGGCGGGCTGCCGTAGAGCCGCCGCCAGGTGTCGTGGGAGAGCGGGGTCCGTCCGCTGTTGCTGATGCCGTCGCCGCACAGCAGCTCACCGTCGGGGTAGGGCCGGCAGCCCCAGGTCAGGTTCGGCTGGTTCGGCTTCGGCTTGGCCGGCGTGCTCGGGGTGTCGGGGCGGTTCGGGTCGCGGCCGCAGCGGGCGTCCTCCACGTAGACCGCGACACCGCGGACCAGTTGCCGGGCGTAGCCGGGAGTCGTGCTGACGCAGGTCTGCGCCTGCGCTGCGGGGGCGATCGCCAGCAGAGAGCCGCCGGCCAGGGCCAGCGCGACCGCGCCGCGGGCGAGGATGGTTCGTGCTTTCATGGGGTTCCTCCTTGGGGTCGTCGAAGTACCCGGGAGTGTGCCACGGCGCGGGGTCACGGCCGGTTGCGAAGGCGGGGAAACTCGTGGCTGCCTGCGCCCCATTTCAGTCGCAAGCTGTGGCCGAGTCGGCGTCCCTTTCTCCGTCCACCAAGGTGTTGCCGATGATCCGTTGTCGGGGAATCGGCAACACCTTGCGGGGTTGACGGCTGGTCGGCGTCCGGCTCAGCCGACGAGGAGCTGGGCGCGCTCAGCCAGCGGAAGCGTCACGGTGGCGATGAACTCGGAGCCGTCCACCCGCAGGTGCAGTTCGGCGCCCATCAGGCCCGCCAGCCGGTCGGCGATGAACAACCCCAGGCCGCTGCCCTCTCCGTGCCGGGCGGCGTCACCGCGGACGAACTGCGCGGTCAGCGCTTCGGGGGCTACGGCGAGTGGGGCGTCCATCCGATTGCGCAGCCGGATCGCGCCCTTGCCGGGCAGGGCCAGCACCTCGGCGTGGACGGCGCTGCCCGGGCAGGCGTACTTCACCACGTTGCCGACCAGGTTCTCCAGGATCCGCCACAGGTGCGGCCCGTCCGCCTCGACCACGCAGCGGGGCGACGGCGGCGAGACCCAGTCCAGCTCGCGGGCGGCGAAGGCGGCGTCGAAGTCGCCGGCCACCTGGCCGAGGATCTCGGTCAGCTCGATCGGCTGGGGTCGCATCGCGACGGCGCCGGCGCTGGCCCGGGAAGCCTCCAGCAGATCGCCGATCAACACCCGCAGCCGGTCGGCTTTGCGTCCGAGCACGGCGGCGTAGTCGGCGACGACGGGGTCGGCGGCGGGCTGGCGTCCGATCAGGTCGGCGTAGTTGACGATGGAGGTCAGCGGGGTCCGCAGATCGTGGGTGACGTTGGTGATGAGCTCGGCACGGAAGCGCTCCTCGCGCAGTTGCGCCTCGATCGCCCGCTGCCGCTCCGCCGTGACCGTGACGATGTTCAGGCCGAGGATGGCGACCACCCCGAGCACCAGCGCAGGGACCAGCACCACGGGGGCCCAGTGCGCCCAAATCCACTCGCTGAACGGGTAGTCCCCGTAGTCGGTCCGCCGCATCGCCGCCGCCACGGATGCAGGCAGTCCGATCGCCAGGACTCCGGTGGCGAGCACCACGACGATCAGGATGAAGGCGCCGGAGAACTGCCGCACCGGCAGCGTGTCGAACACCCGCCGCCAGCCGATCGTCGTGGACAGCGTCCCCTGACGCAGCCGGACCAGGATGGTCTCCCAGCCATAGCCGGCCAGGACGGCCAGGATGCCCAACGACAGCACCTGCGCGAGGACGGAGTGCCGGCCCCATTCGAGGCAGGCCGCCGCCAGCGGGATGGTCACGGCGACGCCGACCACCGCGAAGAAGAAGTCGAAGCGGTGCACCGGCCAGGCCGCGCGGCGCTCCGCGTCCATCAACGCGGACACAGTGGCGAGGGCGCCGCCGGTCGAGATCGCGAGCAGGCCGGCCGCCGCGTTCGCCGGCGTGCCCTCGATCCCCAGCAGGTAGCCGTAGTAGGCGAACGGGGTGATCTGGCCGTAGAGGTACGTGATCAGGCCGAGAGTGGCGAGCAGGTATCCGGCCAACCCCGTCCATGGCTTCGCTAGCAGCTTCTTCATGGCAGTGACACCACCTTGTAGCCGACGCCGTAGACGACCTTGAGATAACGCGGGTTGCGGGGGTCTGCCTCGATCTTCTCCCGGATGTGGCGGACGTGGACCGCGACCGTCCGGCCCGGGTCGAAGGCTGGCTCGGCCCAGACCGCCTCGTAGATCTGCGCTGAGGAGTACACCCGGTCGAGGCTGGCGATCAGGTGCCGCAGGATGCCGAACTCCAGCGCGGTCAGGGTCACCTCGACGCCGTCCACCCGCACCGACTTGCGGTGGTCGTCCACCTCCAGGCCGCCGGTGCGCCAGACCGCGTCGTCGGTGGCCGGCAGCCCGCCCAACTGGGTGTAGCGGCGCAGCGCCGAGCGGACCCGGGCGAACAGCTCGCCGGGCGAGAACGGCTTGACGATGTAGTCGTCGCCGCCGGCGTGCAGGCCGAGCACCCGGTCCGCCTCCTCACCCTTGGCGGAGAGGAAGATGATCGGGACGTTGGAGGCCTGCCGGATGCGCGCGGCGGCGCCGATGCCGTCCAGGCCGGGCATCATCACGTCCAGCAGCACCAGGTGGACGTCGCTCTCGGTCACCAGCCCAACCGCTTCTTCGCCGTCGGCGGCTGACACGACCTGGTAGCCCTCGCCGGCCAGGTAGATCCGCAGCGCGGCGAGGATGTCCGGGTCGTCGTCGCAGACCAGGATGGTGTGCTGAACAGGCATCGGTCTCCGCTCCCGGGTGGTGGTTCGGTACCCATCATGCCGTCTGGCCGCAGGGTCAAAGAGCGGCCACATACTCTTCCAGCGTCCAGTCGTTGTCGTGGCACAGCTCGGCGACCTCGCGTCCGACGTAGCGGAAGTGCCAGGGCTCGTAGGCGATCCCGGTGATCCCCTCCTTGCCGGCCGGGTAGCGGAGGATGAAGCCGTGCTTCCAGGAGTTGCGGGCCAGCCACCTGCCCGCCTTCGACTCGCCGAGCTCACCGGCGCCGACCTTGAGGTCGGCCAGGTCGACCGCCAGCCCGGTCTGGTGCTCGCTGTGCCCCGGGGGCTGCACATAGGACCGGTC
>CAZLWS010000071.1:0-15653 GCA_964563205.1 uncultured Propionibacteriaceae bacterium | reverse complement strand
ACGCGCTTGATGCTGTCGGCGTCGGCCACCGATGAGCCGCCGAACTTCTGTACCACCCGCACTGTGTGTGAGCCTCCCTCGGCCCGGTTCCGGATGGGGCCGCGTCCACTTTAGTGGGTCTGCGATTGCGGGTCTGGCGACGTTCTTCGGCTTGGGACGCTCGCCGCTGCTCCGCGTGGCCCGGTTGCTCCCGCCGGTCCGTACAACTTCCGCCATCTATGCACGCCGGCTGCCATATATGTCGGCCAGAGGCCCTATATGGCGGAAGTTGAACAGGCATCGGCCGCTGGGGCCATGTCAACCGGTGCGGTGAGGACGGGCATACGATGGTGAACGTGAGCACGAACTGGCAGCCGAGTGAGTCGGCAGAGCCAGGCCCGGAGCCGACACCGCAGTGGAATCAGCCGCCGTTCGCTCCGGCCCAGCCTGCCGAACCGAGCCCGTACCCCACCTTGCCCGCCGATCAGCAGGCGACCTACCAGCCGCTGCTCCCGGCTGAGGCGCTGAGCGGGGCGGTGGTCGTCCCGGCGACCCCGGTTCCGCCGCCCAGCCCAGCGGAGTCCGTGCTGCGGGTGATCAGCCGGCTGCTCGCGCCGGTGCTGATCATGGCCGCCATCTTCGGCGGGCTGCCCTGGTTCCTGGCCATCATCGGGATCATCATCGGAGGCTCGGCGCTGCGGCAGATCACCCGCGACATGAGGCGCCGCCGGATCGCCGGAGCGCAGCAGCAGCGCGTCCTCCCGCCGGACCAGGACCTGCGGTGACCCTCCGCTGGGGGATCGCCGGCCCGGGCCGGATGGCGTCCATCATGGCCGTCGACTTCGCCCACGTCCCGGACGCGGAACTGGTCGCGGTGGGCTCCCGGTCGTCCGAGCGTGCCAAGGCTTTCGCCGAGCAGCACGGCATCCCGCAGGCGCTCGACTACGACGACTTCTTTGCCGCCGACCTCGACGCGGTCTACCTGGCCACCCCGCATGCCCAGCACACCGACCTGGCCCTGGCCGCGATCGAGGCGGGCAAGGCGGTGCTGGTCGAGAAGTCGTTCACCACCTCAGTGGCCGATGCGGAGCGCATCGTCGAGGCCGCGCGGGCTCGCGGCGTCTTCGCGATGGAGGCGATGTGGACGCGGTTCCTGCCGGCCATGGTCGAGCTGCGGCGGATGGTCGAGGCGGGCGACCTCGGTGAGGTGCGGACGATCCAGGGCGACCTGATCGCACCGCGGGAGTACGATCCTGCCGACCGCCTGTTCAACCCCGAGCTGGGCGGCGGCGCGGTGTACGACCTGGGGGTCTACGTGCTCGCGTTCGTCCAGCAGTTCCTGGGCGAGCCCGACCGGGTCATGGCCACCGCCGGCCTGCTGCCGAACGGCGTCGAGGGCGAGGTCGGGATGCTGCTCGGCTGGGCGGACGGCCGGTTCGCCTCCGAGGCGATCTCCTTCCGAGTGGCCGGGCCGGGACGGCAGCTGGTCGCCGGCACCCAGGGCTGGGTGGACGTCAAACCCCGCTTCCACCGCGCCGAGACCTTGGTCTGGCACCCGTTGGGCGGAGTCCCGCAGGAGCGGCACTTTCCCAAGCGCGGCGCCGGCTACAACCACGAGATCGAGCACGTGAACCAGTGCCTGGCGGACGGCCTCACCGAGAGCCCGATCATGCCCTTGGACGGCACCCTCGCCGTCCAGCGACTGATGGCCGAGGTCACCCGGCAACTCGGCCGCTGACCTGGGCTACCCTTTCGCTCCGTCATCCCGCGAAGGCGGGGATCTCCTCTGAAGCGGCGGCTGTCGTAATCCCGTCTTCGCGGGGATGACGACTGTGCTGTGAGGTCGGGTCACTCGATGCCGGGCTCGACCAGAGTCGGACGTTGGTGGGCGCGCAGGCTGTCGGCGGTCAGGACGATCAGCGCGACCCACACCAGGCCGAAGCCGATCCAACGCGCAGGCGGCATCTGCTCCTGGTTCACCCACACGCCGATTCCGAACTGGATGACCGGCGCGACGTACTGAATCAGGCCCATCGTGCTGAGCGGCAGTCGGCTCGCCGCCCCGGCGAACAGCAGCAGCGGGAGGGCCGTCACCAGGCCGGCTCCCACCAGCAACAGAGTGTGGTCAGGCCCGTGGCCGGTGAAGCTGCCGGCGCCTGCGACCTGCAGCCACACCAGGTATCCGAGCGCGATCGGGGTAAGCCCGCCGGTCTCGACGGTGAGCCCGACCAGCGGCGACACCCGTCCGCCGACGCGGTTCTTGACCAGCCCGTACAGCCCGAAACTTGTGGCCAGTCCGAGCGCCACCCACGGCATTTGGCCGTGCCCGACTGCAATCACGAGCACTGCGGCGGCGCCGATCCCGACTGCCGCCCATTGCGCCGGACGCAGCCGCTCGCCCAGTACCAGGACGGCCAGCGCGACGGTGAACAGGGGGTTGATGAAGTAGCCCAGCGCGGTGTCGACGACGTGGTTGTTCAGCACAGCCCAGACGTAGACCAGCCAGTTGACGCTCACCATCGCGCCGCCCAGCATCAGCCCGTTGCGCAGTTTCGGCCGCCGCAGCACGTCCCGGAGTTCGGGCAGGCCGCGCCACAGGATCACGCCGATAAGGCAGAAGACCAGTGACCACACAACCCGGTGCCCGACGATCTCCAGCGGACCGGCTCTGTCCAACAGCATGAAGTAGAACGGGAACAGCCCCCACAGCCCGTAGGCCGCCAGCGCCAGCACCACGCCCCGAGTGTCCGTGGCCACGGCTCGGGTGCTCGTCGCCGCGTCCTGGGTCACCTCGTCCTCTCGCGCCCGAAACCGGCTCCGGGCCAAGGATCAGCCTATGCCCAGGGAACCGTCCCCGCGGCCTACACCTCGCCGTCGGCGAGCAGGGCGTCCAGCTTGGCGTAGCCCTCGGTGACACCGGTCTCCATGCCGCTGGCGAGCCAGGCGTCGCGATCCTCGAAGGAGTCGACCAGGGACTGGGCGTGCAGGCGGGTGGTGCCATCCCCGAGGTCCTCGAACCAGAGTGTCTCGAGCGCGACTCCATCTGGCATTCCCTCGAAGGTGAAGGTCTGCACGATCCGGTCGTCGGTGATCTCGTGGTAGCTGCCGTAGAAGCTGTACTCGGCGCCGTCCTCGAGGTTGGTGAACCGGAAACGGCCACCGCGGCGGGCGTCCCAATAGTCGATGCGCGTGGTCAGCCGGTTCGGTCCGATCCAGCGGGCGAACAGGTCGGGGTCCAGGTGCGCCTTCAGCAGTTGGGCCGGGGTGGCCCGGAAGTCGCGGGCGATGGTGATTCTCGGCACGGCCGGGTCGGCGGCGATCTGGGCTTGGGTGAAGTCGGTCATGAGGCGATGCCTTCCTGTGCTGCGTTGAGGTCGGCGAGGACGGCGTCCAGCCGTGAATAGCGCTCCTCGGCTTGGCGGCGGTAGCGCTCGATCCAGGCGGTCATCAGGTCGAAGACCTGCGCCTCCAGGTGGACCGGACGCTTCTGCGCCTGCCGCGCCTTCGTCACCAGCCCGGCGTCTTCGAGCACCTTGAGGTGCTTGGAGATCGCCTGGACGCTGACGTCGTACGGAGCGGCCAGTTCGCCCACCGTGGCGTCGCCCACGGTGAGCCGCGCGACAAGATCGCGCCGAGTGGGATCCGCCAGGGCGGCGAACACCTTGGAGAGCTGGTCGTCCATCACGTTCCTCAACTGATTGGTTGATAACGATCGTAGGGACCTGAGCCGGCCTTGTCAACCAACTGGTTGAATACTGTGGTTGGGGCAGAATGTCCGCATGACGCTGGAGACACGATGAGCCGCGGGACCGCGCTGAGCGGGGCGCGAGTGCTGATCACTGGAGGAACCCGAGGCATCGGACGGCTGGTGGCCGCCGGCGCGGTCGAGCGGGGCGCCGAGGTGACCGTCTGGGCGCGGAACCCCGAACTGGGCGCCCAAGTGGCCGAAGAGCTGGGCGTGACGTTCATCGCGGTGGACGTATCGGACGCCGCCGCGGTCGCCGAGGCGGCTCGCGAGACCGGGCCGATCGACGTGCTGGTGAACAACGCCGGCGTGATCGCCGGGAAGCCCTTCGTCCAGCTGACGGAGGAGGAGATCCGCCGCACCTATGAGATCAACGCGCTGGCGCCGTACTGGACGACGCGCGCCTTCCTGCCAGGCATGATCGAGCGCAACCGCGGCCTGGTGGTGAGTCTGGCGAGCGCCGCCGGGCTGATCGGCACCACCCGGATGACCGACTACTCCGGCACCAAGCACGCCCTGGTCGGCTTCACCGAGGCCCTCCGCGCGGAGTTGCGCGCCCAGCGCTCAGCGGTGCGGACGCTGGTGGTCTGCCCGTTCTACATCAGCACCGGCATGTTCGACGGGGTGCAGACCCGCGTCCCGTGGCTGCTGCCCATCTTGAAGCCCGAGGACGTCGCGACGAAGACCCTGGACGCCATCGAGCGCGGCGCCGCCAAGCTGGTGCTGCCGTGGTCGGTGAACCTGATGCCGGTGATGCGGGTGCTCCCCGTCCCGCTCTTCGACGCCGTGATCGATCTGCTCGGCGTGAACCACACGATGGACCGATTCAAGGGCCACTGAGCGGTCCGACTAGGACAGGAAGGCCACCATCGCCTGGTTGAAGGCGGCGGGGTTCTCCAGGGGCGGGTTCGCGCCGGCGGGGATGACTTCCAGGCGGCCGTGGGGGAGCTTCTCGGCAAGGGCCTTGGCGGAGACCTGGCCGTTCGCGTCCGACTGGCCGACGATCACCAGGGTGTGGGCAGTGATCGCGTCCAGCTTGGACGAGAAGTCGGCCTCGGCCATGACGTCCAGCGCCTTGACCAGGTCGTCCTTGGTGAGGCCGGTGTTCTCCAGGCCGCGGACCGGCAGCATCCGGAGCGCGGCCTTCTGCATGCGCAGCGCCAGCTTGCCGGGCAGCAGGACGGCGCCGCTGACCACCAGCCGTCCAATCCGGTCGGGGTAGTCGGCGGCCGCCTGCAGCGCGACCATCGCACCCAGCTGATGGGCAACCACGTCGACGGACCGGTAGCCCGAGAGGTCCAGGGTGTTGATCAGCTCGGCGCTGGCGGTCTTCAGCGAGAGGTCGAAGCGGCGTCCCGGACGCAGGCCGGCGATCCAGGGCGCGATCGCCCGGCGTTCGGCGCCGAGGGCCTCGACCTGGCTCTGCCACATCGTCGGCAGCTGCCCGGCGCCGTGCAGCAGGACGACCGGGGGCGGTTTCGGGGGGCCGGGCTCCGCTGCCGGGACGGGGAGGTCCCCGCCCTCGAGGAGGCTGTCCCAATCGGGCGTGTCGGGTTGATCGGTCATGCCTTGACCACCTGGAACGAGAGGCCGAGGTCGGGGTCGCCAAAGCCGTGCGGCGCTTCGAGATCCCCGCCTTCGCGGGGATGCCCGAGGAGGGGAGCGGCGCCGCGGGTGACCTCGACAGCCAGCACCTCGTCGGCGATCAGGGCGGCATGGGCCTCGACCGCCTCGGCGACGGCGCGGCCGGCCTCGGTGTCGTCGGGGGTCCAGGTCAGCGTGATCCGGTCGGAGACGTCGAAGCCGGAGGCCTTGCGGGCCTCCTGCACCAGCCGGATCACCTCGCGGGCGAGGCCGGCGCGCACCAGGTCGGGGGTCAGCTCCAGATCGAGGGCGACAGTCTCGCCCTGCTCGTTGACCACTGACCAGCCCTCGCGGGGGCGCTCAGAGACGATCACCTCCTCGGCGCTTACCTCGACCGTGCCCAGCCCGGGCACCTCTACAGCTGCAGAGCCGGACGCCGCGAGCGCTGCAGCGAGCGCGGCGGCGTCGGCCGCGGCGATCGCACCCGCGACCGCCGGGGTCTGCTTGCCGAATCGCTTGCCCAGGGCCCGGAAGTTGCCCTTCGCGGAGTGGTCCACCAGGTCGCCTGCCGAGGCGAACGATCCCAGCTCGACCACGTTCAGCTCGGCCTTGATCTCGTCCACCAGCGCCGGCTCCAAGCGTCCGAACGCCGCCGAAGGCACCAGGGCGCGCGCCAGCGGCTGCCGGGTCTTCACCTTGGCCTCGGCGCGCGCCGACCGTCCGAGCTCGACGATCCGGCGGGTCAGCGCCATCGCCTGGTTGAGCTCGGCGTCGATCAGCGCCTCGTCCACGACCGGCCAGTCAGCCAGATGGACGGACGCGGGCGCCTCAGGCACGACCGGGACGATCAGGTCCTGCCAGACCCGCTCGGTGACGAACGGCGTCAGCGGGGCCAACAGCCGGGTGACCAGGTCGATCGTCTCGTGCAGCGTCCACAGCGCGGAGGAGTCGCCGTCCCAGAACCGGCGGCGGGAGCGCCGGACGTACCAGTTCGACAGGTCGTCCACGAAAGCCGCCAGCAGCGCGCCGGCGCGCTGGGTGTCGAAGTCGTCCAGCGCCGCGGTGACGTCCCGCGCGAGCTGCGTCCGGGCCGACACCAGCCAGCGGTCGAGGACGTGACGCTCGGCGGCATCCGGCGCCTCACCCACGGGCGCCCAGTCGTTCGCACGGGCGTAGAGGGCGTGGAAGGAAACCGTGTTCCAGTAGGTCATCAGCACCTTGCGGACGGTCTCCTGGATGGTCCCGTGGCCTACCCGGCGGGCCGACCAGGGGGAGCCGCCGGCGGCCATGAACCAGCGGACGGCGTCCGCGCCGTGGGTGTCCATCAGCGGGATCGGCTCCAGGACGTTGCCCAGGTGCTTGCTCATCTTGCGGCCGTCCTCGGCCAGCAGGAGGCCCAGGCACAGCACGTTGCGGTAGGACGACTCGTCGAAGACCAGCGTCCCGATCGCCATCAGCGAGTAGAACCAGCCGCGGGTCTGGTCGATCCCCTCGCAGATGAAGTCGGCGGGGTAAGCCTTCTCGAAAGCCTCCTTCGAGCCGGGCGCCCACGGGTAGCCCCACTGCGCGAAGGGCATCGAACCGGAGTCGAACCAGGCGTCGATCACCTCCGGGACGCGGTGGCTGGGCTTGCCGCAGGTCGGGCAGGCGAAGACCACGTCGTCCACGAACGGACGGTGCGGGTCGAGGGCCAGCAGATCCTGGCCGGCCAGTTCGCCCAGCTCGGCGCGCGAGCCCACGCAGACCTGATGGTCGTCCTCGCACCGCCAGATCGGCAGCGGGGTGCCCCAGTAGCGCGAGCGCGACAGCGCCCAGTCGATGTTGTTGTTCAGCCAGTCGCCGTAGCGGCCCCACTTGATGTTCTCGGGGTACCAGGCAGTGTTCTCGTTCTCGCGCAGCAGTGCGTCCTTGATCGCCGTGGTGCGGATGTACCAGGAGGGCTGCGCGTAGTAGATCAGCGAGGTGTGGCAGCGCCAGCAGTGCGGGTAGGAGTGCGGGTAGTCGAGCTTGCGGAACAGCAGGCCGCGCTCGCGCAGGTCGTCCACCAGCGGGGCGTCCGCTGCCTTGAAGAACTGCCCGCCCACCAGCGGCACGTCGTCGGCGAAGGCGCCGTTGGGCCGGATCGGGTTCACGAACGGCAGCCCGTACGCCCGGCAGACGAGCATGTCGTCCTCCCCGAAGGCCGGCGCCTGGTGCACCAGGCCGGTGCCGTCCTCGGTGGTGACGTAGTCGGCCAGGACGACGTAGTGCGTGCCGCCGACCGCGTCCGGGAACTCGACCAGCTCGAACGGTCGCTGGTACTTCCAGAACTCCAGTTCCTTGCCGGTGAAGGTCCGCCCGAGCAGCCAGCCGTCGCCGAGCACTTTCTCGGCCAGCGGCTCGGCGATCACCAGGGTCTCGCCCTCGGGGACGTCGTGGGTGGCCACCACGTAGGTCACGTCCGGATGGACGGCGACCGCCGTGTTCGAGACCAGCGTCCACGGCGTGGTCGTCCACACCAGCAGGGACGCCTTGCCCGCCAGCGGACCGGAGGTCAGCGGCAACCGGACGTAGACTGACGGGTCGGTGACGTCCTCATAGCCCTGGGCAAGCTCGTGGTCGGAGAGCGTGGTGCCGCAGCGCGGGCAGTACGGGGCGACCCGGTAGTCCTCGACGAGCAGGCCCTTGGAATGGATCTGCTTCAGCGCCCACCAGCAGGATTCGACGAAGGACGGGTCCATCGTCCAGTAGGCCTGGTCGAGGTTGACCCAGTAGCCCATCCGCTCGGTGAGCTCGGTGAACGCGTCGACGTGACGGCTGACCGACTCGCGGCAGCGGGCGTTGAACGCCTCGACCCCGTAGGCCTCGATGTCCGGCTTGCCGTTGAAGCCCAGCTCCTTCTCGACGGCCAGTTCGACCGGCAGGCCGTGGCAGTCCCAGCCGGCCTTGCGGTCGACCCGGAAGCCCTGCATGGTCTTGAACCGGGGGAAGACGTCCTTGAACACCCGGGCCTCGATGTGGTGGGTGCCGGGCATGCCGTTGGCGGTCGGCGGGCCCTCGTAGAAGGTCCACGGCGTGCCGTCGGCGGTCTTGGCCAGGGATGCGCTGAAGGTGTCGTTGGCCTTCCAGAACGCCAGGATCTCGTGCTCCATGCGCGGCAGGTGGATCGCCGCCGGCACGGCGTGGTAGCGCGGACTGGTCTCGGGCTGCGCGGTCATCTCTCGGTCTTCCTTCGTCGTACGGTGACGAAGGGACGAGCCGGAGCCCGCGGTACCACCCTCCTTGGACGCCTTCGTCCCGTCGGAGAGCCCGGCCTTCGCCGGGATGACGGGAGTCGTCGTCCCACTTCGTTGCTCGCCGCGGCCGGTTCTAGTGAGCGCTCGCGCGCCGTTCTTCCGGCAGCTCCAGGGTGATGGCCCCATCGATGCCTTGCGGACAGACGGTCAGTCTAGTCCTAAGAACGGTGTTGGGGCTCCTCCCTTCCCGCCGCTCCCGCGGCGTTGCGCGTCAGCCTGCGGGGTCGGAGTGCGGGGTCTCCGGAGGAGACGGCTGTCCGTGTTCGAACTCGGTGCCGTTCGGGGGCCGATCGCCCAGCAGCGCGGCCCGGCGGGTGAGGTAGTCGTCCACGTCCAGGTCGCCGCGGGCCAGGCGTTCGTCCAGAATCTGGAGGGCGCTGACGGGAGGCGGCACCGGAACCGGACCTGCGCCAGGATGCGGGACCGGTGGGCCGCCGTGCCAACGAGGGTGCGGCTCGAAGCCGGCTCGGCCCTTGCGTCGCCGGATCAGCCACCAGACCAGCGCGGCGACCGCGAGCGTGAGCAGCACCAGGAAGCCGATCGCGAGGAGGGGCCCGAAGAGGCCCGGGCCGAAGTGATGGGGTCGCATGGTTCTCCTTTCAGGGATGAACCACGATGACTCGGGAGTCGAGCCGCACGCTGAGCCCAGCCTGTCGGTTCGCTGTGACCTGGATGCCGCTTCGCTGCGCGATTGTCGCTATCAGAGGTGTATCTCGCCCGCGCCTGGTGTTTCGCTGCACGATGGCTGTTCTGGAGCCGGCTCACCCCCGCAGAGCGACCATCCTGCAGCGAAGCAGCTCCTGCGGTGGCGAGACCGCCCCCATAACCGCACTCGTGCAGCGAAGCGCGACGAAAGGGAAACCGGATTCCGACTCGCCTCAGCGTCAGCGCGCGAGCAGGGCCTCGATGACGAGGGCGAGGCCGTCCTCCTCGTTCGTGGCGGTGGTGTGGTCGGCGGCGGCGATCGCCTCGGCGACGGCGTTGCCCATGGCGACCCCGACCCCGGACCACTCCAGCATCTCGACGTCGTTGCGGGCGTCCCCGACGGCGAGCACCTGGCTGGGCTTGACGCCCAGCAGGGCGGCGAGGTGGGCGACGCCGTGGGCCTTGGTCACGCCGTCGCCGCCGATCTCCAGGAAGGGAGCGCCCGAGGTGGTGCCGTGGAAGCCCGAGAGCCCGGACGCGTTCAGCGTGGCGAGCATGTCGTCGGGCGACACGAAGGGATGGCGGGCGTTGAGCCGCAGGATATCGTGCTCCAGCAGTTCGGCGCGGGTGGCGTGGCGGTAGTCGAGCGGGAAGTGGCGGCGCTCGATGTCGAGCACCAGCCCGAGGAAGCCGTCCTCGATCCAGTGCTGGCGTCCGTGATCGACGACGACCTCGAATCGGACGTCCGGGAGTTCCGCGTGAAGGTGGGTCATGATCGCCTCGGCGACCGGGGCGGCGATGGTCTCTTCGAAGAAGAGCTCGCCGGTGCTCAGCCGGCAGGCCTGCGCGCCGTTGCTGACCACCGCGTACTCGATGCCGAGCGGCGAGAGCAGCGCCGGCAGCGTGCTCGGATAGCGGCCGGTGGCGGCGACCACGTGCAGTCCAGCCTCCTGGGCGAGCCGGATCGCCTCGGCGTTGCGCGGACTGATGGTCTTGTCGTGCCGCAGCAGGGTGCCGTCCAGGTCGGTCGCGATCAGCTGGATCTCCGGCAGATCGGCGGGGGAGATCATGCCCGGGCCTCTTCGCTGAGCTTGCGGCGGCCCTGGAAGGCCCGCCCGAGGGTGACCTCGTCGGCGTATTCCAGGTCGCCGCCGACCGGCAGGCCGCTGGCCAGCCGCGACACGATGACTCCCATCGGCAGCAGCAGCCGGGAGATGTAGGTGGCGGTCGCCTCCCCCTCGAGGTTCGGGTCGGTGGCCAGGATCACCTCGGTGACGGTGCCGTCGGCCAGCCGCAGCACCAGTTCGCGGATGCGCAGGTCGCCCGGGCCGACGTTGTCGATCGGGCTGATCGCGCCGCCCAGCACGTGGTACAGCCCGCGGAACTCGTGGGTGCGCTCGATCGCGGCCACGTCCTTGGACTCCTCGACCACGCAGATGGCCGTCCGGTCGCGGCGCGGGTCGCGGCAGACTCGGCAGGTCTCCTCGGCGGAGATGTTGAAGCAGACCTCGCAGAAGCGCACCTTCTCGGCCACCTCGCGCAGCGCGTGCGCCAGCCGCTCGACGTCGGAGGAGTCGGTGGTGAGGATGTGGAAGGCGATCCGCTGGGCGCCCTTCGGACCGACGCCCGGCAGTCGTCCGAGCTCGTCGATCAGGTCTTGGATGGGACCTTCGTACAAGTCAGAACCCGATCTCAGGCATCGGCGGCATGGCGGCCTGGGCCAGTGAGGTGGCTCGGTTGGAGGCGTCGCGGACGGCCGCGACCACCAGATCGGCCAGCGTCTCGGTGTCGGACGGGTCGACTGCCTCGGGCGAGATCGTCAGCGCGAGCAGCTCGCCGGTGCCGGAGACGGTCGCCTCCACCAGGCCGCCGCCGGACGACCCGGTGACGCGCTGGTCGGCGAGTTCGGCTTGGGCGCGCTCAAGCTGGTCCTGCAGAGCTTGTGCCTGCGCCATGAGGGTGGAGAGGTCGAGGCTGCCGGGATCGAACATGGGGGACTCCTTCGTTGCACGCCATGCTATCGGGTGCCGCCGACAAGGCTCCGTCGCTCACGCCTCCTCTTCGGCGATCAGCTCGGCGCCGAGGTGCTTCATGAGGAGCTCGTCGCTGGAGACCTCGTCGTCCACCGAGGCGTCCTCGCGGCTGGGTTCGGACTCGGGCTCGGCGGGGGAGCCGCCGCTGCGGCCCTTGCGGAGCTGCTCTCGGGCCTCCTGGGCGGCCGCCGACCGTTGCGGGACCGGCGCGGGCGCGGGCGGAAGCGTGGTCGCCGGCTGCGGCGCAGGGTCGCCGGCGTTGGCGTCCACGAGGGCTTCGACCTGCAGGGTGAGGCCGGCGACCTCCCGCAGCGCCTCGCGCAGCAGATCCGCGTGGGTGCCCCGGACGAAGTTCTCCCGGACCCCCTGGTTGGCCAGCCCCAGCGTGAGGACGCCGTCGCGGACGTCCACCACCTGGGCGTTCTGGCTGAGCAGGATCCAGGTGACCCGGCGGCGGCCCTTGACGTCCTCCAAGACGTCGGGCCAGATCCGCCGCAGGTCGGCGACCCCGAAGCCGCCCCGCTGGGCTGGGGGAGCTGAAGGCACGACCGGGGATGAGGATGCGACGGGCTCGGGGACCCTGGTGGGCGGTGCAGCCGGGGTGGCCGCGACGTCGGACGGCGCAGGGCGGGCCGAGGCCTCAGGCTCAGTGGCCCACGGGGGATCTGACGGCGCGGCGGTCGATGGCTGGGCTGAGGCCGCTGGCTCGCTCGCCCGGGGCTGAAGTTCCTCACGGGCCGGGCGGGGGGACGCGGCTGGCTGCTCGGGCTTTGCCGGTGTGGCTGGTCCGTCGACTGCCGAGACCGTGCCCAACTGGACGATGCGCTCCAGCCGATCCAGCCGGGCGTGCAGGCCTCGGTCGTCCACGTCGGCGCCGGGCAGCAGGACGCGGGCGCACATCAGCTCCAGGTGCAGCCGCGGCGCGGTGGTGCCGCGCATCTCGGTGAGCCCGACGGCCAGCACCTCGGCGGCGCGGGTGAGTTCGCCGGGGCCCAGCGCGCTGGCCTGCGAGGCGAGTCGTTCGGCCTGGTCGGCGGCCACGTCCACCAGCCCGCTGGAGAGGGCGTCCGGGACGGCGGCGACGATGATCAGGTCACGCAGCCGGCGCAGCAGGTCCTCCCCGAAGCGGCGCGGGTCCTGGCCGACCTCGATCACCTTGTCGACGGCAGCGAAGACGCCGTGGGCGTCGCCGGCGGCGAAGGCGTCCACGATCTCGTCCAGCAGGGCGTCGGGGGTGTAGCCGAGCAGGGCGGTCGCCTGGGCGTAGCTCACGCCGTCCTCCGCGGCGCCGCCGAGCAGTTGGTCGAGCACCGACAGCGAGTCACGCACCGAGCCGGCGCCGGCGCGCACCACCAGCGGCAGCACGGCCGGTTCGACGGTGACGCCCTCGGAGTCGCAGACCTGCGCCAGGTAGGCCGACAGCACCTTGGGCGGCACCAGCCGGAACGGGTAGTGGTGGGTGCGGGAGCGGATCGTGCCGAGCACCTTGTCGGGCTCGGTGGTGGCGAAGATGAACTTCACATGGGGCGGCGGCTCCTCCACCACCTTGAGCAGGGCGTTGAAGCCCTGCTGGGTGACCATGTGGGCCTCGTCCACGATGTAGATCTTGTAGCGGCTGTGGACGGGCGCGAAGAAGGCCCGCTCGCGCAGGTCGCGGGCGTCGTCCACACCGCCGTGGGAGGCCGCGTCGATCTCGATGACGTCGATCGAGCCGGGGCCGCCCCGGGCCAGGTCGCGGCAGGACTGGCATTCGCTGCAGGGCACCGGCGTCGGCCCCTGGGCGCAGTTGAGGGCGCGGGCCAGGATGCGGGCCGAGGTGGTCTTGCCGCAGCCGCGAGGCCCCGAGAACAGGTAGGCGTGATTGACCCGGTTGTTCACCAGCGCCCGCTGTAGCGGGTCGGTGACGTGCTCTTGGCCGATCACCTCGGCGAAGGTGTCCGGACGGTAGCGGCGGTAGAGGGCCAGCGGGGTGTCCGGACGGTCGACCGGGGCGGAGGTGCTGCGGCGGGCGTCCACCGCGTCGCGCAGGGCGGCGTCCACCTCGGCCTGCGGGCGTCCGGTGAGCGCACTGGCGTCCGGCGGCTCCTCGATGTCGAGCACGGGTTCGTCCGGTTCGAAGTCGTCGAACAGCCCCGGACCCTCCTGAACCAGGAGATCCGGCTCCTCCTCGCCAAAGAGATCGTCCGCGCGTTCGTCCACGAGTGAACCTTACGGGGTGCCGCTGACAACCGCACGGCCGAGATCGGACGGGGTCGGGCGAGGAGCCGGAGAAAGAAAACGGCCCCCGCGCACCCGGAAGAGCTCACTTACCCTTGCTGTCTTCCGACCCTGGGGGAGTTGGGCGAGGTACCGCCGCGCGGGGAACCGTGTCCCACTCTACCCGACGCGTCAGTTCGCCGCTTCGCACGATTCCCTGAACAGACTTACCGCCACATCGCTGATTTCGACCGCATCACCGGCCGGATGGGCAAGGTGAAGGCAGATCCGTTCAGCACGCTCCCGAGGAACGACTCCTCGTCAGACCGCCGTGAACGGGTCTGGCCGTCCTGGCGAGTGCGTGGCTCCCGTTGAGCCGGCTTAGCGCACAGCGGATTCCGGCAGGGCGCGGCCGGTCGAGCCCCGCGGGATGAGTTCCACTCCGAGGACGCTGGCGGTCTGCTGCTGGGAGAGATGCAGCGCCACCGCGGCGGCGCCCAGTTCCGAGCCGGACGCCGCGATCCCGGTCAGCCGGGGCCAGACCGCGTCCCCGACGATGGTGCCGCCGAAGCCGACCACCGACAGGTCGCCGGGAATCGACAGTCCGAGTTCCGCGGCGGCCCGGAAGGCGCCGGCGGCGAGGACGTCGTCCGCGCAGACGAGCGCGGTCGGAGGCCGTCCGCCGCTGAGGAGCCGCCGCGTGGCGAGCGCCGCCGCGTCCCTGCGGGACATCACCCTGACCTGGGTGACCCATCAGCCCAGAGTCGAGCAGGAGGACGATCGTCCAGCCATTCCTGAGGAGCAACGATGAACGAGTACCAGCGGCAGACCCTTGAGCTGTACCGGAGCCTGTACGGGCTGACCGAGCAGGATCTCTACCGTGACGCGGAGCGATCCGAGGCCGAGGTGGTTCTCGCTGCCGTGGCCGACTATCACACCGATCGGCCGCACGCCTTCGACATCGACCCGGGCGCCTCCGCCCTGGTCGTGATCGACATGCAGGCCGGGTTCGTCCGGCGAAGCAGCCCGCAATGGATCCCGCAGGCCGAGCGGATCGTCCCTCGCCTGGACGAGGTCGCCGAGGCGGCCCGGCAGCGCGGCATCCCGGTGGTCTTCACCTCGGCGCAGTTCCTGGACCCGTCGCCGACGGACGCCCTGCGGATGACCGCCGCCATCGCCGAGGGCAATCTCGGCGCCGGCACCGAGCAGCTGGAGATCCTGCCGGAACTGTGGCGCGAGGGCGACCTCCTGATCGGGACCAAGCACACCTACGACGCCTTCTGGCAGACCGATCTGGATTACATCCTGCGCGGCCTTCGGAAGGACACGCTGGTGATCGCGGGCACGCTGACCAACTTCTGCTGCGAGGCGACCGCGCGGGCTGGCTTCGACCGGGGCTATCACGTCGTGCTGTGCTCGGATCTCTGCGCGAGCGACAACCCGTGGACGCACGACGCCACGCTCCAGACCGTGCGGCGCGGCTACGGCCGGGTGCTGGACAGCGGCGCGGTGCTCGACGCCTGGCGGGCCTGATCGTCGCTGTTCGTCCGAGCTAGTCCGTGAGGGTCTCGACCGCGGCTTGGGCCAACGCTTCGGCGACCTGCTGTCGGAAGGCGGACGACTTCAGCAGCTTCAAGTCCTTGCTGTGGCGCATGTTGCCGGCTTCGAGCATGATGCCCGGGGTCTGCTTCAGCAGGTTCAGGGTGGCGATGTCGGAGCGCGGGCTCAGGGCGGCGCCCTTTCCGATGTAGGTCGAGCGCGGCATCTTCGTCAGTTTCTGCAGAGCCGAGCGGGCGTTGAGGGCCAGCGTCCGCGACTGCTTCTCCAGCTTCGAGCCGCCGGCCATGGTCGTGGAGATGATGAGGTGGAAGCCGCGGTCCTTCGTGCCGTAGCTGCCGTCGGCGTGGATCGAGATCATCAGATCGGCCTCGGCGTCGTTGGCGACTTGGGCGCGCTTGTTCACGCACGGGCCCAGCCCGGAGTCATTCTCCCTGGTCAGCAGCACTTTCGCACCGAGCTTCTCGAGCTCGGTCTTGAGCAGCTTCGCCTGCGCCCAGTTGTAGGCATGCTCGCTCAGCCCCTTGCCCGAGGTGCCGGAGGAGTTGCAGGCCTTCTTCTTGCCGTTGCCCGCCGGCACCTTCTTGGTGTTGAAGGACTTGCGGTACTTCCCGTTGTGACCCGGATCGACCACGATCA
>CAZLWS010000070.1:0-15937 GCA_964563205.1 uncultured Propionibacteriaceae bacterium | reverse complement strand
ACCGGGAACGGGACGCCGAAGAACCGCTGCCGGCTGATCAGCCAGTCGCCGTTCAGGCCGTTCACCCAGTTGGCGTAGCGGTGCCGCATATGGTCGGGCACCCAGTCGAGCTCCTCGCCGCGGGCGAGCAGGGCGGCCTTGAGCGTCTCGTCCCGTCCGCCGTTGCGGATGTACCACTGCCGGGTGGAGACGATCTCGAGGGGCTTGTCGCCCTTCTCGTAGAAGTTCGCCTTGCGGGAGGTCGGGGTCGGCTCGCCGTCCAGATCGCCGCTGGCCCGCAGCAGGTCGACCATGGCGGCGCGGGCGGAGAACGGGGTCTTGCCGGCCAGCTCGGCGTAGGGCTCGGCGTTGGCCAGCCACTCCGGGGTCTCGGCGGCCAGCCGTCCGTCCCGCTGGATCACGGTGCGGGTGGGCAGCTGCAGCTCCCGCCACCACTGCACGTCGGTGGCGTCGCCGAAGGTGCAGCACATCGCGATGCCGGCGCCCTTGTCGGGCTCGGCGGCGTGATGGGCGACCACCGGGATCTCCACGCCGAACACCGGCGAGGTCACCGTGGTGCCGAACAGGTGGGTGTAGCGCTCGTCGTCCGGGTGGGCGATCAGGGCGCACACCGAGGGCAGCAGCTCCGGACGGGTGGTCTCGATGTAGACCTTTTCGCCGTCGGGGCGGTGGAAGGCCACCCGGTGGTAGTGGCCCGGGTAGTCGCGGGCCTCCTGTTCGGCCTGCGCCACCGCGGTCTGGAAAGTCACGTCCCACACAGTCGGGGCCTCAGAGAGGTAGGCCTCGCCGCGGGCGCAGTTGCGCAGGAAGGCGCGCTGCGACACCCGGATCGATTCCTGCGAGATGGTCGCGTACAGGTGGTTGTCCCAATCCACGCTCAGCCCGAGGGCGCGCCACAGGCCCTCGAAGGCCAGTTCGTCGACTCCGGTGAGCTCGTGGCACAGCTCGATGAAGTTCTTGCGGCTGATCGACACCTGACGCTTCGGGTCGGGGTTCGCCGGCGGGGTGAAGTCCGGGTCGTAGGGGATGGACGGGTCGCACCGCACCCCGTAGAAGTTCTGCACCCGCCGCTCGGTGGGCAGGCCGTTGTCGTCCCAGCCCATCGGGTAGAAGACGTGCTTGCCGCGCATCCGCTGGTAGCGGGCGATCAGATCGGTGTGGGTGTAGCTGAAAACGTGCCCCACATGCAGCGACCCGGACACGGTCGGCGGGGGAGTGTCGATGCTGAACACCTGCTCCCGCGACGCCGGCCGCACGAAGGTGTAGGTGCCATCCTCCTGCCAGCGCCGCGCCCAGGTCGCCTCCAGCCCTTCCAGCACCGGACGCTCCGGTACCCCCGCGCCGGCGGTGGTCGCGGCGGCAGGGTTGGCGATGGGTGCTGTAGTCATGGGGAGAATCTTACGAAGCCGGGAGAACCTGCGTCACATCGGCCCACCCGTTGCCCGGCTGGTGCAACTTTCTGCCAGATAGTGCACCGGCGCGACGTACCTGTCGCGGAGCGAGCGTATTTGGCAGTAACTGCACACGGGTCGGGCCGTCGACCCACGGCGGTAGGCTGTGCGCACCATGAGCGCCACTTCCCACGCAGAGATCGTCGCCGCCCTCACCGGTCGCTGGCCGGAGCACCGGATCGCCCGCGGGCTGGGCCGGATCGAGGCGTTGTGCGACCTGCTCGGCTCGCCGCAGGACGCCTGCCCGGTGATCCAGATCGCCGGCACCAACGGCAAGGGCAGCACCGCGATCATGATCGACGCCCTGCTGCGCTCGCTGGGCCTGCGGGTGGGACGGGTCTCCAGCCCGCACCTGCAGGACATCTCCGAGCGGATCGTGATCGACGGCGAGCCGATCAGCACGGAGCGCTTCGACGAACTGGCCACGGAGCTCCAGCCCTATGTCGAGATGGTCGACGAACGGAAGATCGACGGCGTGTCGATGACCTTCTACGAGGTGATGACGGCGCTGGCCTACACCGCCTTCTCCCAGGCCCCGGTCGACGTCGCGGTGGTCGAGGTCGGCATGGGCGGCTCCTGGGACGCCACCAGCGTCGCGGACGCCGCGGTGGCCGTGGTCTGCCCGATCGACTACGACCACACCGCGGTGCTCGGCTCGACGCTCACCGAGATCGCCACCGAGAAGGCCGGCATCATCAAGGCGGGCGCCAGCGCCGTGCTCGCCGGCCAGGCGCCGGAGGCCGCCACGGTGCTGATCGCCCGGGCCGCCGAGGTCGGGGCGAAGGTCTACCTGGAGGGCGTCGACTTCGGCCTGATCGACCGGCAGCTGGCGGTCGGCGGCCAGGTGCTGCGCCTCGAGACCGCGGACGGCCCGCTGGGCGACCTGGTGCTGCCGCTCTTCGGCGCCCACATGGCCCGCAACGCAGCGCTCGCGGTGGCCGCCTGCGAAGCCTTCCTGGGCGGACGGGCGCTGCCCGCGGAGGTGATCGCCGACGGCCTGGACGCGGTCGTCGCGCCGGCCCGGCTGGAGATCGTCCGCCGCTCGCCGACCATGGTGCTCGACACCTGCCACAACCCGCACGGCGCCCGCGCCACCGTCGAGGCGCTCACCGAGTCCTTCGACTTCACCCCGCTGATCGGGGTGGTGGCCATGATGGCCGACAAGGATGTCCGCGGGGTTCTGGAGGTGTTCGCCGAAGCCATGACCACCATCGTCGTCACCGGCATCACCGGCCACGCCCGGGCGATGACCCCCGAAGCCCTCGCCGAGGCGGCCGCCGAGGTCTTCGGCGCCGACCGGGTGGTGATGCGCCCGAACCTCGCCGACGCCTTGGACGAGGCGGTGCGGCTGGCCGACGACGCCGGCCCCGGCGCGGGCGTCCTGATCGCCGGCTCGGTCTACGCCGCCGGCGAGGCCCGCACCCTGCTGCGGCCGCATTCGGAGGAGGCCGACCGATGAGGCTGGGTCCCAAGAACCCGATGAAGTCACCGCTGCTGTCGGTGCTGATCTTCGAGGCGGTGGTCTTCGGGCTGGCGATCGCCGGCATGATCCAGGTCGACGACGTCCCGATGCCGGTCGCCGTGACCGCCGCGTCCATCGGCATCGTGCTGTCGATCGCCGCCGTAGCGCTGTTCCGCACCCCGGTCGGCTACCCGCTGGGCTGGCTGACCCAGCTGTACGCGATCGGCATGGGCCTGCTCACGCCCTGGATGTACTGGCTGGGCGGCGCCTTCGCGCTGCTGTGGGTGGTCAGCTTCTTCCTGGGGCGCCGGCTGGAGTCGGGTGCCGGTAGGGTCGGCCCATGACCCAACGCACCCTGGTCCTGATCAAGCCGGACGCCGTCCGCCGCGGCCTGGTCGGGACGATCCTCGCCCGGTACGAGGCCAAAGGCCTCACCCTCGTGACGCTGGAACTGCGCCAGGTGGACGCCGCCCAGGCCGACCGGCACTACGCCGAGCACGCCGAGAAGCCCTGGTACCCGCCGCTGCGGGAGTTCATCACCTCCGGCCCGCTCGTCGCGCTGGTGCTCGAGGGCACGGCCGCGATCGACGTGGTCCGCCTGGCCAACGGCGCCACCAACGGCGCCGAGGCCGCCCCGGGGACGATCCGCGGCGACCTCTCGCTCTCCAACCGCGAGAACCTGGTGCACGCCTCGGATTCCGAGGAGTCCGCCGCCCGCGAAATCGCGCTCTGGTTCCCCGAACTGGGCTGACCATGTCGCATCCCCACCCGCCCCCGCCGGGTCCCGTCCCCGAGCCCGCCGACCCGCAGGGCGCGCCGCCCCAGTGGACGCCGGCCGGCCAGCCGGGCTGGGCGCCCGGCGCGATGCCGGCGGCGCAGCCCCCCGCCTGGGGACCCGCCCCGCCACAGCACTACGGCCCGCCGGCCGGCTGGACGCCGGTCGCGCCGCCCGTCCGGCCGCCGGCGCTGCCGGTCGTCCCGCGGGAGTACCACGAGTTCTACCGCACTCCGCGGTTCCGCTGGTGGCGGCCGCTGCTCGCGCTGGCCATGTTCGGCGGCAGCTGGTTCATCGTGTCGCTTCTGGGCGGCCTGGCGGTCATCGGCTACGAGATGGCCGTGGGCAACCTCGACCCCGAGGCGTTGCTGGACGGCGAGATCCCCACCACGCCGATGCTGTTCCTCGTCAACAACCTCAGCCTGGCCCTGGCGATCCCGCTGGCCTGGGCCGCCCACCGCGCCGTCTTCGGGCAGGGGATCGGCTGGCTGTCGTCCATCGCCGGGAGGTTCCGCTGGGGGTTGTTCGGACGTTTCACCGGCTTCGTCCTGGTCTGCTACCTGGTGTGGACGGCCGTCGAGATCGCGTTCTCCGGGCTGCCGGAAGGGCTCGCGATTCGTCCCGAAACCTGGTTCCTGCTGGTGTCGGTGGTGCTCACCACTCCGCTGCAGGCCGCCGGCGAGGAGTTCGCCCTCCGGGGCCTGGGCGCCCGTGCGATCGGCTCCTGGTTCCCGGCCAGCCGGATCGGGTTGGTGGTGTCGACCGCGATCACCGGGGTGGGATTCATGCTGCTGCACGGCGCCGGCGACCCGTGGCTGAACGCCTTCTACCTGTACTTCGGGGTGCTGGCCTGCGTCCTCACCTGGCGCACTGGAGGGCTTGAGGCGGCGATCGCGCTGCACGTGGTCAACAACCTGGCCGGGCTGGCCTGGGTGCCGTTCACGGGAATCGAGGGACTGTTCGACCGTGAGGCGGGAGTCGGCGACCCCGCCGTCCTGCTGCAGATGGCGATCGTGACCCTCGTCGCGGCCGGCCTGCTGTGGCTGGGTTCGCGCGCAAAGCTGACGCAGAGCGCCGGTCCCGGGGTAGCGTTGGGGACTCAGGGCCAGGCGGCCGCGGCGCCCGACGGGGAGTGACGAATGACTGACCAGCCGATCGAACCGGCGACCAGGATGGACGCCGCGGGCGGGTTGAAGTGGCTGCGCTCCAAGCTCCGCACCCGGACCGGGCGCACCCTGGTCGGCATCGACGGCATCGACGGGGCCGGCAAGGCGACCTACGCCGACGACCTCGCGTCCATGGTCGCCGAGTGCGGCAACTCGGTGATCCGGATCTCGCTGAAGAAGTACCTGAACCCGCAGTCCGTCCGCTACGCCCAGGGACGCACCTCGCCGCGCGGCTTCTACGAGGACAGCTACGACTACGAGAAGTTCACCGCGGAGGTGCTCGAGCCGCTCGGCAAGGAGGGCTCCGGCCGCTACCGCACGGCCGCCTACGACCTCGCCTCGGAGTCGCCGGTGCAGTCGCCGTACCAGATCGCTCCCGACGACGTGGTGGTGATCATCGACGGCACCTTTCTGCACCGCCGCGAGTTCGCCGCCAGCCGCGCCAGCAAGGTCTGGACCTACTCGATCTGGCTGGACGTCCCCTTCGACGAGGCCTACAAGCGGCTGCACGAGCGCGAGGGCCTCAGCCCCGACCCGCGAGACCCCAGCAACGCCCGCTACTACGAGGGCCAGCTGCTCTACCAGAGCGAATGCCGCCCCGAGGAGAAGGCCGACCTGGTGATCGAGAACTCCCACCCCCACACCTCGATCGCCGAGTTGTAGCCCCGGATAAGGGGGTTTATCGATCCGGGCGCAGCGGTTAGGCTTGCCCAACCATGAGCGTCGACACCTATCAGACCGCGCCCGCGTCCCTGTTCAGCCGGCTGGAGCCGCTGCTCGCCCGGGTGGCCAAGCCGGTGCAGTACATCGGCGGCGAGGTGAACTCGCAACCCAAGCCGTTCGAGCAGGCGGAGGTGCGGTGGGTGCTGATGTACCCCGACGCCTACGAGGTGGGCCAGCCCAACCAGGGCCTGGCGATCCTCTACGAACTGCTCAACGAGCGCGACTGGATCTGCGCCGAGCGCAGCTACACCATCTGGCCCGACCTGGCCGGGCTGATGCGCGCCGAGGGGATCCCGCAGTTCACCCTGGAGAACCACCTGCCGGTGGCGGCCTTCGACGTCTTCGGGCTGAGCTTCTCCACCGAGCTGTGCTACACGAACATGCTGGAGTCGCTGGATCTGGCCGGCATCCCGCTGCACGCCGCCGACCGAGGGCTGGACGACCCGCTGGTGGTGGCCGGCGGCCATGCGGCCTTCAACCCCGAGCCGATCGCGGCCTTCATCGACGCCGCGGTGCTGGGCGACGGGGAACAGGCGGCCGTCCGGCTGTCGGAGATCCTGCGGCAGTGGAAGGCGGAGGGGCGTCCGGGCGGACGCCAGGAGATCCTGCTGCGGCTGGCGCTCAGCGGCGTCGCCTACGTCCCCAGCCTCTACGACGTGACCTACCGCGCCGACGGCGCCATCGATTCGGTGCGGTCGAACCGCGAAGGCGTCCCGGAGCGTCCGGCCAAGCACACCCTGATGGAGCTGGACGAGTGGCCCTACCCGATGCAGCCGATCGTGCCGCTGGCTGAGACCGTCCACGAACGGTACTCGGTGGAGATCTTCCGGGGCTGCACCCGGGGCTGCCGGTTCTGCCAGGCCGGGATGATCACCCGTCCGGTGCGCGAGCGCAACATCGAGACCGTCGGACGGATGGTGGAGGCCGGGCTGGCCGCCACCGGGCTGGAGGAGGTCGGGCTGCTGAGCCTGTCCTCCGCGGACCACTCCGAGATCGGCGAGATCACCCACCAGCTGGCCGACCGCTACGAGGCCGACCAGGTGTCGCTGTCGCTGCCCAGCACCCGGGTGGACGCCTTCAACATCGACCTGGCCAATGAGCTCTCCCGCAACGGACGCCGCTCCGGGCTCACCTTCGCCCCCGAGGGCGGCACCGAGCGGATGCGCAAGGTGATCAACAAGATGGTCAGCGAGGACGACCTGATCAACACCGTCGCCGCGGCGTTCAGCCAGGGCTGGCGGCAGGTCAAGCTGTACTTCATGTGCGGTCTGCCCACCGAGACCGACGAGGACGTCACGGCCATCGCCGACATGGCCGCCCGGGTCATCGAGACCGGACGCCAGGCCGCCGGGACGCGCGACATCCGCTGCACGATCTCGATCGGCGGCTTCGTCCCCAAGCCGCACACCCCGTTCCAGTGGGCCGCCCAGGCCGATCCGGAGACCATCGACCGCCGGCTGCACGCGCTGCGCGACAGGATCCGTGAGGACAAGCGCTACGGCCGGGCGATCGGCATGCGCTATCACGACGGCAAGCCCGGCATGATCGAGGGCCTGCTGTCCCGCGGCGACCGGCGGGTGGGCGAGGTGATCGAGGCGGTGTGGCGTGACGGCGGCCACTTCGACGGCTGGAGCGAGCACTTCTCCTTCGAGCGCTGGGTCGCCTGCGCCGAGCGGGAGCTGGGCCGGCACGGCGTCGACCTGGCCTGGTACACCACCCGCGAACGCCCGCACGGCGAAGTGCTGCCCTGGGACCATCTGGATTCCGGCCTCGACCGCGACTGGCTCTGGCAGGACTACCAGGACGCCGTCCTCGGCGCCGAGGTGGAGGACTGCCGCTGGACCGGCTGCTACGACTGCGGCGTCTGCCCCACCATGGGCACCGACATCCAGATCGGCCCCACCGGCCGCAACCTGCTGCCCCTCACCGTGGTGCGCTCCGCCTGACCTGACCTCACTTCCGTCATTCCCGCGAAGGCGGGAATCTCCGTGGCAGGTCCGGCGACCGGGTTCCGCGTGGCAGACTGGACGGACGATGAAGACCTCCTCGCTGACGCTCCGCCGCGTCGTGGTGTGGGCGCTGGTGATCGCCCTGCTGGCCACGATGGGGCTGGCAGCCGCCGCCGGCGTCGCCCAGGCCGCGGCGCCGAAGCACAAGCTGACCGTCAGCCATTGCGGCGTCACCACGACCGCCAAGGCCTGCAAGATCACCGTCACCCTGAAGAAGGGCAAGACCAAGGTCAAGAAGGCCACGGCCAAGCTGCAGTACTGGAACGGCGCGAAGTGGGTCACCGAGAAGGGCGGCACGTTCAAGGTCAAGAAGGGCAAGGGCTCGGTCTCGATCAAGAACAAGGTGGTCGACCGCCGCTACCGGGTCAAGGTCGGCTCGACCGTCAGCGCCAGCTTTGACGTCGCCTTCCTGCCGACCACCTTTACGGTCCGAGGCTCCGGCTCGGGTCACGGCGCCGGGATGCCGCAGTACGGGGCGCTGGCCTGGCTCCGGGCGAACCCCGGCGCCGGCTACGCCGACGTGCTCGAGCACTACTACAGCGGCGCCGCGGTGAGCAGCGCCAACAACAACAGCCGGACGATCAAGGTGCAGGTGCTCGCCCCCTCCCGCAAGACCACTGCCTTGTCGCTCACCTCGGGAGGGTTCACCGTCAAGGACGGCAGCGGCAAGCTGCTGGCGACCACCAAGGCCAAGAAGCCGATCACCATCGGGGTCAAGGGGTCGAACGCGACCGCCAAGCTGGTCCGCTCCGACGGAAAGTCGGCGACGATCGAGGCTTCGCGGCTCACGATCAGCTGGGCCTCCGACACGACGGCGACCGTCGCAGGCGCCGCCGGCAGCTACCGCTACGGCAACCTGCAGGTGACAGTTTTGAAGAACCTGCCCAATGTGGTCAACGAGCTGAAGATGAACACCGAGTACCTCTACGGAGTGGACGAGATGCCGTCCTCCTGGGGGAGGTCCGCCGAAGGGCTGCAGGCGCTCAAGGCGCAGGCCGTCGCCGCCCGCACTTACACGATCGTCCAGGTCAGCCGGGCGAACCAGAAGTTCGGCGACGGCAACGCCGACCCCGCCTGCGACTGCCAGGTGGTCGCGAGCACCGCCAACATCAACTTCACCGGCTGGAGCAAGGCCGGCGGGCAGGACAACGCCTACTGGCGTCGGGCGGTCGACGAGACCATGACCGCGACCAGGGTCGAGATCGTGCGGGAATCCGCGGCCGTGGACGCCGGAATCGCCGAGACCACCTTCTACGCGGCCACCGGGAAGGGCTCGGGCTACGGCACGGGCAGCAACGCGGACGTCTTCGGGTCGACGGCACAGCCGTACCTGGCCTCTGTTCTGGACCCGTACTCCGCGATGACGGCGCCGGCCAGCGTCAACGCCTGGACGAGGCTCCCGACCATCAGCCAGTCCAAAGCCGCCAGCCTGTTCGGCGGGCCAGTGCGGAGCCTGGCAGTCACCGAGCGCTACCCGGGCGGGCTGGTCAAGACCATCACCGCCACCGGAGTGAACGGCGAGAAGAGGTCACGCACCATGGTCGCCACCAGCTGGATGGACACGCTCCAGATGCAGTCGGCCTGGATCGAGACCTCGATCAAAGGAAAGTAGCGGCGCCCAGCGTCCAGGCCGAGAGCGGCGCGGTAGCGTCATGCCATGGCGGACGACGGGGTCAAGGGCTGGCGGAAGTGGCTTCCCGGGCTGGCCGTGCTCGCGTCCTACGACCGGCGGTGGCTGCGTCCGGACGTCATCGCCGGGCTGACGGTCTCGGCCTACCTGGTGCCGCAGGTGATGGCCTACGCCGAGATCGCGGGGCTGCCGCCGGTCGTCGGGCTGTGGGCCACCCTGGCCCCGATGCTCGCCTACGCGGTGCTGGGCAGCTCGCGGCAACTCTCGGTCGGCCCGGAATCCACCACCGCGCTCATGACGGCGGTCGCCATCGCCACCCTCGCCGGGCAGGTGGAGGGGCAGCGCCGGGCCGAGGTGGCTGCGCTGCTGGCGCTCGCCTGCGGCGTGGTCTTTCTGGTCGCCCGACTGGCCCGGCTGGGCTTCCTGGCGAACCTGCTCTCCAAGCCGGTGCTGGTGGGATATCTGGCCGGCATCGGCATCCTGATGGTCGTCAGCCAGTTCGGCACTCTCACCAAGCTCACCATCGCCGGCGGAAACCCCTGGCAGGAGACGGTCTCGCTGGCCACCCAGTGGCAGCAGATCCACGCGCCAACGCTCATCCTCGCCGTCGCCGTCGCGGCGGCCCTGTTCGCCATCCACCGCTGGGCGCCGCGCTGGCCCGGGCCGCTGCTGGTGATGCTGGGCGCCGCAGCAGTGGTCTGGCTGGCCGGCCTGACCGGGATGGGCGTCGAAGTCATCGGCGAGATTCCGCGGACGCCGCCGACGCTGGCCGTCCCCGCTCTGAACGGCATCGACCTGGTGCAACTCGCCACCGCGGCGGTGGGCATCACCGTGGTCGCCTACTCCGACGTCATCCTGACCGGACGCTCCTTCGCCGCCCGCCGCAACGAACGGGTGGACGCCGACGCCGAACTGCTGGCGATGGGCGCGGCCAACCTGGTGAACGGCTTCGTCTCCGGGCTGCCCTCCTCGGCCTCGGCGAGCCGGACGGTGATCGGGGACGCGGCCGGAAGCCGGACGCAGCTGCACTCGCTGGTCGCCGCGGCGCTGATGCTCGGGGCGATCTTCGTCTTCTCGCCGGTGCTGGCGGCCTTCCCGCAGGCGGCCCTGGCCGGGCTGGTCGTCTACGCCGGACTGCGGCTGGTCGACCTGCGCGAGCTGCGCCGGATCGCCGGGTTCCGGCGCAGCGAGCTGGTGCTCGCCCTGCTGACCCTCGCAGCGGTGCTGGCCACCGGCCTGCTGGTCGGGGTCGGGATCGCGATCGCCCTGTCACTGCTGGATCTGATCCGCCGCATCGTCCACCCCCACGACGGGGTGCTGGGCTTCGTCCCGGGCCTGGCCGGCATGCACGATGTCGACGACTACCCGCACTCCACGCTGATCCCGGGCCTGCTGGTCTACCGCTACGACTCGCCGCTGTTCTTCGCCAACGCCGAGGACTTCCGCGCCCGCGCCCTGGCCAACGTCGACCGGACCAGCCCTCCGGTCCGCTGGTTCGTGCTGAACGCCGAGGCCAACGTCGAGGTGGATCTCACCGCGGTCGACGCTCTGGAGGAGCTGCGGCAGGCGCTGTCCGACCGGGGGATCGTGTTCGCGCTGGCTCGGGTGAAGAGCGAGGTGCGCGCCGAGCTGGAGGCGACCGGCCTGGTGGAGCGGATCGGCGCGGACCGCCTCTTCGCCACCCTGCCGACCGCGGTGGCGGCCTACCAGGAGTGGCGCCGGCAGGCCGACGGCACACCCGAGCCGCCCGCCGTGGCCGATGGGACGGCGCGGGGCTGAGCGGCTGCGGCGGCTACCATCCCCGCCATGGCCCGAACCCAGCCGCCCCAGCAGGCGCCGCCCGAGCAGCGGCTGCGGGTCCGCTACGCCAAACGGGGGAGGGCGCGGTTCGCCTCCCATCGCGACATCGGCCGGGCCATCGAGCGTGCGCTGCGACGGGCGCAGATCCCGATGGCCTACTCCTCCGGCTTCAGCCCGCATCCGCGGATCTCCTACGCCGGCGCCAGCCCGACCGGCGCCGCCAGCGAGTCGGAGTACCTCGAACTAGGGCTGGCCGCCCGGCTGGAGCCCGCCAGCGTCCGGGACCTGCTCAACCAGGCGCTGCCGGACGGCATCGAGGTGGTCGGCGTCGCCGAGGGGAGCGGGTCGCTGGCCGAGTTGCTCACCGCCTCCTGCTGGCGGCTGGACCTGCCCGGGGTGACCGCGTCCATCGCGGACCAGGCCGTCGCCGAGCTGCTGGCCCAGCCCGAGCACCTGGTGGAGCGGATGACGAAGACCGGCATGCGCTCCTTCGACGTCCGCTCCGCGATCCTGCGGCTGGAGGTCCAGGGTGAAGGGCTGATCGAGCTGATCTCGGCGATCGGCGCCCCGCTGGTCCGTCCGGACGACATCGTGGCCGCCCTGACCGCAGTGAGCCCGGCCTTCCGGCCCACCCAGCCGCCGATCTTCACTCGGCTCGCACAAGGGGTTTTCGACGGAAACCAGGTGAACGACCCGGTCCCGGCGACCCCGCGGCCCTTCGACGCCTGAGCGATCCGGCCCGCCGGCCTCCTGCGTGAGCGTCCGTTCCTGAAGGTTCCCGAAATATAACGCTCAGATAACGGAATCTGGTTGCATAACGGTTACATCACGGCCGTGCTGTGGAATACTGAGCCGCAGGCAAGGAGTTCCACCCCTGGGATTTCCTCCCGCGAGTGCAGTGAACGAGGTGACAGCTCGATCGCTCCACCCCGCCTCACCGCGACGGCAACGACCGCGGGGGTGAGGTGGAGATTGTGCTCGCCCCGACAGGCTTACTGCTACGGCAGTCAAATGGTGACGGCGATGTACTTTGCCGTCGAAGGAGCGCATCATGCTCGATGACGAAACCTCAACCCCCACCGAGTCGACCCCGGAGCCGGCTCCGCGTCGCCGCCGCGCGGCGAGCCGTCCGGCCGGCCCGCCCACGCCCTCGGCTGTGGAGGAGGCCCCCGCCGTGACCCAGGAGGCGCCGCCCGAACTCGCCGAGCCGGCGCCGGAACCGGTGGCCGAAGCCAAGCCGGCCCGGGCCAAGCGCAGCCGCAAGACCGCCGCCCCCGCCGAGCCCGTGGCGGCCGAGCCGGCCGCGGAAGCCGCCCCCGAACCGGCTGCGGAGTCGCAGCCGGAGGCCTCCGAGGACGTGCCTGCGAAGCCGAAGCGGAGCCGCCGCAAGCCGGCCGCCAAGGCCGACGAGCCCGAACTGCCCATCGAACCCGACGAGGCGGTGGCCGCCAGCCTGGCCGAGCTCGAGCAGCGCGCGCCCCGCCGCCGCAGCCGGGTGCGCGGGGAGGCCTTCGGCCTGGCCGACGCCGACCCGGAGACCGTGCTGAGCAGCCTGGCCGCAGCCATCGGCGGCGCCGCCCTGCTTCCGGCCGACGAGGAAGAGGCCGAGGAGGAGGTCGATCCCGAAGCCGACGCCGACGAGGTCGAAGCCGAGGACGCCGCTGCGGACGATGACGAAGCGATCGCCGAGGACGAGGACGACGCCGCCGAAGACTCCGAGGAGGGCGCGGGCTCGCCGCGTCGCCGTCGCCGTCGCCGCGGCGGCCGCCGTCGTCGCCGTTCCGCCGGCGGCGAGGACGCCGACGAGGCAGAGGACGAAGCCGAGGCCGACGAGGAGGCCGCCGGCGAGGAGCCCGAGGCGGAGGCCGCGGAGGGGGAGGTCGCCGAGAGCGGCGCCCGTCGCCGTCGTCGCCGCCGCCGTCGTGGCGAGGACGCCGGTGAGGCCGAGGACGACTCGATCGACGTGGTCGTCCGGGTGCGCGAACCCCGCCGCCGCAGCACGGCCAGCGACGAGGTGACCGGCATCGAGGGCTCCACCCGGATGGAGGCCAAGAAGCAGCGCCGCCGCGAAGGCCGCGCCGCCGGACGCCGCCGCACCCCGATCCTGTCGGAGTCGGAGTTCCTGGCCCGCCGGGAGTCGGTGGACCGCGTCATGCTGATCCGCCAGGCCGAGGAGTACAGCCAGATCGGCGTGCTGGAGGACGGCATCCTGGTCGAGCACTACGTCGACCGGCCGTCCGCGACGTCCATGATCGGCAACATCTACCTCGGCCGCGTCCAGAACGTGCTGCCCTCGATGGAGGCGGCGTTCATCGACATCGGACGCGGCCGCAACGCGGTGCTCTACGCCGGCGAGGTCGACTGGGCCTCCTTCGGGGCGACCGGCCAGGACAAGAAGGTCGAGAAGGTCTTCAAGTCGGGGCAGTCGGTGCTGGTGCAGGTGACCAAGGATCCGGTCGGCGCCAAGGGCGCCCGGCTGACCTCCCACATCTCGGTGCCAGGGCGGTACATCGTCTACTCGCCGGGCGGCCAGCTGTCGGGCATCTCCCGCAAGCTGCCCGAACCCGAGCGCAAGCGCCTGAAGGGCATCCTCGACGAGCTCATCGGGCCGGACGCGTCCGTCATCGTGCGGACGGCCGCCGAGGGCGCCTCCGAGGACGAGCTGGTGCGCGACGTCAACCGGCTGAAGGCGCAGTGGGAGGTCATCGAGAAGAAGACCGGCGGCTCCGCCCCGTCCCTGCTGTACGGCGAGCCCGAGCTGACCGTGCGGATCGTCCGCGACCTGTTCACTGAGGACTTCCGCGCCCTGATCGTGGACGGCAACGGCGGCGCCGCCGACGCCTGGGACACCGTCGAGGCGTACGTGAAGCATGTCGCGCCCCATCTTGAGGAGCGGCTGCAGCGGTGGGATCGCGAGGCCCGCGGCGACATCTTCGACGCCCACCGGGTGCACGAGCAGGTCGCCAAGGCCCTGGAGCGCAAGGTCTTCCTGCCCTCCGGCGGCTCGCTGATCATTGACCGGACCGAGGCGATGACCGTCGTCGACGTCAACACCGGACGGTTCACCGGCACCTCAGGCAACCTGGAGGCGACGGTGACCTCCAACAACCTGGAGGCCGCCGAGGAGATCGTCCGGCAGCTGCGGCTGCGGGACATCGGCGGCATCATCGTGATCGACTTCATCGACATGGTGCTGCCCAGCAACCGCGAGCTGCTGCTGCGCCGGCTGGTCGAGTGCCTGGGCCGCGACCGCACCCGCCACCAGGTCGCCGAGGTGACCTCGCTCGGCCTGGTGCAGATGACCCGCAAGAAGATCGGCACCGGCCTGGCCGAGGCGTTCACCGTCCCGTGCGAGACCTGCAAGGGACGCGGCTACCACACCCACGACGCCCCGGTGGCCACGCAGACCCCCGCCGACGGCGGCGAGCGCGAAGGCAACCGCCGCGGTCGTGGCGGCAATGCCAACAGCGGCGGGAACAGCAACGCCAACAACTCCCGCACCGCGCGCAACCGGAAGCCCGGGGTCGCCCCCGAACTGGCTGCGGTGGTTGCCGCCACCCTCGCTCACCCGGTCAGCCCGGGGCTGGCCAAGTCGCCCTCGGAAGCTCCGGAGCCCGCATCGGACGAAACGACGGCTGAGGCGGAGATCAGCACGCTCTCCGTGCTGGCCGAGCCGGAAGCCGTGGCGGAGCCTGTGGAAACCCCCGCTGAGCCGGAGTTGGTGGCGGCCGAAGCCGCAACTCAGGAGTAGTCCGTCAGCTTGGAATCCGGGCGACGTCCTCCAGCCAGAGGGCGGCTGAGGTGTCGGACGGCATGCGCCAGTCGCCGCGGGGGGAGAGCGAACCGCCGCGGACGACCTTGGGGCCGTTCGGCAGCGCCGAGCGCTTGAACTGGGCGAAGCCGAAGAACCGCCGGCAGAACACCTCCAGCCACTTCTTGATCGTGGCCAGGTCGTAGCCCACCCGTTCGTCCGCCGGGAAGCCGGACGGCCATTCGCCGGCGTCCGCGTCCGCCCACGTGTGCATCGCCAGGAAGGCGACCTTCGACGGCTTGGCGCCGTGCCGCAGCACGTGGAACAGGGTGAAGTCCTGCAGCGCGTACGGGCCGATCGTGGCCTGCGTCGACTGCGGGCTGTTGCCGTCCACGGTAGGGATCAGCTCCGGGGTGATCTCGGTGTCGAGCACGGCCTGCAGCGTCCGTCCCACCTCGTCGGTGAACTGGCCGGAGGCGATCACCCAGCGGATCAGGTGCTGCATCAGGGTCTTCGGCACCCCGCCGTTGACGTTGTAGTGGGACATCTGGTCGCCCACCCCGTAGGTGCACCAGCCGAGCGCGAGCTCGGAGAGGTCGCCGGTGCCCAGCACGATCCCGCCGCGCTGGTTGGCCAGCCGGAACAGGTAGTCGGTGCGCAGCCCGGCCTGCACGTTCTCGAAGGTGACGTCGAACACCGGCTCGCCGTCGGCGAACGGGTGGTCGAGGTCGTCCAGCAGTTGCCGGGCGGCCGGCTTGATGTCGAGTTCGGCGAAGGTCACGCCCAGCGCGTTGGCCAGGGCGGTGGCATTGCCCTTGGTGTGGTCGCTGGTCGCGAAGCCGGGCATGGTGAACGCCAGGATGTCGGTGCGCGGCCGGTTCATCCGGTCCATCGCCTTGGCGGCGACGATCAGGGCGTGGGTGGAATCCAGGCCGCCGGAGACGCCGATCACGATCTTGGGCTGGCCGATCGCCTTGAGCCGCTGCTCCAGTGCGCTGACCTGGATGTTGTAGGCCTCGTAGCAGTCCTGCGCGAGCCGGGCCGGGTCGGCCGGGACGAACGGGAATCTTGGAAGCGGACGCTTGAGGCCGAGGTCGCCCTGCGGGATGCCCAGCTCGAACTCGACCCAGCGGTAGCCGTCGGTGCGCTCGGCGTGAACCCGCCGGTTGT
>CAZLWS010000069.1:0-15974 GCA_964563205.1 uncultured Propionibacteriaceae bacterium | reverse complement strand
GGCTGCTGACTGTTCGGGTCACGGTGGTCGGCGCCGCGCGGGTCTGGGTCTAGGCCGTTCTGTTGGCGTCGTCCGGTTCCGGCCTGTTGCTGGTGCTGCTGGATGAGCAGGGCCAGTGCGTCGGCGCGGCGCTGTTCGAAGGTGATCGGCTCGGCGAGCCGGTCGCGCTGTTCCAGGGTGGTGCGGCGGGTGGCGTGCAGGTAGCTGTCGAGCAGCCCGATCCAGGCTCGTCCGATGGGTTTGGGCAGGGATCCGTCGAACCGGATCGACCCGCCGACCTCGTAGAACCGCAGCGCCCGTTCCCGGTGGGCTTGCTCGGCTTCGCGTTGCAGTTTGGTTTCGAGCAGGTCGTCGGCGGCGACCGGCGCGACTTTCGCCAGGACTTGCGGGGCCGCCTGGGCCAGCCCGTCGGGGTCCAGGTGCTTGGCCAGGTCGACCATCACGTGTTCGGCGGTCTGCTGCTGGGCGTCGTCGAGCTGGGGCGCGAGTCCGTCCAGCACCGTGGTGATCGACCGGGCCTGACCGGCCCCGATCCCGCCCGCCACGACGGCTTGGGCGACCGCCGGATGAGCGAGCAGCGCCCGGCCCTGCTTGAGGGCGCCGGCGGCTTCGCGTCTCGACGCCTTGCCGTCCAGGGTCAGCCACGACGTCATAGCCGCACCCGTGCTCTGCTCGGACGCCTTCGCCGCGTCAGCCTCGGCGACCAGCACTGCTGCCAGTGCCGTCGTCCGGTCGGTCAACCGCCGCGCGAGCCGGACGCACTGCAGGCGCTCTTCGGCGCTCAGCCCGGTCCGATCCGGGTCCATCCGGTCAAGCACGCCGAGCATCGCGACCAGGCCATCCCTGGTGCTGATGCTCGCTGTTCCCGCCATGAATCAAGCCAACCACTCGGCTCTGACAAAAAAGTTGAAGGGGCGGGTTACGGCGGCCCGACGAGGTTGAAGATGCGCTGATGAACCATCCCTGAGCCCGTTCAAGCTGGCAGCCGGCCAGAGGAAGTCAGGACAACCCACTGGCGCGGTAGCGGTTCGGGGTGAGGCCGAGGACGGTGCGGAAGTCGGTGGTCAGGTGGGCGTGATCGGCGTAGCCCAGATCGGCGGCCACCTGGGCGATGGTCACGGAGGGGTCGTCGCGTAGTCGCTGGGCGGCTTCCTGTAAGCGGTAGCGCCGGATCACGGCCAGCGGGGTGAGCCCGATGTAGCGCCGGGCCAGCCGCTGGACGCTTCGCATGGAGAGACCGAGGACCGGGCCGATCTGTTCGACGCGGACGATGCTCGGGTCGGTGGCGATCAGCTCCTCCATCGCGTTCGCCAAGGCGCCGCTTTCGTCGACCGGCGTCAGGTGCTCGGACGCCCAGCGGACGAAGCTCTCGACGGCCCGCGCCCGGCCAGCCGTCTCGTCCGGCTCCGTCATCGCCAGGACGGTCTCCCGGTGCAGTTCGGGCGCGGCGAAGGGCGTCTCTGTGCCACGGAGGCGCTGCGGCTCTTCGCACAGCGACGCCAGCCCGCCCGGACGCAGCAGCGCACCGACCGCCCAGCCTCGGCCCCGCAGGTCGCGGTGGGAGGCGCCGGTGGTGGGGCCGGAGAGCGACACCCCCTCGGGCTGGACGACGAGGTTGGACGCCGGGAACGGCAGCAACTCCTGCCGCGAACTGCGTCCCGGGGCGAGATCCCACCGCGGGATCCAGAACCATCGGACGAGACCCGCCAGCCCCGCCGGCGCCGGCACGCGGTGAAAGGTAGGCAACCGGGTCGGGTAGAGGATGCCTCGTCCGTCCTCGGTCATGGCGCCTCCCTCAGGTCGTCGCGAATCTACAAGCCACCGCGCCCGCAGGCGCCTAACGTCACCATCATGAACGAACAGGACGAACCCCGGCTCGGCGTCTCCGGGCAGCACACCAGCAACGGCCTCCCGCACGGCTCGACGAGCCTCACTCCCTTCCTTGCCATCCCGGACGCAGCTGGCGCCATCGAGTTCTACCGGACGGTGTTCGGCGCGCGCGTCGTCGACGTGACCGAGTTCGGCGGGGTGGTGGTGCACGCGGATCTCGACTTCGGCAGCGGACGGCTGCAGGTCGGCGAGCCCACGGCCGAGTACGGCCTCGTCCCGCCGCCCGCCGGTGAGCAGGACTGCTATTCGATCGGCCTCTACTGCGCTGATGTGGACGCGGTCGTGGCCGCTGCGGTGGAGGCCGGCGCGACCGTCCGAGAGGCGCCGAGCAACTTCGTCTCCGGCGACCGCTTCGCGTCGATCCGCGACCCCTTCGGAGTGCGCTGGTCGATCCTCTCCCGGGTCGAGGACCTCTCCGAGGACGAGAGCACGCGTCGCGTGGCGGAGTGGGCGGCCTCGGTCCAGGCCGCGTCCGAGCAGAGCTGAGCAGCCGGCCTCAGGAGGCGGCGTCGATCAGCGTGACCATGGCGGTGTAGCCGCGGGTCGCGGCGAGTTCGCGGGGAAGGACGCCGTCGCCGTCCGGGATGGCAGGGTCGGCGCCGCCTTCGAGCAGCAGCCGCACCACCTCGACGTGGTCGGCAGACCCGTCACCGAGCACGATGGCCTCGTGCAGAGCCGTCCAGTTGAGCCGGTTGACGTGGTTCACGTCGACGCCGGCGGCCAGCAGGATCCGCACCGTCTCGACAAGTCCGCGCTCGCTGGCCGGGATCAGCGCCGTTCCGCCGTAGCGGTTGGTGCTGGTGACGTCGGCGCCATGGTCGAGGGTGGCGAGCAGGATCTCGTTCAGCCCACGGGCGCCCGCGTAGAGGTAGGCCGAATCCTGGAGGTCGTCCTTCGCGTCAGGATCCGCGCCGGCCTCCAGCAGGGCGAGCGCCAGCTCCGTCCGCCCGGCCTTCGTCGCCGCGACCAGCGGGGTCGCGCCGGCGCCGTCGCGGGCCTGCAGCTCGGCGCCGTCGGAGATCGCGCTCAGGGCCGCGGCGCGGTCGTCAGCGGCGACCGCCTTCCAGAGCCGGTCGGTGGCGGGGTTGGGCATGGCGGCCTCCTGGCTGTGGGACGGGACGGCGGGTGGCGGTTCGGCCGGCGTCGAGCACCCCGCCACGAGGCCGAACAGGACGAGCAGGCAGCCGTGGCGCAGCATCCGCGCGGCGCGCGCGGTGCATCCTCGAGACCGGCTCACGCCTTTAACCATACAAACCGCTCTGGGTGACTCCCCGCTTTGCCTCTCGGCTACCTTGGGGGTATGAGCCTCACCTTCCGCGGCGGCGCGGCCGCACTCGTCCTCTCCACGTTGATGCTGGCCGGGTGTGCGACCACCCCGCCGGTGCCGGCCGCCCCGTCCGGGACTCCGACTCCGGAGGAGCCGGCGATGCAGCTCGCCGCAACCTGGCTGGATGCCGGCCGGATGATCGGGCTGGTCACCTGGGGATCCTCCTCCTGCGTACCGACCGCGGGCGAGGCGACCGCCGACGGCCAGGAGATCACGGTCACCTTGGTCGATCCCCAGGCCGAGGCGTGCACCGCCGACCTCGCCCCGCGCGCCAGCGAAGTGGCCGTGCCGGCCGGGGTCGACCCGACCCAGCCGGTCACGGTGCATCTGACCTACCTCGACCAGACCGCCGACCTCACCCTCGCCGGCGACCAGCGACTCAGCGGAACCCCCGGCGAACCGACCGACTACCAGTCCACCGCCGGCTGGTACGACGACAACGGGATCGTGCTGCTGACCTGGGGATCCTCCACCTGCCGGCCGATCGTCAGCGATCTGGAGGAGACGGCCGACGCCCTCACCGTCACCTTCGCCGCGCAGGACGGCCCCTGCACCATGGACATGGCGCCGCGGACGACGATGCTCTACGTTGAACAGGCTGGCCGCGACCGTGAACTCACGCTGGTCGGCGACAACCTGAACGCCACCATCCCGATTCTGGGATAGACCCGCCAAGGGGGAGCCATGGCCGACTCGCGCATCGTGCTGCGCGCGGGCGGCGTGGCCGTCCTGCTGGTCGCGGGTGGTGAAACCGGTCTCCCCGCGGTCCTGCACTGGGGTGCGGACGCCGGCGAGGTCACCGAGGACGACTTCCGCGCGCTGGAGCGCGCCGACGTGATGCCGATCGCTCCCAACACCCCGGACGAGCCGGTGCGGCTCGGAATCCTGCCAGAGGCACGCTTCGGCTGGCTCGGCGCGCCCGGCCTGATCGGCTCGCGCGAGGGCCGCGACTGGAGCCCCGACTGGCAGATCGCGAGCGTCGAACTCGACGGCGTGGCCAGCAGCGGATTCGTCACAGCCGGGCCGGCGTCGGTCAGCTATCTGGCCGTCACGGACGGACTCCAGCTGCGGATCGCCGTCGAACTGCTGCCCACCGGGCTGCTGCGCGCCCGGGCGACCCTCGCCAACACCGCGTCCGATCCCTATCGGGTGGACGAACTCACCCTGCGCCTGCCCGTCCCGACGACCGCCCGGGAGATTCTCGATTTCGCCGGACGCTGGGGGAACGAGCGGGCGCCGCAGCGCACCCGGCTCGGCGTCGGCGCCCACCGCCGGGAGGGACGCCGCGGCCGCACCGGCGCCGATGCGGCCTACGTCCTGAGCCTTGGCGAGGCGGGCTTCGGGTACGCCGGCGGCGAGCTCTGGGCCGTCCACACCGCTTGGAGCGGCAACCACCTGCACGTGGCCGAACGGGACGCCAACGGCTTCCAGCTGATCGGCGGCGGCGAGTTGCTGCTGCCCGGGGAAGGGACGCTCGCCGAGGGCGAGAGCTACCAGACCCCTTGGGTGTACTTCAACCACGCCGTGGGGCTGGACGCGCAGGCCGCCCGCTTCCACGACCACCTCCGCGCGCTGCCGGTGAACCCAGGCCCGGATCGTCCGGTGACGATCAACGTCTGGGAGGCGGTCTACTTCGACCACGACGCCACCCGGCTGATCGACCTCGCCGAGCGGGCCGCCGCCCTGGGCGTCGAACGCTACGTGCTGGACGACGGCTGGTTCGGCTCCCGCCGCGACGACCGCTCCGGGCTGGGTGACTGGGTGGTGAGCCCCGAGGTCTGGCCGGACGGGCTGCACCCGCTGGTCGACCGGGTGCGTGGGCTCCGGATGCAGTTCGGGCTGTGGTTCGAGCCCGAGATGGTGAACGAGGATTCCGATCTCGCCCGGGCCCACCCGGAGTGGATCATGCAGCCCGGCGGCCGGCTCCCGATCCGCTCCCGGAACCAGCAGGTGCTCAACCTGTCGATCCCCGGCGCCTACGATCACGTCCTGGGGCAGCTGACCGCGGTCCTGGCCGAATACCCCATCGACTACGTCAAATGGGACCACAACCGGGATCTGACCGACGCCGGCGCCGCCCCCGGCGGCCGGCCGGCCGTGGCTGCGCAGACCCGCGCCTTCTACCGGCTGCTCGACGAGTTGCGGGCCCGCTTTCCGGGTGTCGAGTTTGAGTCCTGCTCCTCCGGTGGCGCCCGCATCGACCTCGAGGTGATGGAACGTGCCGAGCGGGTCTGGGTCTCCGACAACATCGACCCGGAAGCCCGCCAGCGCATGCTCTGGTGGACGGGCCAGCTGCTGCCGTCCGAACTGATGGGCAGCCACATCGCTTCCGGACGCTCCCACACCACCGGACGCTGGCACGACCTCGACTTCCGCGCCGCCACCGCCGTCTTCGGACACCTGGGCGTCGAGTGGGACCTCGCCCAAGCGACCCCGGACGAGCTGGCGCAGTTGGCCTGGTGGATCGACTGGTACAAGACCAACCGGCGCACCCTGCTGACCGGACGCCTGGTCCGCGCCGACCTCGCCGACCCCGAGGTGTACTTCAAAGGCGTGGTCACCCCCGAGCGGGCGATCTTCTCGCTCGCCATGCTGCGTCCGACCGACACCAACAGCCTCGGACGGCTGCGCTTTCCCGGCCTCGACCCGGACGCCCGCTACCGCGTCACCGTCATCGACCGCCAGCTGATCCCGCCCGCCAACCGCACCCCGTGGCAGGCCGAGGGCATCGAGGCGACCGGCCGCCAACTCGCCACGATCGGCGTCCGTGCTCCGCTGCTGCAGCCGGCCACCGCCGTCCTCTACGAACTCGACCGGATTTGAGTTCTCGACCCCTGCGCTCAGGCGGGGCTTGTCAGCTGGATCAGGTTGCCGCAGGTGTCATCCAGCACCGCGGTGACCACGGGGCCCATGGCGGACGGGGCTTGCCTGAACGTGACGCCTCGCGCCACGAGATCGTCATGGACGGCGACCACGTCGTCGACGGCGAAAGACGTCAGCGGGATGCCGTCCTCCACCAACGCCTCCTTGAACGCCTTCGCGGCTGGGTGCGCGTCCGGCTCCAGCAGCAACTCGACTCCGTCGGGCTCGTTCGCGCCGACGACGGTGAGCCACCGATAGTCCCCCAGCGGAAGGTCGGTCTTGACGACGAAGCCGAGCATGTCGGTGTAGAACCTGAGCGCCTTGGCCTGGTCGTCGACCAGCACGCTTGTCACATTGATCCTGGGCATGGGTATTTCACTCCTTGATTCGGTGCAGCGGCCAACGATCGACGATCGAACGCAGCGGCTCTGTGTTCAGGTGATGGATCTTCGTCCGCCCCTCACGGCGCGAACGAACCAGGCCGGCCTCCTCCAGGACGGCCAGGTGCTGGGAGATGGCCTGCCGCGTCGACGTGTTGCCGTGCCGCATGGCCAGACGTGAGCAGATCTCGAAGAGAGACTGCCCATCACGAAGTGCCAGTTCGTCCAGGATCGTCCGCCGCGTCGGATCCGCCAACGCCTTGAAGACATCGCCCACTCCAGGAGAATAGGCAAGTAGTTACTTGCATGTCAAGGGCGCTCACGTCGAACGCGCCGCCGAACCAGGCGTCCGTGTGCGGGTCGTCTTCTCGCCGCTCAGCCCGCGCCGAGTGCGAGCTGAGCGTGGCGCAGAGCTTTGGGGCTGGCGCCGGCGCGCTCCAGGGTTCGCAGGGCGGCACCGGTGACGGGTGGGGATTGGGCGTGCACGAGCCGGCTGCCGGGGGCGACCTCGGCGACTCCGGCAGCGATCCGGTCGAGCAGCAGGCAGCGTCCGCCTTGCAGGATGCCGCCGCCCAGCACGACGGGCACGGCGGCCAGGTTCAGCCGGCCTGTGATCGCGCGGACGTAGGCGACGATCTCGTCCGCCTGTCGGTCGACCAGGGCGCCCGCCACGACATCGCCGGCGTCGGCGGCCTCGAAGACGCCCGGGGCGAGGGTGGCGAGCTCGGAGTACGAGCGCCGCTCGAAGTGCAGATCCTCGATGAGCTCCGGGATCGACCCGACCCCCAGGGTGGCGCAGACCACCTCGACCAGGCCGGTTGCCGGGCCGCGTCCGTCCACCGCGCGGGCGGCGTGCCACAGCGCCTCCGCGCCCAGGCCGGTGCCTCCGCCCCAGTCTCCCGAGAGCGATCCCATCGAGAGGAAGCGCACCTGGGCGCCGTCGCGGCGCACCCCGACGGCGTTGATGCCGGTGCCGCAGACGATGGCGATCGCGTCCGGCTCCTCGGTGCCGGCGCGCAGCAGGGCGAAGAGGTCGTTCTCCACCACGGCGTTGACGCTCCACGGCAGCCCGACCAGAGCGTCGCGGAAGTGCTCCTCCTCGACGGGCAGGTCGATCCCGGAGAGGAAGATGCCGACAGCGGCTGGGATCGCGTCGCCGACCGCGGCGCGGACCAGCCCGTCGATGATCGCCACCGAGCCCGCCAGCCCTTCCAGGTGCGGGCTGGAACCGGGGCCGCTCACCCGCCTGAGCACGTCGCCGTCCAGGGTGATCGCCACGACGTCGGTCTTGCTGCCGCCGCCGTCCACGGCCACGACCAGGGCGCTCATCGCGCCCACGCCAGGAAGCGCGCGTTGGCCGCCAGCAGCAGGTCGGTGAGCTGCTCGGCGCGGTCCTGTTGCAGGACGAGCGGGTGGGCGCGCATGGCGCGGAGCACCCGGTCCCGGCCGCCGTGAACTGCGGCCTCCAGCGCCAGCCGCTCATACCCGGCGACCGCCGCGATCAGCCCGCGGACGTCCTCGGCCAGCAGCGCGATCGGTTCGGCGATGAACCGCGACCCGTCGAACCGCGCGGGCGCCTCGACGACGTGGTCGTCGGGCAGGAAGGGCAGCAGCCCGTCGTTGCGCAGGTTCACCACGCGCGGCCGGTCGGAGCCGCCCCGAAGCTGGTCGAGCAGCTCGATCGCGGCCTCGGAGTAGAACGCGCCGCCCCGGCGCGAGAGCGCCTCCGGCTTGGTGTCGACCGCCGGATCGGCGTACAGCCCGAGCAGTTCGTTCTCGATGGCGCGCACCTGGGCCGCCCGCGACTCGTCCGCGAGCTGCTCGGCGAGCACCTCGTCGTGGGCGTAGTAGTAGCGCAGGTAGTAGGACGGCACCAGCCCCAGCTGGGCGAGCAGCTGCGGAGCCAGGTGGACGTCGCCGCTGACCTCTCCGAGCCGGTCCCGCAACAGCTCCGGCAGCAGGTCCCGGCCGCCGACCGTCACCGACTGCTCCCAGGTGAGGTGGTTCAACCCGACGTGGCCCAGCTCTACCGCCTCCGGCTCGACGCCGAGCATGGCCGCGAACCGGCGCTGGAAGCCGATCGCCACATTGCACAGCCCGACCGCGCGGTGCCCTTCGGCCAGCAGCGCGCGGGTGACGATGCCGACCGGGTTCGTGAAGTCGATCAGCCAGGCGCCCGGGGCGGCGTGGGCGCGGACCGTCTCCGCGATCGACAGCGCCACCGGCACCGTCCGCAGCGCCTTCGCCAGCCCGCCGGGGCCGGTCGTCTCCTGGCCGATGCAGTGCACCTGGTGCGGCCAGGTCTCGTCCGCCTCCCGGGCGTCCTGGCCGCCGATCCGCAGCTGCAGCAGGACGGCGTCCGCGTCCGCTACGCCCGCGACCAGGTCGGACGTGGTGACGACGCGGGCCGGGTGCCCGGCGCGGGCCAGCATCCGGCGGGCCATCCCGCCGACGAGCTCCAGCCGCCGCGGATCCGGGTCGACCAGGGCGATCTCGCTCAATGGCAGGGTCGTCCGATAGCGCGCGAAGCCGTCGATCAGCTCGGGCGTGTAGGTCGATCCGCCGCCGACGATGGCGAGCTTCATCCTGGTCCTCCTGGGAGATGGTCGGGGCGGTCAGCCGCCGGTGATGGTCCGGTCCAGCTCGGCGCGGATGTGGGCGACCAGCAGCCGCTCGGCGCCGACGAGCACCGGCCGCCCGACGACGGCGGCCGTTCCGATCCGGGTGGTCGGATAGGCGCTGTCGACGCCACGCCGAGGCGCGGTGGTCGCGTCCAGGCGCTGCTGGACGCGGTCCGCCAGCGGCCGGCCCCCGGCGATGCCGGTCGGGCCGCCGAGCACGACGATCCCCGGATCGAGCAGGGCCACGATCGGGCCGGTCAGCAGCGCGACCCGGGCGGCCACCTCGTCCAGTACGGGAAGGTCGTCCAGGCTGGCCGGCAGCACCTCGCTCAGCGCGCTGCCGGGCACCCCGCCCAGCAGCCGCACGATGGCGTCCCGGCCGAGCAGGTCGGTGAAGTCCATCGCTTCGGAGTCGAGCGCGGCGGCCGACCGCGGCACCTCCAGATAGCCGATCTCGCCGGCCCCGCCGGTGTTGCCGCGCTGGATCGTGCCGCCGGCGTCGATGCCCACACCGAGACCCTCACCGAGCCACAGGTAGGCGAAGCCGTCGGCGTCCCCGACAGCGCCCGAGGCGCGTTCCGCGATCGCCGCGAGGTTGACGTCGTTGTCGAGGATGACGGTCATCCCGGTCGCCTCCTGCAGCCGGGCGCGGGCGCCGATCCGCGGCCAGCCGGGGAGGGTGTCGGTGAGCGAGAGTTCGTCGGCGCGGGCGTCGAAGGCGGCCTGCACACCGATCGCCACCACGCTCACCGAGTCGGCGGTGAGCCCGGCCGCCGCGCAGGCGGCGTCGATCGCGCGCCGGACGTCGGCCTCCGGCGACCGCTCCTCCCCGGCGACCGGGAGGGTCACGATCGGGTGCCCGGCGCCCACCGGGTCGGTGGCCGTCGCCTCGATCGCGGTGCCGAGGATGTTGACGGCGACCCCGGTCATGACGGTGCGGCGCACCCCGTAGAGCACCGCGTTCGGGCCGCGGGCGCCGGTGTTCTCGCCGACCGGTTCGAGCAGTCCGGCCTGCTCCAGCCGGGAGATCATCTGCCCGGCGGTGGGCTTGGACATGCCGGAGACCTTGCTCAGCCGGGAGCGGCTGAGCGGCCCGTGCTCGAGGATCAGGCGGAAGGCCGTCCGGTCGTTGCGGGTGCGCAGCCAGGTCGGGGTTCCGGGGGTGGTCTGGGTCACGGCGCCGCCGCCTCTAGCTCGCGCCGGACCTCTTCGCGCAGCCGTCCGAGATTGTCCGGCTCGGGTGCGGCGGCGAGCAGCGTCCTGGTGTACTCGTGCTGCGGGTTGAGGATCACCTCGTCGGCCGAGCCACGTTCGACGATGTCGCCGCGGTACATGACCAGGATCTCGTCGCTGAAGTGGCGCGCGGTGGCCAGATCGTGAGTGATGTAGAGCACCCCAAGATTCTCGGCCCGCTGCAGCTCGGCGAGCAGGTTCAGCACGCCGAGCCGGATCGAAACGTCCAACATGGAGACCGGCTCGTCCGCAACGATGATGCGGGCCCCCGGCGCGAGCGCCCGCGCGATCGCGACCCGCTGCCGCTGGCCGCCGGAGAGCTCGTGCGGCCGCCGCTCGGCGATCTTGTCGGCGGGGGTGAGCCGCACCCGCTCCAGCAGTTCCAGGACGCGGGCGCGCACCTGAACCTGGGTCAGCGACGGGTGGTGAATCCGCAGCGGACGCTCCAGGTGGTGGGCGATCGAGTGGAACGGGTTGAGCGAGGCGAACGGATCCTGGAAGACCATCTGGACGTCGGAGCGGTAGGCCGCCAGCGCGGCGCCCCGGGTGCCGGAGGGTTTGCCGTCCAGCAGGATCTGCCCCGAGGTGGGGCGTTCCAGCTTCGCGATCATCCGCGCGATGGTCGACTTGCCGCTGCCGGATTCGCCGACCAGCGCGATCGTCCTGCCCGGCTCGAGGGTGAAGGAGGCGCCCTTGACGGCGTGCAGGGTGGAGAGCCTCAGGCCGTCCCGCAGCCGGAAGTCCTTGACCAGATCGCGGGCTTCGAGGGTCATCGCGCTTCTCCTGGCTGGGTTCCGGTGCGGACGAAGTCGCCGCGCTCGCCTCGCAGGCTGGGGAAGCTGGAGAGCAGCTTCCTGGTGTACTCGTGCTGCGGCGTGCGGTAGATCTCGGCCGCGGTGCCCTGTTCGACGATCTCCCCCTGCAGCATGATCGCGATCCGGTCGGAGATCTCGATCAGCATCGGCAGGTCGTGGGTGATGAAGATCACGGCGAACCCGAGCTTCTCACGCAGCCGCATCAACTCGCGGATGATCCCACGCTGCACCACCACGTCCAGGGCGGTGGTGGGCTCGTCCATGATCATCACCTGCGGGTCGAGCGCCAGCGCCATGGCGATCATCACCCGCTGCCGCATGCCGCCGGAGAGCTCGTGCGGGAAGCTCGACAGCCGCTTCGGGTCGACCCCCACCAGGGCGAGCAGTTCCTTGCTGCGAGCGGCCTTCTGGGCTCGCGGCATGCCGGGGCGGTGGGTGTCGAAGACGTCGAAGAGCTGGGCCTTGACGTCGATCACCGGGTTCAGCGAGTTCATCGCGCCCTGGAAGACCATCGAGATCTTGTCCCACCGGAAGGCGCGCAACTGCTCGTCCTTCAGCGCCAGGACGTCGATGTCGTGGCCCTCCCGGTCGTGAAAGACGACCGAGCCGCTGGTCATCAGCGCCGGCGGCTTCAGCAGCCGGTTCATCCCGTAGGCCAGGGTGGTCTTGCCGCAGCCGGATTCGCCGGCCAGGCCGAGGATCTCGCCGCGGTTCAGGGTGAGTGAGACGTCGCGGACGGCCTTCACCGGCGGATCCACCTCGTACTCGATCGACACGCCGCGGGCGGTCAGCACCGGTTCGGTCATGCCACTGCTCCTTCGCTGCCGGTGACCCCGCGTCCGGCGCGCTTGGCTTTGCGGACCCGGCGGGCGTACTCGGGGGCGAGCCGCAGCTTGGGGTTGATGATCTCGTCGATCGCGAAGTTGATCAGCGACAGTCCCGCGCCCAGCAGGGCGATCATGATGCCGGGCGGGACGAACCACCACCAGGCCCGGGTGCCCAGGGCCTGCCCGCTCTGGGCGTCGTTCAGGATCGTCCCCCAGGTGATCGAGTCGGTGGCGCCGAGCCCCAGGTAGGAAAGGCCCGCCTCGCCGAGGATCGCGAAGATGATCGCGAACAGGAACTGGGCGGTCAGCAGCGGCAGCAGGTTCGGCAGGATCTCCACCAGGATCACCCGGGCCGGCTTCTCGCCGGCCACCTTGGCCGCGGAGACGTAGTCGCGGGTGCGCAGCGACCGGGCCTGGACGCGCAGCACGACCGCCGAGCCCGCCCAGCTGGTGATGCCCAGGACGAGGGCCACCAGCAGCCAGCTGCGGGTCGGCATGTAGGTGGCGATCACCATGGCCAGCGGAATGCCGGGGATGACCAGCATGATGTTGGTGAAGAGCGACAGCAATTCGTCCCCGAGGCCGCCGAGGTAGCCGGCGAGGATGCCGAAGACCACCGAGAGGCTGAGTGCGAGCCCGGCGGCGACCATGCCGACCAGCAGCGAGCCGCGGGTGCCGTGGGCCAGTTGCGCGAAGACGTCGTAGCCCAGCTTGGTGGTGCCCAGCCAATGCTCGGCGTTGGGCGGGAGCAGTGCCGGGTTGCCGCTGAAGCGCGGGTTCTGGACGAAGAAGGGGGCGATCACGCCGAAGGCGACGATGGCGGTGACCAGGGCCAGGCCGACGCCCAGCTTGACCGACATGGTGGGCAGCAGCTGCCGGAGACCCCGGCGGGCGGCGAGGGCGGCCTCGCGCTCGGCGTCGACGCTGAGTTCAGACATTGTGGCGGGCTCTCGGGTCGATGAATCCGTAGACCAGATCCATGAGGAGGTTGGCGGCGAGCACGGTGAGGGTGATGACCAGGAAGACGCCCTGCATGAGCGCGTAGTCGTTGTTCTGCACGGCCGTGAACATCAGCTTGCCGATGCCCGGATAGGTGAAGACCTGCTCCATCACGATCGACCCCGCGACGATGAAGCCCAGGGTGATCGCGAAGCCGGCGACCGAGGGGATGGCGGCGTTCCGGGTGGCGTAGGCGTTGCGGATCCGGCGCGGGGTGAGGCCCTTCGCCTCGGCGGTGACGATGTAGTCCTCGGCGAGGGTGGAGACCATCATGTTGCGCATCCCGAGCAGCCAGCCGCCCACCGAGCTCAGCACGATGGTTAGCGCGGGAAGGATGCCGTGGTGGACGGCGGAGCCCACGAAGGCCCAGCTCAGCTCGGGGCCCTTCGGGAAGTCGAAGACGGCGTAGCCGCCGATGATCGGGAAGATCCCCAGGGTGACCGAGAAGATCGAGATCATGATCAGGGCCAGCCAGAAGTAGGGGATCGACTGCAGCACGGTGGTGGCCGGGACGAGGTGGTCGAGCCAGGTGCCGCGCTTCCAGCCGACCCAGGCGCCGATCCCGACGCCCAGCACGAAGGAGATGATCGTGGAGAGGCCGACCAGGACGATCGTCCACGGCAGCGCGGTCGCGATCAGTTCGGTGACCGGGGCGGGGAACTTGCTGAACGAGATGCCCAGGTCGCCCTGCAGCAGTCGTCCCCAGTAGCCGACGTACTGATCCCACAGCGGGACGCCCTCGTCCGAGCCCAGCAGCAGCCGGATGTTGTTGATGGTCGAGATGGGCACTTCGCCGCGTTGCTGCAGCTTGGCGATCAGGATGTCGGCCGGGTTGCCCGGCATGAGCCGGGGAAGCAGGAAGTTGAGTGAGATCGCGACCCACAAGGTGATCGCATAGAACGCGAGTCTGCGCGCGTAGTACTTCATCTCACGCCGCCTTTCCTGCTTCCCCGGACGTCATGGCCTGTGGTCCGTCGTCACTTCTGGGTGAGCTGCTGCAGGACGTAGCCCGAAGCCACCGAACCCCACGACGGCGGGAAGGCGTAGAGGTTGTCCTCCGTCGGCCAGCCGGTGAAGTCCTTCGAGTTGTAGAAGGTCTGCGTGGCGTTGATCACCAGCGGAATGTACGGCAGATCCCGCACGATCTCGGTCTGGATCTCGGCGTAGGCAGCCTTCTTGGCCGCCTCGTCGTTGGTGGCGGCAGCGGCCTCCACCGCGGCGTTCACCTTCGCGTTGTCATAGCGGCTGAAGTTCCAGTGACCCGGATCCAGCTGCTTGCCGACCTCGTTGGTGTACGGGCCGGAGAACCAGTCGCGGTAGATCTGGAACGGATCGGCGACGGAGGTGCCGATGACGCCACCCATGATCAGCTCGTAGTTGCCGGTCTGGCGAGCGTCGGAGAACTCCTGCCACTGCACGGTCGAAGCGTTCACCTTCAGGCCGGCCGCGCCTGCCTGCTCGGAGATCAGCTTGGCGGCGTCGTTGTAGTCGGTCCAGCCGTCCACGGAGATGAGCTTGAGCTCGATCGCCTTGCCGTCCTTGCCGTAGAAGCCGTCGGAGCCCTTGGTGTAGCCGGCGGCCTCGAGGACCGCACCGGCGGCAGCCGCGTCCGCGGTCTGCGGGCTCTCGGCGTTGGCGGGATCGGCCAGCCACTTCTCGTCACGCGGCATCAGGGTGAAGGCGGGCGAGATCTTGCCGGCCAGGCTCACGAAGGCCTTCTCGTTGATGGTGCCACGGTCGATGGCCAGGTTCAGCGCCCGCCGGACGGCCACGTCGGTCTGCGCGCCCTTGCAGCCGAGGTCGGCGTTGGCGCAGGTGTACAGCACGGTCGGATCCTGCGGGGTGTTGATCCAGGAGATGACGCCGCCCGCGGTCACCGACTCCGGGTTCGGGATGAACATGCCGGCCCAGTCCAGCTGTCCGGCCGCCAGCAGATCCTGCGCCGACTGGTTGGCGTCGATGCCGATGTACTGCACGGTCTTGACGGCGGGGACGCCGGCGGTGCGGAACTTCTCGTTGGCCACCACGGTGTAGGAGGCGTCCGTCACGCTGTCCACCACGTACGGGCCGGTGCCGACCGGGGTCTCGTTGGTGAAGGTGGTGAAGTCGGCGACCTCGCTCCAGATGTGCTTGGGCAGCATCCAGGTGGCGCCCAGGATGCCGAACTCGTTGGTGAACTGCGGGCTGTCGTAGGTGAGGACGACGGTGCTGGCGTCGGTCGCCTCGGCTTTGACGAAGTGGGCGTTGGCATTGCCCTCGTAGCCGTAGGTGAAGACGACGTCGTCAGCGGTGAACGGCTGGCCGTCGTTCCAGGTGATGCCCGACTTCAGCTTCACGGTGATGACGGTGCCGTCCTCGTTGTACGAGAAGCTGTCGCCGAGCAGGCCGGTGGGCGGCTCGGCGCCGGTCTTGTTGTAGAAGAAGAGGGGCTCGTAGATCGGGCCGAGCGCCGCGTGCAGGACGGTCGGGGCGAACGGGTTGAAGTTCGCCACGATCGGGGTCTGGCTGCCGGCCCACACCCGCAGGGTGCGCGGCGCGGCCGGCGGAGCGCTGGTTTCGGTTCCGGTGGGTTCGGTGGTCGGGGACGTGGTGGGGGCCGGGCTGCAGCCGGTGAGGGCGAGCGACAAGGCGATGCCGCTGGCCGCGAGCGCGAGGGTCGCCCTGCGCAGTGTTGGCTTCATGGTGGTGGAGTTTCCTTTCGACGTCGTCGTGGAAGGTCGGCCGAGGCCATGCTTCGGTGTCGGCGACGCTACCGGAAAGAAACTAACCAGCAACAGTCTTTACTATAACGATCTGGTGACGGTTTCCCCGAAGGATGAATTCGAAACGATCCCGCGGGTGCCGGCGGCTCGTGCAACTTTCGTCACCACAGGCCTCTGGCCGACGCATATGTCGGCCGGGCCCTCCAGGTGACGAAAGTTGTCCATCAGGAGGGTCCCCGGACCTGATCGATCAGGCGGTGGCGGCGTCCTCGGAGTCGAGGGCCGAGGACGCGCGGGCGTCGCGGCGGGCCTGGCGCT
>CAZLWS010000068.1:7116-16053 GCA_964563205.1 uncultured Propionibacteriaceae bacterium | reverse complement strand
TCTTGAGGTGATCTGGGAGACGATCGGTGAACCGGCGCTCAAGTTCGCCGGACACAGTGGGCGTCATCTCTCCGATGGCGTCGGCGAAGGCGTCCGGCAGATCGTGGGCGAGTTCGCGGACGCGGGCCAGCAGCCGCTCGGGAGGCACTCCGGCGCGGTTGGCCATGCGCGCCCAGTGGTGTTCGGTCACCCGTCCGATCCGCTTCTCCCCGCCGATCGACATGGCGACAGAAGTGGAGAGGTTGTCGCCGGCGGGGTCGTAGGGCAGGGCGCTGGCGACGTCGAACAGCGGGGCGAGTTCAGCTCGATCACCCTCCAGCAGCATGGCGTAGTACTTCGCGTGCCCGTCGGTCGCTCCGATCAGGTAGCCGTAGACCTGCGCCTCAACGAACCGCCACAGGCTCGCTTCACTGGAGGCGGCCTTGATCAGGTCGGTGATCGCGGCGACGCCCGGTCCGCCCGTGTCCTGGTACTTGCGCTCGGGCGGCAGGCCGAGCGCTTGGCAGAGGTCCTCCTGATGAATCCGCAATACCGTGCCGCCGACCGCCATCCGGTCAAAGCGGGTGACGATCAGTGCCCGCTCGCCGGCGAAGTCCGCGTAGTCGGTGTGCGCGACGCGCAGGCCGAGCTTCGCCGCCGCCGCCATGCACAGGTGTTCGTTCGCGTCGTGATCGGCGTATCCGGGCACGCCGACCTTGACGATGTGGGTGGTCGGCTCGGCGCCGTGAGCCTCGAACCAGTGGCCGCCGACCTGACGCAGTGCGAACTTCGTCTGCGCACCGGCCAGGCTCCACTGCTCACCGGTGTAGGTCCAGTGGGCCGGATCCTGGCGGGCAGTCGCAACGCGCTCGGCCACCTGGTCGGCCGACAGCGGGATGAGTTCCCCGTGTCCCGCAAGGGTCTCGTCCACCTCCTCCGGGAGGCAGAACTGCACGGCGCCGGGGCAGTCGCGTCCCATGCGAGACAGCAGTGCGACCGGATTGTTCGGATTCACTCCCAGTTGCGCGCCCCACTCAGCAAGGACGCTGCGATTGTCGGGCAGCAGACCCCTGATCCAGGAGCTTGCTCGCCGACTCGGGTACGGGCCGGGGGTCACCGGCATCGACAGCGAGAGCGGAGTCCCGGTGTAGTCCTGCAGATAGCGGAAGGAGGTTCGTCCGCCCACCTGGGAGAGCACGCCGGTCTGCCGCCCCGCGACGATCGCGGCAAGGTGGATGTCAGCCATCGCCCAGCACCAGATCGATCAGCGACTCAGTGCCGGACGAAGCGGACGGCTCGGAGATCGCGATTCGCAGTTCGGCGCCGAGTGCATCGATGAGCTTGAGGATGTGCAGATACTCCGTGCGGTTGTTGCCGCGCTCAATGCGCGACACCGACTGGCGGGTGATGCCCGCCCGTTGACCGGCCTCGGACTGGGTGAGCCCAAGCTCCCGACGCCGGGCCGCCAGCCAGGCGCCCGTTACCGCTGGAGTGCGCACCACAAGCATGATGTAACGGTACGCGAACATTTGGGGATGTTCAAGAACGCGAACATTCGCTCGAGCCTCGTCGAGGCGGCTACCAGATCGTGACGCGCTGCTCCGGGTCCAGCCAGGCGGCGTCCTCAGGGGTGATCTCAAAGGCGTCATAGTAGGCGTCGACGTTGCGGATCACCTGGTTGACCCGGAACTCCTCGGGGGAGTGCGGGTCGGTGGCCACCTGCTGCAGGACGGCCTCGGGGCGGCGCTTGGTCTGCCAGATCCGGGCGTAGGAGAGGAAGAACCGCTGGTCGGACGGGATGCCGTCAACCGGGCCGGGATCCACGCCGTCGGTCGCGAGCCGCCACGCCTGGTAGGCGATGCCCACCCCGCCCAGGTCGCCGATGTTCTCGCCCAGGGTCAGCTTGCCGTTCACGTGCGCGTCCGGCACCAGGGCGGGGGTCAGCCCTTCGTACTGGCCGACCAGAGCGGCGGTGCGCTCCTGGAAGGCGTCCTTGTCGGCGGGCGTCCACCAATCCCGCAGCCGGCCCTCGCCGTCGCAAGTGGAGCCCTGGTCGTCGAAGCCGTGGCCGATCTCGTGGCCGATCACCGCGCCGATGCCGCCGTAGTTGAGCGCGTCGTCGGCCTCGGCGTCGAAGAACGGCGGCTGCAGGATGGCGGCCGGGAAGACGATCTCGTTGCGCAGCGGGTGGTAGTAGGCGTTCACCGTCTGCGGGGTCATCAGCCACTCGTGGCGGCGGATCGGCTGACCGATCTTGGCCGCCTCGTCGGCGAAGTGGAACTCCGAGGCCCGCAGCACATTCCCCACCAGATCGCCCGCGACGGTCGTCAGGCCCGAGTAGTCCTTCCAGATCTCGGGGTAGCCGATCTTCGGGGTGAACCGGTCCAGCTTGGCCAGCGCCTCGGCGCGGGTCTCGTCGGTCATCCAGTCCAGCTTGCTGATCGAGTTTCGGTACGCCTGGATCAGGTGGCCGACCAGGTCGTCCATCCGCTGCTTGGCGACCGGCGCGAAGTGGCGCTCGACGTACAGCTGACCGACCGCCTCACCCAGGAACCGTTCGACCAGGTCGACGCCGCGCTTCCAGCGCTCCCGGATCACCGGGGTGCCCTGCAGCACCGTCCCGTAGAAGTCGAACCGGGCCTGAGCGAGCGCCTCGGGAAGGTAAGGCGAGAGCCGGGAGACGGCCGCCCACTTGGCCCACAGCTTCCACTGGTCGAGCCGGGACGAGTCCAGCAGCGTCGCCAGCCCTTCGACGAAGGACGGCTGCATGACGATCACCGACTCAGCGGAAACCCCCATCAAAGACAGGATCCGGCTCCACGGCAGGCCGGTGGCGTCCAACTCGGCCAGCGGCATCGGGTTGTACTGGGCGGCCAGGTCACGGGTGCGCACCTTGTCCCAGTGGTGGGCGGCGACCGCGGCCTCCAATTCGAAGATCAGGCCGGACGCGCTGCTGGTCACCTCCGCCAGCGTCAGGCTGCGCTCGATGTGGTCGCGGTAGGCGTCGCGGATCGCGGCGTGCTGCTCCAGCCGGTAGTACTCCTCGTCGGGCAGGCCGATGCCGGCCTGGCCCAGGAACAGCGCGTAGTGCGCCGGGTCGCCGGGGTCGGCGTCCACGTCGAAGCCGAAGGGAGCGCCGGTGCCGCGTCGCGAGCTGCGGGCGAAGTAGCCCAGCAGGTCGTCCACCGAGGCGACCTCGTCGATCTCGGCCAGGATCGGCGCCAGCGGGGCCAGGCCGAGGGCGTCCACCTTCTCGGCGTCGATGAAGCTGCCGTAGAGGTGCTCGATGCGCTCGGCGTCGGTGCCGGGCTCGGCGCCGGCCAGGCCGGTCACGATGTCGCGGATGGCGATCTCGGATTCGTCGCGCAGGTCGACGAAGGCTCCGGCCGCGGCCCGGTCGTCCGCGATCTGGGCAGTGGCGAGCCAGCGTCCGTTGACGTGGCGGAAGAGGTCGTCGGCGGGGCGGACGGCGGGATCGAGGTCGAAGTCAGTCACGTCCGCCAGCGTAGCGGCCCGGGCAGCCGATCCCCTGAGGCTGGGGGTTCGATGCCCACGCCCGCGGGCCGTTCGCCCACACGCCGCACCTTGGGACTAGGGTTCTACTTGGTCTTGTCGCCGATGAGCGTGCCGCCAGGAGAGCCCCATGACTGTCGATCAATCCGAAACGAGCGCGGCGCCCGCGTACTCGCTGACTGTGGAGCAGGCCCTCGCCGGGCTCGACACCGCTGCGGACGGGCTGAGCAGTGAGCAGGCGCGGCAGCGGCTGGCCAGCCACGGCCCCAACCGGCTGCCCGAGCCCGAGCGGGACAGCGCGCTGAAGCGCTTCCTGAAGCACTTCGACGACGTCCTCATCTACATCCTGCTGGCCGCCGCCACCCTGAAGGCGGCGATGGGGGAGTGGATCGACTTCTGGGTGATCCTTGCCGTGGCGGTCATCAACGCGGTGATCGGCTACGTGCAGGAGGGACGCGCCGAGCACGCCCTGGAGGGGATCAAGAACATGCTGTCGGCCGACGCCCAGGTGCGCCGCGACGGCGCCTGGGTTTCGGCGCCGGCCGAGGAGCTGGTGCCGGGCGACGTCGTCCGGGTGTCGGCGGGCTCGCGGGTTCCGGCCGACCTGCGGCTCATCGAGGCGAGCAACCTGCGCGCCGAAGAGGCTGCGCTCACCGGCGAGGCGGTGCCCACCTCCAAGTCGGTCGACCCGGTGACCGCCGGGACCGGCATCGGCGACCGTTCGTCCATGCTGTTCTCGTCCTCCATCATCGCCGCCGGCCAGGGTGTCGGCGTGGTCACCGCGACCGGCCCCAACGCCGAGATCGGCCGGATCACCACCCTGCTGGCCGACATCGAGGCCTTCGACACCCCGCTCACCCGTCAGATCACGAAGTTCGGCAAGCAACTGGCGCTGATCATCGCCGTGATGGCGGTGGTCATGGTGGCCATCGGCAAGTGGCTGCACAACATGCCGGCCGGCGAGCTGATCTCGGCGACCATCGGCTTCGCGGTCGCCGCGATCCCGGAGGGCCTGCCGGCGCTGGTGACCATCACGCTAGCCCTCGGCGTCCAGCAGATGGCCAAGCGGAACGCGATCATCCGCAAGCTGCCCGCGGTGGAGACCCTCGGCTCGGTGACCCGGATCTGCTCGGACAAGACCGGGACGCTGACCACCAACGAGATGACCGTCCGCAGCGTCGTCACCCGCGCCGCCGAGTACCAGGCGGCCGGTCTGGGCTACGACCCGGCCGGATCGATCGAGTGGGCCGGGGCCCCGGTGCAGCTGGCCGAACGCGGCGACCTGCGCGCGGTGGTCACGGCGATGGCGGTGGTGAACGACGCCGAGGTCGCCCCCGACGCGGACGGACGCTGGGGCCTGGTCGGCGAGCCCACCGAGGGCGCCCTGCGCACCCTCGGGCTGAAGGCCGGCTTCGACGCCGCGACCTACCCGCGGACGGCGGTGCTGCCGTTCGACTCCGAGCACAAGTACATGGCCACCGCGAACACCACCCCCGAGGGACACCGGGTGATCCTGGCCAAGGGGGCGCCCGACCGGCTGCTCGACCGCAGCACCACCCAGCTCTCGGCGTCCGGCGGTCAGGAGCCGCTGGACCGGGCCTGGTGGGAGGCCGAGATCGACCGGCTCTCGGTGCAGGGTCTGCGGGTGCTGGCGGCGGCCACCCGTCCCGCCGCCGCGGACGAGGAACTCGACCACGAGGCCCTGGCCGGCTTGGTCTTCCTCGGCCTGACCGGCATCGTCGACCCGCCCCGTCCCGAGGCGATCACGGCGATCGCCACCTGCCACACCGCGGGCATCAAGGTGACCATGATCACCGGCGACCACGCCGGCACCGCCACCGCGATCAGCCGCGAGATGGGCATCTTCGACGAGGCCACCGAGCAGGCCGTCACCGGCGCCGAGCTGGAGGCCGCCACCGACGCCGAACTGCGCACCATCGTCGATCGCACCGAGACCTTCGCCCGGACCAGCCCGGAGCACAAGCTGCGGCTGGTGAAGGCGCTGCAGGCCAACGGCGAGATCGTCGCGATGACCGGCGACGGCGTGAACGACGCCCCCGCGCTGAAGCGGGCCGACGTCGGCGTCGCGATGGGCATCAAGGGCACCGAGGCCACCAAGGAGGCGGCCGAGATCGTCCTGGCCGACGACAACTTCGCCACCATCGAGTACGCCATCGAAGAAGGCCGGCGGATCCACGACAACCTGCACAAGTCGGTGCTCTTCCTGCTGCCCACCAACGGCGCCCAGTCACTGGTGGTGCTGGTGGCGGTGCTGTTCGGGCTGGCCATGCCGCTCGACCCGGTGCAGATCCTGTGGGTGAACATGATCACCGCGGTCACGCTGTCGCTGGCGCTGGCCTACGAGCCGGCCGAGCCGGACATCATGCAGCGTCCGCCGCGTCCGCCGAACACCCCGCTGGTGAGCGCCAAGTACCTGCCCCGGCTGGCGGTCGCCTCGCTGGTGATCGCGGCGGCGACCATGGCCACCTTCAACCTCGCGGTCGCGCTGGGCGCCGGAGAGGCTGCGGCGCAGACCTGGGCGGTGAACACGCTGGCCCTGGGCCAGGCTGCCTACCTGTTCAACTCCCGCTTCCTGCGCGAGTCGAGCCTGCGCCGTGAGGCCCTCGGCGGCAACCCGACCGCCTGGATCGTGGTCGGCATCCTGGTCGTGCTGCAGGTCGCCTTCGCCTACCTGCCGGTGCTGAACACCTGGTTCGGCTCGGCCGCCATCGACTGGCGGGGCTGGCTCATCCCGCTGGCCTTCGCGGCGGCGATCTTCCTGCTCATGGAGGGCGGCAAGGCGCTGTTCCGGGCCCGCGAGACCGCATGAGCACCCCACGACGTTCTTCTCCTCCGCTGCGCTCCCCCGAACAACGTCGCGGGGACCCCGCATGACCGACATCGTCTGCGCCATCGCCGCCGGTGAACTCTCGGCCGACGTGGTCTATCGGGACGAGCAGCTGATCGCCTTCCTCGACCACCGCCCGGTGTTCAAGGGGCATGTCCTGGTCTGTCCGGTGGCGCACGTCGACACCCTTCCCGAGCTGCCCGCCTCGCTGGTCGCGCCCTTGTTCGGCCTGGTCCAACGGTTCTCTACAGCCGTAGTGGACGGTCTGGGCGCTGAAGGCAGCTTCACCGCCGTCAACACCGTGATCAGCCAGTCCGTGCCGCACCTGCACGTCCATGTGGTCCCGCGGAGCAAGGGGGACGGGCTGCGCGGCTTCTTCTGGCCCCGCATCCGCTACGCCGACGGCGAGGCGGCCGAGTATGCCGCCCGGCTGCGTGCCGCTCTCGCCTGACTGGCTTGGGTTCAGCTTCCTGACTCGCGGCACAGCAGGCGCGCCAGCCGCACGTTGACCTCCAGCGGAGCCGTGATGTCCAGGAAGATGAGTGCGTGGTCCGCGCACTCGGCTATAAGGCCGTAGACCATGGCTGTGCCGGGTTCCCAGCCCTTCGCCCGCAGCCCGATACCGGGCACCGTGTCCCCGAAGTCTTCGCTGAGTTCGCCGTTTCGCTTGACCCAGTAGTCGAACTGCTCCGCGATGCCCTCGATGCGAACAACGTTGATGAAGTCGTAGTCGACGGTTTCGAAGACGCAGTGGTACTGCGCGGTGGCGCCGTCCACGGGATCGCTGATCCTGCCCTGCTCGTCCCAGCCGTCCGGCTGCGGGACGACGAAGCGCCAACTCTCCCCGTCGCCGACCGCTTCGGTGACCTGCTCCTCGGTGATGATCGCGCAGCCCGTGTCGTGTTCCTGGAACTCCGGCGGCTTTCCCTCGGCGGCGGACGGGACGAACCCGGCGCAGCCGGAGAGCAGAAGCAGCGTCGTGACGGCGACCGGGGTGAGACGGCTCAGGCGCCCGGTTCCTCCAGTGCTGATGGTCATAGGGCGAGGTTACGAATCCGCGCCACGCGGAGGCATCCGGGCAGGCGCGGGAATCCCGATCAGGGCAGACCCCGATGCGGACCGCCGGTTCTTGACCGCGCCTCACACCGTCCAGGTGTCGGAGCCGGTGATCAGGCCCTGCAACTCGGCCACCCGCTGGGCGGGATCGTCGGTCAGGGTCACCTGGGTGCGGGCCAGGTCGTCATAGGTCGGACGCTCCACGTCGCGGAAGATGCCGACCGGGGCGTTCACGATCGTGCCGGCGTCGGTCAGCCGGGAGAGCTCGAAGGCCAGGCTGGGATCCTCCCGGTGGGCGTCGTGGACGATCAGCGCGTCCACGCCCACCTCGTCCACCTTGGCGACCTGCAGGGATCCGTCCGAACCCCGGACGACGCCCAGCTCGCCGTCCGTGCCGAACCGGACCGGCTCGCCGTGCTTCAACGGGATCAGCCCCGAATCGGGGCCCTTCAGGCCGTCGAAGGCGCCGTCGTTGAAGATCGGGCAATTCTGGTAGATCTCCACAAGCGCGGCGCCGCGGTGGCTGATCGCGGCGGTCAGCACCTCGGTGAGATGGGCGCGGTGGGAATCCACCGTCCGCGCCACGAAGCTGGCCTCGGCGCCCAGCGCCAGCGAGATCGGATTGAACGGGGTGTCGATCGAGCCCGCCGGGGACGACTTGGTGCGGATCCCCTGCTCGGAGGTGGGGGAGTACTGGCCCTTGGTGAGCCCGTAAATCCGGTTGTTGAAGAGCATCACGGTGATGTTCACGTTGCGGCGCAGCGCGTGGATCAGGTGGTTGCCGCCGATGCTCAGCGCGTCCCCGTCCCCGGTCACCACCCACACCGCGAGGTCGTCGCGGGCCATCGCCACCCCGGTGGCCAGCGCCGGCGCGCGGCCATGGATGGAGTGCATGCCGTAGGAGTCGACGTAGTAGGGGAACCGTGACGAGCAGCCGATGCCGGAGATGATCACGGTGTTCTCACGCTTGATGCCCAACTGCGGCATCAGCCCCTGGAAGGTGGCCAGCACGGCGTAGTCGCCGCAGCCGGGACACCAGCGCACCTCCTGGTCGGAGGTGAAGTCCTTGCGGGTCAGCGGGGTGACCGCCAGAGGCACCCCGGCGAGCCCGGCGCCCGCGGTGGCGCCGTTGAGAGTGGTCGTCATCGGGCCGTCAGCTCCTCGTCGATGATCGTCTGCAGGTCGGTCGCGAGCTCCTCCACCGAGATCGGCAGGCCGCGCACCCGGGAGTAGCTCTGGGCGTCCACCAGGTAGGTGGCGCGCAGCAGCATGGCCAACTGGCCGAGATTCATCTCCGGCACCACGACGCGGTCGTAGCCACGCAGGATCTCGCCCAGGCCGCTGGGCAGCGGGCTCAGCTGCCGCAGGTGCAGGGTGGCGACTTTGCGCTTGTGGTTGCGGACGCGGCGGGCCGCCGCCGTGATCGGGCCGTAGGTCGAACCCCAGCCGACCACCAGCAGCCGGGCCTCGCCGGACGGATCCTCCACCTCGGCCGGCGGCAGGTCGGCGGCGATGCCGGCGATCTTGGCCGCCCGCAGCGC
>CAZLWS010000068.1:0-7016 GCA_964563205.1 uncultured Propionibacteriaceae bacterium | reverse complement strand
GCGCCGTTGGCCAGGTAGCCGTCGCTCAGCAGGATCACCGGGGTGCGGTACTCGATGGCGATCCGGGCGGCTTGGAAGGCGGCGTCGAAGCAGTCGGACGGGGTCGCGGCCGCGATCACCGGCAGCGGCGCCTCGCCATGGCGTCCGAACAACGCCTGGGTGAGGTCGGCCTGCTCGGTCTTGGTCGGCATGCCGGTGGACGGCCCGGCGCGCTGCACGTCCACGATCACCAGCGGCAGCTCCAGCATCACCGCCAGCCCGATCGTCTCCGACTTCAGCGCCATGCCCGGCCCGGAGGTCACCGTGACGCCCAGGTCGCCGGCGAAGCTCGCGCCAAGCGCCGCGCCGATGGCGGCGATCTCGTCCTCGGCCTGGAAGGTGGTGACGCCGTGCTGCTTGGCGCCGGCCAGGATGTGCAGGACGTCCGAAGCCGGGGTGATCGGGTAGGCGCCCAGGAAGAGCGGCAGGCCCGCCTTCGCGGCCCCGGCCATCAGGCCGTAGGCGAGCGCCCGGTTGCCGGAGATCTGCCGGTAGGTGCCCGGGGGCACCGGCGCCGGCGGGATCTCGAACCGGGTGGCGAAGAGCTCGGCGGTCTCGCCGAAGGCGTGGCCGGCCTTTACCGCGGCGATGTTCGCGTCCCGCACCGAGGGGTTGCCGGCGAACTTGGCGGCCAGGAAGTCGATGGTCGGCTCGACCGGACGGCTGTACATCCAGTTCAGCAGGCCGAGCGCGTACATATTGCGGGTGCGGACGGCGTCCTTGCGGCCCAGACCGAGCTCGGCGATCGCGGCGATCGTCTGCCCGGTGAGGTCGAAGGCGTAAACCTTGTAGTCGTCGAGGGTGCCGTCGGTGAGCGGGTCGCTGGCGTAGCCAACCTTGGCCAGGTTGCGGGCGGTGAAGTCGGCCGAATCGGCGATCACGATGCCGCCCTTGACCAGTTCGCCGATGTTGGCGCGCAGCGCGGCCGGGTTCATCGCGACCAGGACGTTGGGGGAGTCGCCCGGGGTGCGGATGTCGAAGTCGGCGAAATGCAGCTGGAAGCTGGAGACGCCGGCGACCGTCCCCTGCGGGGCGCGGATCTCGGCGGGGAAGTTCGGCAGGGTGGAGAAGTCGTTGCCCGCGACCGCCGTCTCGTGGGTGAACCGATTGCCGGTCAGCTGCATGCCGTCGCCGGAGTCGCCGGCGAATCGGATCACAACATGGTCCAGCGTCGTGATGTCGGTCATGCCAGCAGAGCCTCTTTCATCGGGTTCACCGGCCAAGTCTACGCCGCAAGCACGCTGCCGCCCGCGCGCGTTCCTCAGCGTCTCAGCGGATACGCTGGGCGCAACCCCTCGCAGAACAGGAATGTCGGTGGAGCAGCGGCAGCGGCGGCTGGCCGGAATCGGCCGCGACATCGCGCAGGCCTGGCGCTATCCGGCCGTGAAGCGCGGCTTCGTGGGCACGCTGTGCATCTTCCTGGGCTCGCTCACCCCCGCCTATCTGCCGCAGAACAGCCCCTGGTGGGAGCCGATGCGGGCGCTCGGCCTGGATTCCTGGCCGGCGCGAGCGCTCGGCACCGCGCTGGTCATCGCCGGCATGGGATTGCTGGTCTCGGCCTGGTTCCGGCTGCGGCCGAGGCTGTACCACGACGTCAAGCACTGGGCGATCTGCCTGATCTGGAGCGCGCCGCTGCTGTTCTCCCCGCCGACCTTCAGCCATGACGCCTACGGGTACGCGGCGCTCGGCTGGCTGCTGCGCAATGGGCTCAACCCTTATGAAAACCCGATCAGCGTGCTGCCCGGCGCCTTCGCCGACCAGTTCGCGTGGGCCTGGCGCTACGACACCTCGATGTACCCGCCACTGAGCCTGCAGCTGTTCCACGGCGTGGTCGCGCTGGCGCAGAACAACCCCTATGTCTCGGCGGTGGCGATGCGCATCCCGGCCCTCCTCGGGGTGGCTCTCATCGTCTACCTGCTGCCGCGGGTGGCCCACCGCACCGGCGCCGACCCCCAGCTGGCCGCCTGGTTCGCCACCATCAACCCGATCCTGATCATCGACTTCGTCGGCGGGGCGCACAACGACGCCCTCATGATGGGGGTGGTGGTGCTGGCGCTGTGGCTGGCGACCTGGAACCGGTTCGTCCCGGCAGCGATCGCCGTCGGCCTGGCCGCGACTCTCAAGCAGCCCGCGATCCTGGCCTTCTACCCGGTGGCCCTGCTGGGCCATCCTTGGCTGAGCTTCGCCTGGCGCGACAGCCTGCGCGCGATCGGACGGCTCACCGCCTCGCTCGGCATCGCGGCGGCGACCTTCGCCGGCGTCACCGCGCTCACCGGGCTGGGCTACGGCTGGGTGTACGCGATGGACGTGCCCGGCAAGATCGTGACGATCGCCCCGTTCAGCCTGCTCGCCGCCGGCCTGAAGGCACTGCTGGAGTGGCTGGGCCAGCCGGAGGCAGCCGCGCTGGTGGCCTCCGGCGTCCGCGCGCTCGGCCTGCTGCTCACTGCCGCGGTCATGCTCTGGCTGGGCCTGGGGATCGGACGCCGGCGTCCGCTCGCCTTCCTCAGCTGGTCGTGGCTGGCCTTCGCCTTCGGCGGCCTGTCGCTGCACAGCTGGTACCTGACCTGGGGCGGCCTGACGCTGCCGTTGACCCGTCCGCCCCGCTCGGTGATCAGCGCAGCGGTGATCGTCACCACCGTGTTGCTGGCGTTCGCGGCCGGCAGCCTGGCCTGGTTCAACGACGCCGTCGGGCTGGTGCTGGCCGGCGCCGCGCTGCTGTTCACCCTGGTGTGGCGGCACCATCAAGAACACAAGCACCCAGAACCCGAGTTGGAGGAGGCCCGATGAGTGACGTGCTCGTCACCGTCGCGGACGGTGTGGGACGCATCCGCCTGAACCGGCCGCGCGCGATCAACGCGCTGAGCGCCGCGATGCTGGCCGTGGTGGATCGGGCGGTCAGCGACTTCGCAGGCGACCCGGCCGTCTCACGGGTCGAGCTGACCGGGGAGGGGGAGCGCGGCCTGTGCGCCGGGGCGGACGTCCGCGAGCTGCGGCAGGTGGTCGTCGACGGCGGCGACCCCGGGGAGTTCCTGGGCTTCGAGTACCGGCTCAACCTGGCGATCGCCCGCTACCCGAAGCCCTACCGCGCCGTGATGGACGGCATCACCATGGGCGGCGGCATGGGGATCTCCGCCCACGGCTCGGAGCGCGTGGTGACGCCGACCTCACGGCTGGCGATGCCGGAGACCCAGATCGGGCTCTACCCCGACGTCCTCATGACCTGGCGGCTGGCTCGGATGCCTGCTGAGGTCGGCGCCCACCTCGCCCTCACCGGGGACGCGGTGAACGCCGCCGACGCGCTCTGGCTCGGCTACGCCGACCGCGGCGAGGGCGACCTGCCGGCTGCCGAACTCGCCGCCGACCACGCCTGGATCGCCGAGTGCTATGGCGGGGACGACCCGGTGGAGATCGCCGGAAAGCTCGCCGAGCACGCCCACCCGGCGGCACGTGAAGCCGCCGCGACCCTGCGCGCCCGGTCGCCGCTGGCCGTCCACGTCGCCCTCGCCGCGCTGCGACGGGCGGCGACGATGACCCTCGAGGAGGTCGCCGAGCAGGACCTGCGGGTCTGCACCGCGATGGCGCTCGGCCCTGATTTCGTCGAGGGCGTCCGAGCCCAGCTGATCGACCGCGACCGTGCCCCGCGCTGGGCGCACGCGAGCCTGGCGGACGTCAGCGCCGCCGAGGTCGCCGGCTACTTCGCGTAGTCGACGACCACCGGAGCGTGGTCGGAGAGCCGGGAGTCGTAGTCCGCGTCCCGGTCGGTGCCGCCGGTGATCGCCCGGGTCGCGAGCCCCGGGGTGGCGAGGTGGTAGTCGATCCGCCAGCCGGTGTCGTTGGCGAAGGACTGGCCGCGCCAGCTCCACCACGAGTACGGCCCGTCCGTCTCCGGGTGCAGTCGGCGCACCACGTCCACCAGGGTGCGCGGGCCGAGGATCGACCCGAACCACTCCCGCTCCTCGGGGAGGAACCCTTCGGAACGCTGGTTGGTGCGCCAGTTGCGCAGGTCGTTGCGGGTGTGGGCGATATTGAAGTCACCCATCACCAGGAACTCGCGGCCCTCGGCCTGGGCCGCTCGACGCGCCCTGGTGAGATAGGGACGGAAGGATCGCAGGAAGCGCATCTTCCGCTGGTAGCGGGTCACCTCGTCGAGTTCGCCACCGGGCACCCCGCCCTTGGGCAGATAAAGGGACGCCACCGTGAGCCCCGGCAGGTCGACCTCGAGGTACCGGCCCTCGGCGTCCTTGGCGTAGCCGAAGCCCTCTCGCACCGCCAGCGGCGCCTCGCGGGTGAGCAGGGCGACGCCGTTGCGTCCGGGCAGGTTCCCCTCGTGATAGCTCAGGTGGTAGCCCTCGAAGGCCTCGTAGGGCAGCAGCGAGGTAGGGCAGCGAACCTCCTGCAGGGCGACGATGTCGCAGTCGCGTCCGTCCAGCCACTTGTCGAAGCCGCGGCGGACGGCAGCCCGGATCCCGTTGACGTTGACGGTGGCGATGCGCAGGGTGCTCAATTCTTCGGCTCGCGGGGACGCTTGGGCAGCAGCTTCTTCACGTCCTCAGGGTCGATGTAGAACCGGACCTCACCGGTCTCGACGTCGACCGCCGCCTTGAGCCTGGCCCGGCGCTTGGACGACCAGGCATTGCCGTTGGAGAGCTCGATCGCGCCGTTGGACGTCTCTTCGGTCACCCGCAGGTCGACGATCTCGCGCGGGTAGCCCTCGAAGTCGCTCATCGATAGTTCGTGAACTGGACGGCGAACTCGTAGTCCGCGTCGCGCACCAGCTTCTGGACGGTCTGCAGGTCGTCGCGCTTCTTGGAGAAGACGCGCAGTTCGTCGCCCTGGATCTGGGTGCGGATGCCCTTGGGGCCCTCGTCACGGATCAGCTTGGCGATCTTGCGGGCGTTGTCGGCGCTGATCCCGGAATCCAGCGTGGCGCTGATCTTCCACAGCTTGCCTGACAGCCGAGGATCGCCGGCTGACAGCGACTTCAGGTCGACCTTGCGGCGCACCAGCATGGTCTGGAAGACGTCTAGGACGGCCTTGACCCGCTCCTCGCCGTTGGCCTCCATCTCGACCACCTCGCCCGACCACTTGATCACCGCGTCGGCGCCCTTGAAGTCGTACCGGTTGCGCACCTCCTTGGCAGCCATGTTCAGCGCGTTGTCGACCTCCATCTTGTCGACCTTGTTCACGATGTCGAAAGAACTCTCACCAGCCATGCGGGACATTCTGCCCCAACAAGCCGCGCAGGCGTGACGATGCCGCTCAGTGCTGGCCTGTGACGGCGGTGTCGACCCAGGTTCCGAACACGTCCGCCGCGATCTCGGCGAGGGCGGCTCCATGGGTGGCTGCATCGGCTCGAATCGTGCGCGGATCGATGCCGGCGACCGAGAGCTCGTGGGCGTGGCCGATGAGCCAGCGCTCGAGCTGAAGGCGATCGACCTCCAGGTGGAACTGCAGGGCCAGCACGTGTGATCCCAACGAGAACGCCTGATTCGGGAAGCCGGGAGTCTCGGCGAGCCGGGCAGCGCCGTCCGGGATCTCGAACTGATCCCCGTGCCAGTGCAGAACCGGCACCCCGGCCAAAGGGGAAAGCACTGACTCGTGGCCCTCCGGGGTCAGCGTCAGCGGGGCGTAGCCGATCTCCTTGCGCCCGGTCGGACGGACCTCGGCACCCAGCACCTCGGCGATCAGCTGCGCCCCCAGGCAGATCCCCAGGGTGGGCAGGCCCGCCGCCAGCCGGGCCGCGATTGCCTTCTTCTCGGCTACCAGGAACGGATAGCTCGCCGTCTCATAGACCCCGATCGGCCCGCCCAGCACCACCACAAGCTCCGGCTCCAACAGGGATTCAGGGGAGATCTGATCAATGCCCGTGTCGAGGTAGGACGCGCTCCATCCCCGATCCGTCAGCAGCGGTGCGAGGATCCCGAGGTCTTCGAACAAGAGGTGTCTGACGGCGAGAACGTGAGGAGCCATGCCGTCACTCTAGGGGTGCGCGACAGCGGTGAATCACCCAGAATTCCGCGCCCGCAGCCGATTAGTTGTCGGCGCAGCCGCTTTGCTAGAGTTCACGGGCACGGCAGGTTGCCCGAGCGGCCAAAGGGAGCGGTCTGTAAAACCGTCGGCACAGCCTACGCAGGTTCGAATCCTGCACCTGCCACGCTAGAACCCCTTGTCAAGGCACATTTGACAAGGGGTTCGGTCTTCGCTCTTCGAGTACTGGAGCAGCGCCTGATCAGCGCCGGCCTTCCTCCGCCCACTGTCGGAGTTCTGCGGCGTTGAACTCGCACCCGGACGTGGCGATCTGTTGACGAATACCAGCCAGTCGCCGCAGCGCGGCCTCACGCTCGGGGCGATCGCTGGTGGTTTCTAGCTGTCGGGCCACAACGACTCCTTTCGGGCACCAGTCGATCCAGGCTACCTGCCGGCAGCCGCCGAGAAAAAGGTGAAGGCCCCCATCCGGCTGGATGAGGGCCTCCGTTTGGCTGGAGTCAGGACGACTTCGGGGCGGTCATGGCCGCGACGTCCAGGGCCTTGGCCAGTTGCTCCTCGGTGACCTCGCCGCGCGCGACGTAGCCGAGGTCGCGGACGGCGTCCGCCACGGTCAGGTTGTGCTTCACCGAGTGCTTGGCGATCTTGGCGGCCGCCTCGTAGCCGATCACGCGGTTCAGCGGGGTGACGATCGACGGGCTGGATTCGGCCAGTTGCAGGCAGCGCTCCACGTTGGCGGTGATCCCGTCCACGCAGCGGGTGGCGAGCACCCGGGAGACGTTGCCGATCAGGCTGATCGACTCCAGCAGGTTGCGCGCCATCACCGGCAGCATCACCAGCAGGTCGAAGTTGCCCTGGGCGCCGGCGAAGGCGATCGCCGCGTCATTGCCGATCACCTGGGCGGCGACCATCACGGTCGCCTCCGGCACCACCGGGTTCACCTTGCCGGGCATGATGGACGAGCCCGGCTGCAGGTCGGGCAGCGCGATCTC